>SYGW01000069.1 GCA_005800255.1 Nitrospiraceae bacterium | reverse complement strand
TTGAAGAGAGAGGAACGGCCCTGGGCCAGGACGCCGGTGCTGGAAATGATGGTGCCCAATTCCTCGGCCGGGATCTGGGCCCGCAGCACCCGTTCGACCTCCGCGACCTGTTGCTCGGTTTTCTCCACGCGCTGACCGACCGGCCCCCGCAGCACGATGCGGAACTGGCTTTCGTCCGACACGGGCAAAAATTCCGTGCCGATCTTGGGCACCAGCGCGAGCGAGGCGGCGAAGAGGATCAGGATGCCGCCGATGAAGAGTCTGCGATGGGCCAGGACCCAGCGGAGCGAGTCCTCATAGCTCCGGTCCAGAGACTCATACCGTTCGCGGCTCCAATCCATCATCCGCACGAACCAGCGCGGCATCGACTTGTGGGCGTCCTGTTCCGGCTTCAGGAATTTGTAACAGAGGGCCGGAGTCACTGTCCGGGAGACGAAGAAGGAGGTGAAGAGCGAGATCGCGATCGTGATGGTCAGGGGAATCAGGAGCAAGCGGGCAATGCCTGCGACGAAGAAAATCGGGAGGAAGACGACGACCGTGGTGATGGTCGAGGCCAGAATCGGCATGGCCACTTCGCGCGCCGCTTCCAGGATCGCGTCCCAGCGGCGGGGCGTGTCGTTGAGGTGGCGCTGAATATTCTCCAGCTCCACGATGGAGTCGTCGACGAGCCGACCGATGCCCAGGGCCAGGCCTCCCAGCGTGAAGACGTTCAGGGTTTGCCCGGAGAAATAGAGCACGATGAAGGTCACCATGATCGAGAGGGGAATGGAGACGGAAATGATCAGGGTGCTCGTGAAATTGCGCAGGAAGATCAGGATGACGGCCGCAGCCAGCAGCGATCCGTGCAGCGCCTGCTCGACGAGGTTGTTGATCGATTGGCGGATGTAGACCGATTGGTCGAAGGAAATGCCGAGCTTCACGCTGGAGGGGATGCCGACCATTTTCGGCAGGGCCTTGCGTAGCGCATCCACCACCGCCACGGTGTTGGCGATGGGCTGTTTATTGACCCGCAGATAAACAGCCCTGGCTCCGTCCGTTCGGACGATATTGGTCTGGATGTCCGACGAATCGGTGACGGCCCCGACGTCCCGCACCCGCACGGGGCTGCCATGCTGGTTCACCTTCACGATTACGTCCTGGATCGGGTCGACCGTGCGGAACTGATTGTTGGTGAAGACGTTGTAGTCCAGATTGCCGGCCTTGATGTCGCCGGAGGGCAGAATCAGGTTCGCGGCCTTCACGGATTTGACGACGTCGAGAATCGAGAGGCTCCGGGCATTCAGAAGGGCCGGGTCGAGATTGATGTTGATCTGGCGGATCTTGCCGCCTTCCACGGTGGCGGCAGCGACGTCGGCGATCTGCTCGATTTGCGGGGCAATCGTGTTGTAGGCCAGGTCGTAGAGAGCCCGTTCGTCGAGATCGTCGCTGGAGACCGTCACGAAGGAGACGGGGATATTGGACACGTCGAATTTGACGATGAAGGGCTGCAGGATGCCGGGCGGCAGGCTGTTCAGGATTTGCGTGACCCGCTGCATCACCTCCATCTGGCCGACGTTGATGTCCGCGCCCCAGTTGAACCAGATCTGCACCGCGCCGATGCCTTGCTTGGCGAAGGATTCGACATGCTCGACGTTCGAGGCGGAGCTTACGGCCTTTTCGATGGGATAGACGACGCTTTGTTCGATGTCGAGGGGCGGCGCGCCTTTATAGATGACGCCGACGAAGGCCACCGGCACTTGAATCTGGGGGAAGAGATCGACCGGTAGCCGCTGCAGCGAGGTGGCGCCCAGCAGTACCATGGCTAGGGACAGCATCAAGATGCCGATGCGATTGCGAAGTGCGAGAAGGGTTAGCCACATAATGAAGACGTACGACGTGAAACGTGAGACGTGGAACCTAAGACGTTAGGGCATGAGACGGGACGTGGAAGGTGGACGGTTGTCCTTACATCGTGTTTCATGTGTTACGTCTTATCTTTCACGGCATCTGTTGGCTGCGCCTGCACCGCTGTTCCGTCGTGCACGAGATCTTTTCCTGAGACGATCACCTGCTCCGATCCGTCCAGGCCCTTGGTGATCTCGACCCGGTTGTCCTCGCGGACGCCGATTTCCACCGGCATACGCTGGGCCTTGCCCTCACGCACGATATAGACATATTGAGCATCTTCCAACCGGCTGACCGCGTCGATGGGGATCTGAATCGCGTTGCGATGGCTGCCGACCAGGACCTCGACGCGGGCGAACATGCCGCCCTTCAAGACATGGTCCTTGTTCGGGAGGTCCACTTCGACCGTCATGGTGCGGGTGGCCCGGTTCAGCGCCTGGACGATTCTAGTGACCGTGCCCTCGAAGATTCGCTCCGGATAGGCCTCGGCTCGCACGTCCGCCTTTTGCCCCACCTGGATGAGCGGCACATCTTTTTCGACCACCTCGATCAAAATGCGGACCGTCTGGATCTCATGGAGGGTGAGGATGCCGCGCGAGGTGGTGGAGGTGCCGGCGGTGGCGCCGCTGACATAGGCGCCGAGATCGAGGTTACGCTCTGCCACATAACCGGCGAAGGGCGCGCGGATATAGGAGTAGGCCAGGTTCGTTTCGGCTTGGGCCTGGGCGACCTCCATTTGCTGGACCTGCGCGCGGAGCGAGTCGAGCGCCGCCACCGCTGCGTCGTAGGAGACCTGGGCATTGTCCAGATCCTGCTGCGAGACGAACTGGTCTTTGATCAACGTCCGCATCCGGTGGAGGGTGATGGTGGCATTGCGGACGCTCGCATCCTGCTGCGCGACCCTCGCTCTGGCTGCTGCCAGGTTGGCCTTGGCCTGGTTGACTGCATGTTGGTAATCCGTATGGTCGATCTCGACCAGGAGCTGGTTGGCCTTCACCAGGTCGCCCTTGTCGACGTAGATCTTGCCGATGTAGCCGTCCACTCGCGAAAACAGATTGACCGCCTGGTTGGGGACGATGTCGGCGGTATAGGTGAGCCGGATGTCCAGGTCCTGTTTCAGCGGCGTCGCGGTGGCGACGGTGATGACGCGCGTTTTGCGGACATCGTTCTTGGCGCCGCTGCTGAGGCGAAACACGATGAGGGCCGTGACGGCAAAGAAAATGATCACGCCGAGCGTGACAATCGGATGTTGCTTCAAGGAATTCATCGCGCACGCCTCCCCGGCGTCGTACGGCTGGCTGGTTGCTTGATTAGACCGGTGAGGAACAGATCGACGTAGGTCGAGACCGTGTCCTCGTGGGATCGATGCATCGGGACTTCGAAGATTTCATGGAGCAAACGGTGATGGACGACCATGCCGATAAAGGCGCGGGCCGCCAGGAGGGAATCGATCGGGCGAAAGGCTCCGTCGTCGATCCTGGTCCGGATGTAGGACGCCAGGTGGTCGTAGAATACTTTATGGTGCTTGCCGAAGAACATCTCGGAGAGTTCATGCCCCTCCAGGGCGCTGAAGAGCAAGAGTCGCAAGAAGGTCGAATCGACGTCGGGGCGAATGCGCGAACTCGCGATCATGGTGAAGACGCGATGGTCGTCCCGTTTCTTGGAGGCCTCCTCCACCGCTTCGAGCAGCTCGTTGACGGTCACTTTCTCAGCCAGAATCGCGGCGTAGAGCGCCCGTTTCGTCGGGAAATGCTTGAAGACCAGGGCCTCGCTCATGCCTGCCGATTTGGCGATTTCTTTGGTCGTGGTGCCGTTAAACCCCTTGGCGGCAAAGAGCGACGCAGCCGCGGCAATCAGGCCGGCCTGCCGTTCTCTGCTGGAGGGGCGCATGGTTCGAGCGGTCTGTTTCATTAAGCTCTCACGAGTGAGTGAGTGGTTACTCACTATCGAACAATACCATGAGGAGAGGTTTCCTGACAAGAAACGAGGGGGTTTGCGGCAGGACGGCCGGAGGAGCGCCGGTTAAAACACGGTGGCGGAATTGCCTTCGGTGATTTTGAGGCGGAGCTCCTGGCTCTCGAAGAAAATGATGCCGCGGTCCGTGGCGGTCTCGTAGCGGAGATTGATGTCGCTCTCGAACCCGGTCCAACTGTAAAATTTGACGGGGCCTCCGGTGAACTGCCCCGGTGTGCGGTCGAGCGAGCCATAGCGGGATTGGAGATAGGTCAGGACTTGCTCGTGGGTGGCCTTGCCTTGGTAGCGGACGGTGACGCGTGCGAACTTTCCGTCGACGGTCAGGAACCTCATGGAATCGACCTTCGCTGGGCCGAGTGCGGGAGCTCCGGTCTTCAGTTCGTAGGTTTGTGCGCGGCCTGCGTCTTCGATTTTGACGAAGGTGTCGGTTTCCGAGAAAGCGGCACCCCAGGGAATGCCCTCGAAGCCGTTGGGGTCGTTTTGCATCGGCACGGCAAAGGCCAGGCTGGCGGAGAGGGTGAGCACACTGAGGGCTTGGAGCAGGATGCTCAAACAGGCCGAGGCGTACCCTTTAGGGTCCGTTGAGGGCCTGAACGATGCGAGAACGAAGTCGGCGGTCTGTTTCAGCATCCTGTTACTCCGCTGAATCGGTGATGCGGTCGTTGAATCGAGGAGCCAGGGTGCGGCTGTCGATGAAGATAAAACCCCGCTCCGTGTTGGCATGATAGGTCAAGCTGATCTCCGTATCGGCTCCGCGCCAGGTATATTGCTGGTTGAGGCCCCGCAGCATCTGGCCCGGGATACGGTCCAGAGAACCGAACTGCTGTTCAAGGTAGGTGAGGATCTGTTTGTGCTGCTCGTCGCCCTGGTAGCGGATGGTCACCCGGGCGAATTGATCGTCGACTGCCAAGAAACGGACGCTTTCGACCGGGATGCCCGCATAGGACGGGGCGCCGCTCCGCAACTGGAATTCGTTCACATGGGGGCCCGCTCTGGCGACTTCCAGCTCCTGCCGCCCGGTCAGGGTGGCGCCCCAGGTCAGGTTCTGGAACCCGTTCGGGTCGTTCACCATCGGGACTGCATGGGCGGGAAGGGGACTGCCCATCAAGAGCAGGAGTCCCAGTGCAAGGAGGCGCCAACTCGCGCGATGTTTTTGCCGTCCGATCATGGCAGAACGCTACCATGGTCGATTCGATGGCGCAACTCCCTCAGTTTGTTGAGAATGTCGCGAGGCGTAGCTTATAATGGCGCGTTTTTCCATGTGCTTAGCGGCAAGGAACCGACACGATGATTGAAAGCGACGCATTCGTTCAAGCTCTGCAAGATATCGGGGTGGATTTCTTTACGGGGGTCCCCGATTCGATCCTGGGCGGCATCATTGCCGAGTTGATGGAGCGGCGGATCTATATCCCGGCCGTGCGAGAGGATGAAGCGGTGGCCATGGCAGCCGGGGCCTATATGGCGGGCAAGATTCCGGCCGTGCTCATGCAGAATTCCGGGCTGGGCACGTCCCTCAACACGATCATTTCCTTGAACGCGATTTACCGCCAGCCCTGCATCCTGATCGTGTCCTGGCGCGGCCAGCATGGCAAGGATGCGCCGGAGCATCTGGTGATGGGCGAGGTGATGGAGCCCTTTCTGGATCTCATGAAGATCCCCCGCCGCACCCTGACGGAAAAGACGGCGGTCGAGGATTTGAAATGGCTGGCGGAGACCTTCATGAAGCAGCGGGTCCCCGTCGCCCTCTTGATTACCAAAGGTGTCGTGAAAGGGTTGCACCCATGAGGCCTGAACAGGGAACCATGCAGAGTCGGGCGATGGCCATGGCGGCCTTGATGGAACTGCTGACCGACCAGCCGGTGATCATTTGCAACGGGTTCCCTTCGCGGGAGGCCCAGAAAATCGCCGACCGTCCGACCCATTTTTACATGATCGGGTCCATGGGCTCGGCTCCGGCCATCGGGCTGGGCGTGGCGCTGGCCAAGCCGAAGAAGCAAGTTGTGATTTTCGATGGAGACGGGAATGTGTTGATGGGGATGGGCACGCTGGCCACGATCGGCGCGCTCAAGCCGAAGAATTTCATCCATGTGGTCTTCGACAACGAAGTTTACGGGACGACCGGCAATCAGCCGACGATTTCCAATGTGGTGCCGCTGGAGAAGGTGGCGAAGGCGGCCGGCTATGTGAACGTCGAGCGGGTGCGGGAACGGGAAGACCTGGTCTATGAGTTCAAGGACATGCTGAAGAAGGACGGGCCAAGCATGTTGCTGGTGAAAGTCAACGAGATGGTGGAAGATGCCGGACGGGTGCTGCTGGATCCGCCGGACATAACGAAGCGGTTCATGCAGGCGATCGAATAAGCGATCGAACCGCTCCCTTACTCGCGCAACGCGCGGTCTCGGAAGACCCTCGTTGGACGCGCGTAGTCGGAGCGGTTTCGATCGCTTAACTGGGGTAGTGGGAAGGAGCAAGATGATCTTATTGAATCCTGGGCCAGTTAACGTTAGCGAGCGGGTGCGGCAGGCTTTATTGCGTCCGGATATCTGCCATCGGGAATCGGAGTTCACGGCACTCCTCCACGGGATTCAGGCGAAGCTGTTGAAGCTCTTTGTGCCGGGCGCGGAATCGGATTATGCCGCCGTGGTGCTGACCGGGTCTGGGACTGCGGCGGTCGAATCCGCCGTCATGTCGTCGCTCCCGCAAGGCAAGCGGATGCTGGTGCTGAACAACGGCGTCTACGGGGAGCGCATCTCCCAGATGATCGGTCTCTACCGGCTGGGCGTGTCTGAACTCAAATACGATTGGACGACGAGGCCAGACCCAGAACGGCTCAGGCTGGCGCTCCGGCAACATCCGGAAGTGCAGGCCGTGGCGATGGTTCATCATGAGACGACCACCGGCCTCATCAATCCGGTCAAGGAAATCGCGGACGTGGTCGACAGCCAGAACCGGGTCTTCATTCTGGACGCGGTCAGCGCCTTGGCAGGCGAGTCGCTGGATATCGCAGGCCCCCATATCTATATGGTGGCAGGCACCTCCGGCAAATGTATCCAGGGATTCCCCGGTCTTGGCTTCGTGCTCATCCGCAAGGGCTTTCTGGAGCGGATGCGCAGCTATCCCAGACGGTCGATCTATCTCAGCCTCACGCAATACGTGGATAACCAGGGAGCTGGGACGACGCCCTTCACGCCGGCCGTGCAGGTCTATTATGCCTTCGACGAAGCCTTGAACGAACTGATGGAGGAGGGGGTCTCCAAGCGGATTCAGCGCTACAAGAAGATCGCGACGCTGATCCGGGATCGTATGGAGAAGCTGGGCGTGAAGCCGGTCCTGACTCCCGACAAACAGTCCAATACGATTACGGCCTACCACCTGCCCGAAGGCATCACCTATCAGTTGCTGCATGACAAGTTGAAAGAGCAGGGCTACGTGATCTACGCGGGCCAAGGTCAATTCGAAAGCCAGATCTTCCGCGTGGCCAACATGGGCGTCCTGACGGAGCCTCAGATCGTCGGATTCCTCGACGCATTTGAACGGATCTGTGCCAAAGCATGAAGGCCATCATCCTCGCAGCCGGAGTCGGGAAACGTCTGTGGCAGGTCACACAGCACCGGCCCAAATGCCTCATCGAGATCGGCGGGAAGACGCTCCTGCATCGTTATCTCGCGTCGCTCCGGAACGTCGGGATCCAGCGCGCCGATATCGTCGTGGGCTACAAGCAGGAGATGATTCGCGCGGCGGTGGAGGCGAACTCCTGCGACGTGCGCGTGACCTTCCTTGTCAACGAGGAGTTTCACCGGGGCAGTATCTCCTCGCTCTGGATCGCGCGTCACGCGCTGGACGACGATGCGATCGTCATGGATGCGGACGTCCTGTTCCATCAAGAGATTTTGCGCCGTCTGGTGCAGTCCCCCTGCGCGAACGCGTTGCTCATGGATGAAACCGTCAGGCAGACCGGAGAAGAATGTATGGTCGTGGTCGAGGGAGGGCGCGTGATCGCCCTGACCAAGAAGATGCCCTCGCGCTACGATTACGTCGGAGAGGGCGTGGGCTTCCTCAAGGTCCGGCATGCCGATGCGCCCCATGTGGTGGCTTCGCTCAAGACCCATGTGGACCGTGAAGCCTGGCAGATGGAATATGAGGATGCGCTGGTCGGGTTCTTTGCCGACGTCAAAGTTGGACATGAAAAGATCGGGGGACTCCCCTGGACCGAAATCGATTTCCTGGAAGATATAAAAAAAGCGGAACGGGACGTGTTGCCGAAACTGTAAAGACGGGATAGCGGGATAACGGGGTAGAAGGGGCATCGGTTTTTAGGATGCCCGGGTGAGTGGCAGACCATGAACGAGAGCGCAGTTCAAAAACGGACAGATGTGCAGGGATTGAGCACGGCGATTCTCTTGCCTTCGGTCAGTCTGTTCGGCGAGCCGGCAGAATTGTATGCCGATGACGCCGGTCCGCTCACGAGCGTCGTGGGCATCGGCCTCTTTCATCGGACGGTCTTCACGTTACAGCGGGCCGGCATGAGACAGCTCATGGTTCTGGTCGGTCCGGAAGAGGATCAGCTCAAACAGGCCTTGAGCAAAGGGCCCCGCGTGACGATCCCCGTGCGCTGGATGCCGATTCGCGAATTTCCTCTGGACGATGCCCGCACCTGGGAAGCCCTCGCTGCCGAAGTGCGCGGCTTCTGCCTCCTGTCCGGGGTGCAGGGAATTTTTTCCTGCCCCTTGATCGAGAGTCTGCGCCGGGAGGTGCAGGAGGGCCAGGCGATCGTCGTGGCACAGGCCCATCGCGAAAGGGGTCGACAGCCCCGCCGGTCGAGCCTGCGCGTGAAGGTGCAGGAGGGACGGCTCCTCTCGATGACAGCCAGACAGGACGAGGCCTCGTTGATCGTCACGGATCTCGTCGTGCTGCCGAGCAGCTTTATGAAGACGTCCGGGCAAGCAGGTTTGGAGACAGGCATCCTGCCGGTTCGCCGATGGCTCGAATTGGCCGCAGTGGAGGGGCAGGTACGGGTTCTATCCACGGAGATGAACCGCTCCCATTGGTATCAGTCCGTGCGCGAAGCAGCCGATGTGAAGGCTGCCGAGAAGAAGTTGTTCAATTCCCTCAAGGGCGACCTCGAAGGGTTCGTCGACCGGTTTTTCAATCGGAAGGTCTCCCGCTGGTTCACCCGTCTCTTTCTCGCCTCAGGCCTCTCGCCGAACGCCATTACGATGGTTGCGACGGTGGTCGGACTGATCTCAGCAGCAGGCTTTGGCCTCGGTACCTACAGTTCCGGCATCGTGGCAGCGTTGTTGTTCCAGCTTGCGGCGGTCATCGACTGTTGCGACGGAGAAGTGGCGAGGCTGACCTTTACCGAGTCGCCCTTCGGGGCTTGGCTCGATATCGCGATGGACAACGTGGTGCATATGGCGATCTTCGCCGGCATCGCAGTGGGTTCCTGCCTGGGCCTGGCGGGGAGCGCCGATGCCTGGATTCCCCTGGCCCTCGGGGCTGCGGCAATCCTGGGCAATGGATTCTCGTTCTGGTTCGTGACGCTCGCGCAGAAGATCAAATCCTCGAATCGCTGGAGGACCCCGGTGCAGGCAGCCTGGGCCGACTTCATGCTCAAGAATGTCGCGAGCCGCGATTTTTCCGTCGTCGTATTGCTCTTCGCGATCCTGGGCAAGCTGGACTGGTTCCTCTGGATGGCCTCAATCGGTTCCGTGGTGTTCTCCGGCTTGATGCTGTGGGTAATCAGACCTTCCGCTACTACCAGTGTTTAGACTCTTTTTACTCATCGTCGGTCTCCTCACCCTCGGTCTTATCGTCTGGCATATAGGTCCTGGGCAGATCTCTGACGTGGCGGCGCAGCTTGGTCCTGCCGCGCTTCTAGTCATGCTGATTCCTTCCGCCATCATGTATGCGATCGAAGCCTACGGGTGGAAAGTGACGCTGGGGCCCTTGGCCAAGGCGATTCCTTTCTGGCGCATCCTCGCGATCAGGACGGCAGGGGAAGTGGTGAACATGACCACGCCGACCGCCTATGTCGGAGGTGAGCCGCTCAAGGCCTACCTGCTCAAGAAACACAAAGTGCCGATGGTGGAGGGGCTGGCCTCGGTCATCACTGCAAAAACGACGATGACGATTGCCGAAGTCCTCTTCATTCTCCTCGGCATTGCGCTGGGCGTGTGGCTGTTTGGCGGGAACGATTCATCAGGCCAGACCGTGGCAGCGGCGCTCTTGAGCGTTGGCCTGCTGGCCTTCGGGACCGCGGCCTTCGTGTTCGTGCAGCGGCAAGGGCTCTTTACCTGGCTCTTGGAATTTCTGCGGAAAGTCGGGCTGAAGATTGCTTATCTGGAAGCGCGCGAGGAACAGCTACGGTCATTGGATCGCACGATCCTGGATTTTTACTGCCAGAAACGTCCGGCCTTCTATGCTTCCACCGGGCTCTTCTTTCTCGGCTGGATGGCGGAAGCGTTGGAAGTCTACGTCATCATCTACTATCTCGGCGGTCCCGCCATGGCCCTCTCCGCCATCTCCATCGGCGCCCTCTCCGTTTTTATCAAAGGCGGCACCTTCTTCATCCCAGGCAGCCTCGGAGCACAGGACGGAGGCAATCTGCTCCTTCTCAAGGCCTTCGGTTACAGCGACGTAGCCGGCATCACTTTCGCGCTGCTCCGGCGGTTCCGCGAGCTGGTCTGGATTGGACTGGGCCTGCTCTGCCTGACTTTTGTGGGCGGGCGATCGGTGGCCATTCAAGAAGATCTCACTCGCGACTCAGGGGATGGGAGGGCGGGCTAGAGGGTCTCCTGTGCTCGTGCAACGCGCGGCCTCAGAAGGCCCTCGTTGGATACGCGCAGTGGGAGACCCTCTAGCCCCCCCCCTCAAGGGGAAATTAGATGAGCGGCGCATCGCTCGATGCGCGGAGCAAAGGGATTCCTTAATTGATCTGCGGTTTACAAAACCGACTCAGCCCAATCTGACGCGACCTACGCAGAGCTAATCCAATGAAAAGCTACAGAATCGGGCGAACCATCCTCATGATGGATCGGGATAGGTTCGCCTGTTCCGGTGGCAGAGTGGTAGCAGAAGCTTCACTCCTTGCTAAAGTAACTATCGATTGTTTGCTTGTGCTTCTTGAGAAACGAATGTTGATCTTTAAGACCTGGAGATCTCTTTATCGCACTTTCGATCTGAGCAAGAAGAAGGTCCTTAAATTCATCGTTAAACTGACTTATTGTCACTTCATCTGGGCTTACCTTTGCCGTCAGCACTTCAAGGCCACCCGTTGCAATAATATACCCATACCAGTAGAACGTCGTCGCATCGGAGCTACCCATGTCTTTTACAATGTCAGTGACCTTTATAGCTTTCCCCTTAGAGAACGACAATCATGAAGCGTAGAAGGCTAACAAGCCCATCTCAGGCGCATTCCCCAAATACTGGTCTGACAATTGAGCGGAAGGAGTGGTATCGACTGTGGCCGTTTGCGAGTTGGCTTTCACTGAAAAATCATTTAGTGAAAGGTGCATATCGTCGACGCTAGTTTGAACCCTCTGGGAAAGGTTGGGAGGTTCCCCGGCTTTCCTTGCTAATTCTTCAGTAGTTCGATTTAGGTTGAATGAATTCTCAGATATTTCCCCTGACGCTGCGCCAATTGCTGCCGCGCTGTGAAAGAATGTAGATGTAGAGTAAGCACCGTAAGCAATTGCAAAATTCCAAGGACTAATGAAGTGATGCTTAGCGAAAAAGTAATGTATTCAACGAGCTTGGGAATGTCTCCCCATTTTATGGTTATAAGGATAATGATGATCGAGATTAAGGTGGATGCGATGTGGGTTGCGTGGATCTTGTATTTCTCTTCCATGGTCAGATTGTCTCGCTGTTGTGCTGTCAAAGAATAAGGGACGCAATTATGCCATGCCTAACTAGGTATAGCAATCTAAGTACACAAATTGAGTAGAGATCCCTGGTGCCAACCGGCGGTTTCGTTAATTGCAGGTCGAATCAGCGAGCTTATGGCTGTAGGTTAGGCTGGGACCTATTGCGGGGCGACCAACGAAATATAATGCTCCCTCCAAGCTCGCTCGTTGTCTTTTTAGGGGGCGGCCTGGCCGGTCTCTCATTGCGCGCGTTCAACGAGGGCCTTCCTAGGCCGCGCGTTGCGCGAGCACGAGAGATTGACCAGGCTGCCCCCTTTCTTTTTATGTTAGGATGCCTCGCATGTCGGCGTTAAGGCTAGTACTTTGGGGATTTCTCGCCATTCTCGGTGCCGTCGCGCTTGCCTTCGTGACCGGTCTCGTCCAACCACAGGAAAAGGTAAACGGGCTCTGGCTGGTCGTGGCTGCTGCTTGCATTTATGTGCTGGCCTTCCGTTTCTATGGCCGTTGGATTTCGCAGCGCGTGGTGGAGCTGAACGATCAGCGGGTCACGCCTGCTGTGAGGTTGAACGACGGAGTCAATTTTCATCCCACCAATAAGTATGTGCTGTTCGGCCATCACTTTGCGGCGATTGCCGGAGCGGGCCCCCTGCTGGGGCCGGTGCTGGCAGCGCAGTTCGGATTCTTGCCTGGCTTTCTCTGGCTGGTGATCGGGGCTGTGTTGGGCGGGGCTGTGCAGGATTTTATTATCCTGGTGGCCTCGATGAGACGGAATGGCCGTTCCCTTCCTGAAATTGCGCATGACGAATTGGGCCTGGTCACTGGCACTGCCACGGCTGTGGCAGTGCTCTTTATCGTGGTGGTGGCTCTGGCAGGGCTGGGCTTTGCCGTGGTGAATGCGCTCTACCGCAATGCCTGGGGCACCTTCACGATTGTCATGACGATTCCCATCGGTTTTCTGATGGGCTTCTATTTGCAAAAGTTCCGGCCAGGCTGGGTGGCGGAAGTCTCCTTGATCGGGGTGCTGCTGTTGGTCGCGGCTGTGATCTTTGGGCGGGTGGTCGCGCAATCTTCTATTGCTGGCTGGTTTGAGTTCGAGCGCACGACTCTGGTCTGGGGCCTGGCTGGTTACGGCTTTCTCGCTTCTGTCTTGCCCGGCTGGATGTTGCTGGTGCCCCGCGGTTACCTCTCCACCTTTATGAAGCTGGGCGTGGTGGCCTTGCTGGGGGTGGGAGTGATTCTGATGGCGCCGACGATCGAGATGCCGCGCGTCACGATCTTCGCCAGCGGAGGAGGACCGATCATTCCCGGCACGCTCTTTCCCTTTCTCTTTATCACCATCGCCTGCGGGGCTGTGTCCGGTTTTCATTCTCTGGTCTCGTCCGGAACCACGCCGAAGATGATCGAGCGGGAATCCCAAGCTACGGTCGGTTATGGGGCGATGTTGCTGGAAAGTTTTGTCGGGGTGATGGCACTCATTGCTGCCTCGGTCTTGATCCCCGGCGATTATCTGGCGATTAATACGATGCTTTCGCCCGAGGCTTTGGCTGCAATGGGCTTTCCTGTTTCGCGGATTCAGGAGCTCTCGCAACTGGTCGAGGTGGATGTGGCTGGCAGGCCTGGCGGGGCCGTGTCTTTGGCGGTCGGCATGGCCTCGATCTTTGCGGCGCTGCCAGGCATGGCCGGTTTGATGGCCTATTGGTATCAGTTTGCTCTGGTGTTCGAGGCCCTGTTCATTTTGACGACGATCGATACAGGCACGAGGGTGGGGCGCTATCTCATTCAGGAGATGGGAGGGCGGTTCTATGCTCCCCTGCGGCGGATGAACTGGTGGCCCGGAGTGGCGGTGAGCAGCGGGTTGATCGTGGGGGCCTGGGCCTATCTCATCGGCACCGGCAGTATCTCGACGCTCTGGCCGATGTTCGGGGCGGCGAATCAGTTGCTCGGAACCCTGGCCCTCTGTATTGGGACCACGGTGCTCATCAAGATGAAGAAGGCGCAATATCTCTGGATCACGGCTCTGCCGATGCTGTTCGTCGGGGCCGTGACCCTGGTCGGGTCCTATGAAATGTTCGGCCTGTTCGTGACCAAGGCCTCCGCCACTGTCGACGGGGGGCAGGCCTTTGCCCTTTATCTGGATGCGGGGCTGGTGGCGGCTGTGGCCTTGCTCGCGGTGATCGTCTTGGGCGATAGTATCAGGCAGTGGTATGGCTATGTGATTCTGAAGCGACCTTTTACCAGCAGCGAAGTCGTGGTGATGGCAGGCGGGGGAACGCCGGGACGATTGCAGACGACGGTTCGTCAGGATGAGGAAAAGCGAATGCAGTTGCCCGGCGGGGGCTGCTGCTAATTACTAGGTAGCAGGAACGCGTGAAGGGCGAGGCAAGCGCGAGAAGCGGAGGGGAATTATGGCTGAGCAATTTTCGTTCGATGTGGTGTCGGAAGTGGATATGCAAGAGATGAAGAATGTCGTCGAGCAGGCGGCGAAGGAAGTGAAGCAGCGCTTCGACTTCAAGGACTCCAAGACGGAGATTACGTTGAAGGAGAAAGAGAAGGAGCTGTCTCTGGTTTCCGACGACGAGTACAAGCTCAATGCGGTGATCGACATTATCAAGGCCAAGTGCGTGAAGCGCGGGGTCTCGCTGAAGGCCTTCGACTATGGGACGATTGAAGCGGCGTTGGGCGGGACGGTGCGTCAGGTGGCGAAGATTCAAAGCGGGATTGCGGCGGACAAGGCCAAGGAAGTGACGAAGGCCATCAAGGATTCCAAGCTGAAAGTTCAGGCACAGATCCAGGGTGAGCAGGTGCGCGTGCTGAGCAAGAGTAAGGACGACCTTCAGGCTGCCATGGCCTTTCTCAAGGGGCAGGATTTTGGGATTGATCTTCAGTTCACCAACTACCGCTAAGGCAGGATGCTGAAACAGGTCACCAGCTTCGTTTTCGGGTCGAAATAATCCTCAACGTACCCAGAGGGTACGCCTCCGGTTATTTCTCCCCTGCGGCCTTGCTGGATGACCTGTTTGAGCATCCTGTAGGGCTTTGTGCATGACTAGACTTTCCCTCCTCGCGTTTCTCCTCGCCGTTTTCCTCGCTGGTTGCAATCGCAGCGATGCGATTGTGGTGATCCAGCTCCATCCGAAGAATCCTGACATCCTCTACGTCGCGACGAACGACTACATTTATAAGACGCGCGATGGGGGCAAGGCCTGGACGAATCTGTCTCAGGGCATGAGCCACTCGCGCGTGATTTCGATGACGCTCGATCCGGTCTATCCTGCCACGGTCTATGCCGGCACCAAGGGCGATGCGGTGTACAAGAGTTACGACGGAGGCCAGCGCTGGGTTTCGCAACGAGCCGGCCTGGACGATGTGACGGTCTCTTCCGTGGTCAATCAGTTCGTGTTCGATCCGGCTGACAATAATCATCTCTTCGCTGCGACAACGATGGGCGTGTTTGAAACGAAGGATGCCGGCGACAGTTGGACGAAGCGGATGGAGGGCATGAAGGAAGTATTGATGGTGGTGACGCTGGGCCTGGACCCGACGAGGCCCGAGATTCTCTATGCGGGCACGAGCGGCGGCGTCTATAAATCGATCGATCAGGCGGGCCATTGGGAGAAGGTGAATAACGGACTGGTGGATCCGGCCATGATCAAATCGTCGCGCGCCTTGAATGTTACGGCGATTCTGGTTGATCCCCATGAGCCTGATACGGTCTATGCCGCGACGCTTGCAGGGCTCTATAAGACGACGGATGGGGCTGCCTCGTGGGCGCGCATCGGCCAGTCGTTGCAGGATCAAATGGTGTTTTCGATGATCTTGGATCGGACGAGAGAAGACGTGCTGTATCTGAGCGGCAGGGAAGGGGTCCACCGGAGCGAAGACGGCGGCAACACTTGGACCATGATGAATAAAGGGCTGGCGACGTCGAATGTGCGGTCTCTCGTGCAGAGTGCCATCGATCCGAGGCTGTTTTACCTCGGGACGAACGGGAGCGGCCTGTATCGCAGCAAGGATGCGGGCGAGACTTGGGAGCCGATGCCGCCGGTGGTGGCGGATTCGCCGCGAGGCTGATGGCCGGGGACAGGGTACTGTTGCGGGGTTGCCGGGCGTTCTTGCAGGCTGGAGCCAACTGTCGAACGTTGGAACGATGAATTTACGCCGGACGAGGTTTCGTTGTTGAGCGTCGATTCTCCGATCGCGGGGCCTGCTCGTCCGGTAGTGCCGATATCGAATCCCGTCGGGCCGCTCGTGCCGATGTCCCTGCTGCTTCTGGGTGAGACTCCGATATCCTGACCGGTCAGTCCCTCGCTGCCTATCGTTGATCCTGACCTAGGTGTTTTTACGATGTTCGGCCCTACGACTGGCGCGACGCCGATATCCGCGCTGGTCTTGGTGCTCCCCGGCAGCTGTGGCGCGCGAATGTCTCGGTCGATCGATTCTTCAAGTTCTTGTATCGTGCGGATTTCACGCTCCGCCTCTTCACCATCTGCCTGTCCGAGCTTGCCTGACGATTCGCCGATTTGTTCCAGTCTAGCGCGAAGAGTCTTGAGATCGGCTCTGGCCTTGGCCACAGGAGTCATCAGTTCGCGAAGCATGATGCCCCGCGTTGTTAGGGCGTAGTTGGGAAGGTTGGCTTGCGTCGCCGCCAACAGCGCTCCCACGTCATCTCCCAATTCTTCAACCTGCTGAAGCTCGTCCGGATCGGTTTTGCAGCAAGCGAGAAAGAGGCGATACCTGTCCAGGAATGTCGAGACCTCGCGCTGCAGATTTTCAATTTTAAAATCGCGGGGCTGTTGGCCGCGCGCGGCTGGGTCGCCCGCTTGCTCTGTCGTCTCCGTTTTCTTTTTCTCAACGAGCGCCACCGCAGCCAGGGGCTGCGGTGGCGGAATATTATTGATCGGCTTTTCGGTCAGGGCACCAGTAGAGCGGTGAGGCGGCTGACGCTGTCGCGATGTTCGTTCCGCTGAATATCAGGATGGCGCCTCCCATGAGGAGGCTGAGGCGGAAAGTGTTGGCTGTGCCGAGCGAAGACATAAAATCATTTTCAACCCGACCGGAATTCTTGTCAACGAAACCTTCCAGCTGCGTACAGGTGAGGGATTCTTCGATCGACGAGGCAGCGTTCTTCTTCAGCCGTCAGAAAGGCCATTTTCCCTCCGGATCCGCAGCCAGCTTTAGCTGGCAGGATCTGGGCGGACAAAAAAAGTGCAGTCATTTCTTATCCACAGGGGCAGGGGTCAATTAGGGCTAAACGGAAGGGGGCTCCAGGGCATCGTAAGTACATGAATTTCTTATTGACAAGTATTTGGGCGGGTGTATACTCGCCAGTATGTGGGAGAAAGTGGGTGGCTTTGGTCGCTGATATTTATGGAGGATTCTAGACATTTACCGGTCATGTCGGCAGAGGTCCTGTTTTGGCTCATTCAAGAAAAGAGCCGAACCTATCTTGATTGCACGGTGGGGTACAGTGGGCATGCTGAAAGAATTCTCGATGCAAGCGGGTCTGGCAGCAGGCTTATCGGGCTTGATCGCGATGCTATGGCGATTGCGGCAAGCCGTGAACGACTCGCGCGATTCGGCGACCGCGCACTCCTTATACATGGGCATTTTGTGGATCTGAAGCAGCATCTTGCCGCGAATGGCATTAGTCGAGTCGATGGGATTTTGTTCGATCTGGGCGTCTCGTCTCCGCAGTTGGATGAAGCGGCTCGTGGGTTCAGTTTTCAGGGAGATGGTCCGTTGGACATGCGCATGGATCAATCGACGGGCGGGACCGCAGCTGATCTGGTCAATCAATGGCCGGAGACGCAGCTGGCCGACGTGATTTTTCAATTCGGCGAGGAACGGTTTTCCCGTCGCATTGCGCGCGCCATCGTGACCGCGCGTGAGCGCCGCCCGCTGGCGACGACGAAGGAGCTGGTTTCCGTGATCGAAGGGTCGGTGCCTGCCAAGTATCGGCATGGCCGCCTTCATTGCGCGACTCGCACGTTCCAGGCCCTTCGGATTGCTGTCAATCAGGAGCTCGATTGTTTGGAGCCGGCGTTGCGCGATGCGGTGGATGTGTTGTCTCCCGGCGGACGTCTCTGTGTGATCTCGTTCCATTCGCTCGAAGATCGGATTGTGAAGCACACGTTTCGGGCGCTCTCCGGCAAGAAGGACCCCCTGTTGACGGTGCTGACGAAGAGACCGCAGGTCGCCACCAGCGAAGAGTCAGATAGGAATCCCCGGTCGCGCAGCGCCAAGCTGCGAGCCGCTCAACGGGTAGCCATGGAGGGTCATTCATGAAGACGGTAACGATTCTAGCCGGCGTGATGTTGGTCTTCGTGTTTGTGTGGGAACGGGTGGATGTCGTTCGGCTGGGGTATCAGATCGAGCGCTCGAAGAGCCAGAAGATATTGCTGGAGCGGGAGCGGGATCAGTTGCAAGTGAAATTGTCTTCATTGGCGGCGCCGGAGCGGATCGCGAAGGTGGCGACGGAGAAGCTGGGCTTGGTTCCGCCGCAGCAGGGACAAGTGATGATGGTGCATCAGTCGATGGACGCGCCGGGCCTGTCGTCTCCGCCTGTGGAGCAGGTTCGCTTGGCGAGGCATGTGGTAACTGGGAGAGTAAACGAGTGACAGTCGGCCCCTCCCGCGGTCGTCGGTATGTGGTGCTGTTCCTGTTTTTCTGCGGGTTCAGCGTCATTCTGTTTCGGCTAGTCACGCTCCAAGTGCTTCAAGCTGCGGAACTCACGGCCAAGGCCGATCGCCAACATCAAAAAACTGTGTCGTTCGAGGGCGCCAGAGGCATGGTGTCGGATCGGCATGGCAAGGTCCTCGCGATGAATGTCGAGGTGCCCTCCGTGTTCGGCGTGCCCACGTCGCTGGAGAACCCCTCGGCCGTGGTCCGTGATCTTTCCCCGGTGCTCCATATTCGAAGCGGCGAGCTGGAGAAGAAGCTCCGGCAGAATAAGAGCTTCGTCTGGCTGGCGCGAAAGGTCGAGCCTGAGCAGGGCCGGCGGTTGGAACAGTTGTCGTTGGGCGGCATCGGGGTGGTGATGGAGGGCCAGCGCTTCTATCCCAATGGGCCGTTGCTGTCTCACGTTCTTGGATTTTCCGGAATGGACGGGCAGGGGCTGGAGGGGCTTGAGCGCCGATACGACGCGCAGCTGCACGGAGAAAAACGCGTGACCGTGCTGCAGCGCGATGCACTGGGCCGCACGATTTTCCCCAAGGGCGTGAAGGAACAAGTGCCGACGCCGGGCCAGGCTCTGACGCTGACCGTGGACGAGGTCATTCAATACATTGCGGAAAAAGAGCTCGACGAGACGGTCACTCGCACCCATGCCAGGTCCGGGACGATCATTGTCATGGAGCCGCAATCCGGCGCGATTCTCGCGATGGCGGTCAGTCCGCGGTTCGACCCGAATGCCGTCAGCGCGCTGACGCCGGACCGGTGGCGCAACCGCGCGCTGACCGATACCTACGAGCCTGGGTCGACCATGAAGGCGATGGTGGCGGCAGCGGCATTGGAAGAAAAGGTGATGTGGCCCGGTTCCATGATTTTCGGCGAGAACGGCAAGATGACGATTGCGAGCACGACGATTCACGACCATGAGAAGCTCGGCTGGATGACGTTTTCCGAGATGATTCAAAAGTCCAGCAACATTGGCGCCGCGAAAACCGGGATGGCCCTCGGCGATCAGCGGCTGTACCGCTATCTCCAGGCATTCGGATTCGGGCAACGGACGGAGATCGATTTGCCGGGCGAAGTCAACGGGCTCTTGAAGGCGCCCAAGGACTGGGGCCGCCGCACGTTGGCGTCGATTTCGATGGGGCAGGAGATCGGGGTGACGCCTCTCCAAATGGTGTCGGCCATCGCGACTCTCGCCAATGGAGGCGTCTTGATGAGGCCCTATGTGGTGTCCGAAGTGCGCGATCAGAAGGGGCTCCTCCTGAAGGAAGTGTTGCCGCAGGTCAAGCGGCGTGTCGTGTCGGAGGAGACGGCCAAGACGGTGACGACGATGTTGGAAGGGGTGGTGACGAACGGGACGGGGACGAAGGCGGCGATTCCCGGGTTCCGCGTGGCGGGCAAAACGGGGACGGCGCAAAAGATCGATCCGCGGACCGGCGGCTATTCTTCCACCCTGTTTGTCGGGTCGTTCGTCGGCTATGTGCCGGCTGAATCGCCCCGGTTGGCCATGATCGTCGTGATCGATGAGCCGCAAGGCGAAGCCTGGGGCGGGACCGTGGCCGCGCCAGTCTTTCGGCGGGTCGGGGAGCAGGTGTTGAACTATCTCGGGGTGTCCAGGGAGGACACAGTGAAAATCGCCTTGGCGACGAGGGACGACCAATAGCTATGACGCGCGATCCTCTCACCCTCATGCAGTTGCTCGCGGCGCTCCGCGGGCAGGTCGCGATTCTGGAGCAGCGGGGCGAGATGACTCGCCCGGTGCAGGGGATCACGGACGATTCACGGGCGGTCACGCCCGGGGGGATTTTCGTGGCGGTCAAGGGCGAGCGAGTCGACGGTCATAACTTTATCGAGCAGGCCGTCAAAGCCGGAACCGGCGCCATCATTGCGCAGGTTCCTGTGGCCGCAGGGCCAGTGCCCCTCGTGCTGGTGGCGGACTCGCGCAAGGCGCTCGGGCTGCTCGGCAGCCGGTTCCATGGGGATCCGTCCGCCCGTCTCAAGATGATCGGCGTGACCGGCACGAACGGAAAGACCACGACCACGTACCTTTGTAAATCGTTGCTGGAAGGAATCGGCCGGAAGGTGGGGTTGATCGGCACGGTGGGCTATCAGATCGGGCAGGAGACCTTTCCCGCCTCGCACACGACGCCCGGCGCACTCGATCTTCAGCAGTTGTTGGCGAAGATGGTCGAGCATGGGCTTGATGCCACCGTGATGGAAGTGTCGTCCCATGCCCTCGCGTTAGACCGGACGTCCGGCTGCGAGTATGACGCGGCGGTCTTTACGAACCTCACGCAGGATCACCTCGATTTTCATCACACGATGGATGCGTACTTCGCGGAGAAGCTGAAACTGTTTACCGGATTGGCCGGGGGGCGGAAGACCGGGAAGCGCGCCATCGTCAATCTGGATGATCCGAGAGGGGCCGCGCTCCGGGCCGTTTGTCCCGTGCCGGTCTGGGGCTATGCCCTTCAGGGCAAGGCCGAGCTCAAGGCGGAAGCGGTGCGCCTTTCTTTGTCTGGGACGACCTTTACCGCTGCGACGCCTGCCGGTTCGTTCACGATCGAGAACCGGCTGGTGGGGGAACATAACGTCTACAACTTGCTGGGGGCGATCGGAGTGGCGCTGCATGAGGGGGCCACGGCGGATCAGATCTGCGACGCAGCTGCCCATATCACGAATGTCCCGGGCCGGTTCGAACGGGTCTCGTCCGGGCAGGATTTTACCGTGGTCGTCGATTATGCCCATACCGATGATGCCCTCGTCCGGCTGCTCACGGCAGCCCAGGCCTTAAAGACCGATCGGATCATTACGGTGTTCGGCTGCGGCGGCGATCGTGACCGAGGGAAGCGGCCTAAGATGGGCCGCGCCGCCGTGGAGTACAGTGATGTGGTGGTGCTGACCTCCGATAACCCGCGCACCGAGGATCCGGTGGCGATCCTTCGTGAAGTCGAGGTCGGCGTGCGCGAGGCGCTGGCGCACCGGAGTCATGTGCAGTACCGTTTGGTGTCGGACCGCCGTGAGGCGATCGGCGTGGCGATCCGCGAGGCGCACCGTGGCGACATGGTGCTCATTGCCGGCAAGGGGCATGAAGACTATCAAATCATCGGGACGAAGAAATTTCATTTTGACGACCGTGAGGTTGCGCGCGAGGCGATCCAGCAGCTACAGGGTTGCGCGTGACGATGCAGGGTACGGCCAAGATCGGACAGGACGGGGAATCGATGGGACTCTTTACGGTTGAAGAATTGCGGGAAGTCATCAGCGTGAAGATCCTCGCTGGCCGAGACTCGGTATCGGGGAAGCGCCGGATCAGACGGGTCAGCACGGACTCGCGATCGATTCGCCGCGGGGATCTTTTTGTCGCGCTGAGAGGCGAACAGTTCGACGGCCATGAGTTCGTGCCGTCCGTGCTCGCGAAAGGCGCGGCCGGCGCGATCGTGCACGATGAATATAGCCTGCCGTCCGGCTCCGCGTCGGCGCGCCTCTTTGAGGGACGGTCGGCCCCCTTTCTGTTCGGCGTGCAGGGTCCCCTGTTCGCCTATCAGCAGTTGGCGACTCATCATCGCAGTCGGTTTCACTTCCCCGTGGTGGCGGTGACCGGGAGCAACGGCAAGACGACGACGAAAGATATGGTGGCGGCGGTGTTGGCGCAGCGGTGGCGCACGTTGAAGACCGAGGGGAACTTCAATAATCGGATCGGCGTGCCCCATACCCTGTTCCGGCTCACGGCTCGCCATCAAGCGGCGGTCATCGAGATGGGCGTGGATCATCAGGGGCAGACGACCAGGCTCTGTGAGATTGTCCGGCCCATGGTCGGGTTGATCACCAATATCGGACCTGATCATCTGGAGTTCTTCGGGAGCATGGAAGGGTCGGCGCAGGCCAAGGCGGAATTGCTGGACATGCTTCCGGCCGATGGCGCGGCGATCTTGAACGCCGACGACCCTTACTTCGACTATCTTGCCTCGCGCGCGCAATGCCGTGTCGTGTCGTTCGGATTTTCAGAGATGGCCGATGTCCGCGCGAGCAGGGTGACGTCCGATGCCCGCCAGGGCACGACCTTCCGCCTGCACCTCCCCGGAAAGAGCCGGCCCATCGCCGTGCGAATCAAGGTGCATGGGGCCCACAACGTGACCAATGCGCTTGCCGCTGCGGCAGTGGGGGCGGCGTTGAATCTGTCCGGTGCGATGATTGCCCAGGGGCTGGGCCGATTCCGTCCCGCCGCGATGCGATCGCAGGTGGTGATGCATCATGGCGTCCATATCATCAACGATTGCTACAACGCCAACCCGGCGTCGATGAAAGCGGCACTTCAGCTCTTGGCGCAGTGGAGTCCGGCGCGCGAGCGGATTGCCGTCCTGGGAGATATGTTGGAGCTTGGCCCTGAGAGCCGCCCGATGCACCGGGAGGTCGGGCAGTTTCTGGCCACGCAGGGCCTGTCGCGGCTGATCGCCTGTGGGACGCTGGGTCGTGACATCGCAGAGGGAGCCAGGCTCGGCGGGATGGCCGATTCGCAGATCGAGGAAGCGGCGGATGCGGTGGCCGCGGCCGATCGGCTCAAGAAGATGGTGCGGCAGGGCGATGTGGTGCTAGTGAAGGCGTCGCGCGGCATGAAGATGGAGCAGGTGGTCCAGGTGCTGACAGGGATGAGGGCGGTCATCAAGCAGGCATCGTAAGGCATCGGTGTGATTCATTTTCGTTGAGGGACAGACGGCATGTTTTACAACTGGCTCTATCCGTTTCATGCCGAATATTCGTTCTTGAACGTCTTTCGGTATTTGAGCTTCCGCATCATCTATGCGGCCGTGACGGCATTTTTGATTGCCTTCGTCCTGGCGCCCTGGGTGATCCGGAAGTTGCAAGAAATTAAGCTGGGTCAGCAGATCCGCGGTGCCGGTCCCAAGAGCCACCTGGCCAAGAGCGGCACGCCTACGATGGGAGGCGTGCTCATCATTTTCGCGGTGGTCATCTCGACGCTTCTCTGGGCCGATATCTCGAGGGGCTATGTCTGGCTGGTGCTTGCCGCCACGGTGGGGTTCGGGGCGATCGGATTTGTGGATGACTATCTCAAGTTCGTCAAGGCGCAGTCGAAGGGGTTGTCGGCGGGGCAAAAGTTTACGGCGCAAATCATGATGGCCTTGGCGATCGCGGTCGCGCTCTATTCCCTGCCCGGCTATACGACCAAGCTCAGTATTCCCTTCTTCAAGAATTTCGTTCCGGATCTCGGCTGGTTCTATATCGCCTTTGCCGTCCTGGTCATTGTCGGGAGCTCCAACGCCGTCAATTTGACCGACGGCCTGGACGGATTGGCGATCGGACCGGTCATGATCGCGGCCTTGGCCTATACGATCGTGGCCTATATCGCCGGCCATCGCGTCATGTCGGACTATCTGCTCATTCAACATATCGAAGGCGCCGGCGAACTGGCGGTCTTCACCGCCTCCATCCTGGGGGCGAGTCTGGGATTCCTCTGGTTCAACTCCTATCCGGCCACTGTGTTCATGGGAGACGTCGGGTCGCTTCCGCTGGGGGCGGCGCTGGGCACGGTCGCGGTGATCAGCAAGCACGAGCTGCTGCTCCTCATGGTCGGCGGGGTGTTTGTGATCGAAGCGGTCTCGGTCATCTTCCAGGTCGTCTCGTTCAAGTCGCGCGGGAAGCGGATTTTCCTCATGGCGCCGATCCATCATCACTTTGAGATGAAGGGATGGGAGGAGCCGAAAGTCGTGGTGCGGTTGTGGATCATTGCCATTTTGTTGGCCCTGTTGAGTTTGAGCACCTTAAAGCTCCGGTGATGGCATGGTGGGAGTCGCGACAGTGAAACTTGCGGGCGTCAACGTCACAGTGATGGGACTGGCCAGAAGCGGCGTGGCCGCTTGCCGCCTGCTCCAGGCGGCGGGCGCCCAGGTCACGGTGGCCGACCGCAAGGAGCAGGCGGAGTTGGCCTCGATCCTCGGGTCGATTGATCGCGATCACGTTCGTGTGACTGTCGGGACGCAGTACGAGTCGTCGCTCGAGGCGGCGGATCTGGTGGTGATCAGCCCGGGAGTGCCCTATCGATTGGCGTCGCTCGAAGCGGCGCGGCGGCGCGGGGTGAAGGTGATCGGCGAATTGGAGTTGGCCTCGCAATTTATTCGAAGCCCGATCCTGGCCATCACCGGCACCAACGGCAAGAGCACGACGGTGACTTTGATCGGTAAATTTCTGGCCGAGAGCGGCAAGCGGGCATTTGTCGGCGGCAATTTGGGCACGGCCTTGAGCGAGGCGGCGATGGAAGATTTCCGCGCCCAGCAAGAGGGAAAGCCGAGTCCCTATGATTATCTGGTCGTGGAGGTTTCCAGTTTCCAGCTGGAAACGATCGACCGATTCCATCCTTGGGTCGCCGCCTTGCTCAATGTGACGGTGGACCATCAGGACCGGTATGAGTCGCTGGACGATTATGTCGCGGCCAAACAGCGGATCTTCGAGAATCAAACCTCGTCGGATTTCGCCCTGTTCAACCTCGACGATGACCGTGTGGCTCCGTTGCGGCATCGTGTGGCTGCGCAGCGGCTGGGGTTTACGAGTGGGGCGACGATCGGGGCCGATCTGTTCGGGGGGACCTATCTCGAGGGAGACCGGATCGTGACGACGGTCACAGGGGTTCGGCAGGAGATTTGTCGCAGGAGCGAGATCCGCATCATCGGCAACCACAATGTGCAGAACGTCATGGCGGCCGTGACCTATGCGGTGTTGTGCGGCTGTCCCCTCGAGGTGATCCGGCGGGTCCTTGCGACCTTTCCCGGACTCGAACATGCGCTGGAGATCGTGCGTGAGCGGCGAGGGGTCCGGTTCGTGAACGATTCGAAGGGCACGAACGTCGATGCCACGCTCAAGGCGCTGGAGAGTATCGATCAACCGATTTGGCTCATTGCCGGCGGGCGGGATAAGGGCGGCGACTTTTCGCGGCTGGCCCAGGCGGTCGGACGGAGGGTTAAGCGCGTGATTCTGATCGGAGAAGCGGCGCCGTTGTTGCGGCGGGCTTGGGAGGGAGTCGCCACGATGACCGACGCGGCCAGCTTGCGGGAGGCCGTGGACTGTGCAGCGCAGGGGGCTGCGCCAGGCGATGTCGTGTTGCTATCCCCGTGCTGCGCCAGCTTCGACATGTTTGCGGACTATCAAGACCGTGGCCGTCAATTTAAGACATTGGTTCATGCGTTACCAGCGTGACGTGCCAGGCAAGGGAGGGGCGGTTCTGAGCAATGGCGCATCGATCAGCAGGGACCCTGGCGCTTCCATGGTTCCAGACCAGCCAACGATCGGGCAAGCAGCGGGTGGCGGCGGATCACACGCTGCTGGCGGTCACCATGACCCTGGCCCTGGTGGGACTGGTCATGGTGTTCAGCGCGAGCGCCATCGTGGCGGGCAACCGGTTTCACGATTCGGGGTTTTTCCTGAAGCGGCAGATCGCCTGGCTCGCTTTCGGCTTTCTCTTGATGCACCTCACGTCGCGCATCGATTACACGCTGTGGAAGAAGATCTCCATTCCGATGTTGCTCTGCATGCTACTGCTGCTGGTCATGGTGCTGGTGCCAGGGCTGGGTGTGGCGGCCAAGGGGGCGCGGCGCTGGTTGCGGCTGGGGCCGATTTCGATGCAGCCGGCGGAAATGGTCAAGCTGGTGGTGGTCATTTATATGGCGGCCTACCTGACCAGAAAAGGGGACAAGATCGCGTCGTTTCGCGAGGGGTTGTTGCCGGCGTTGATCGTGCTCGGACTGTTGAGCGGGCTGGTCTTGCTCGAACCGGACCTTGGGACGGTCGTGGTGATCGGGCTGGTGACGATCGGGCTCTGTTTCCTCGCCGGGGCGCGCATCTCCCATCTGGTGACGCTGGCCCTCTGCGCCGTTCCGGTCGTCATGGTGTTGGTCCTGGGCTCCAGTTACCGGCGTCAACGGCTCATGACCTTTCTGGCTCCCTGGAAGGAAGCCTCGGCTGCCGGGTTCCAGATTACGCAGTCCTTCCTGGCGTTCGGCAGTGGCGGGCCTTTCGGAGTGGGGTTGGGCGAGGGCAAGCAGAAACTCTACTTCCTCCCGGAGGCTCATACGGACTTTGTGTTGTCGCTGGTCGGAGAAGAACTGGGGCTCGTGGGGACCGCCACCGTGATTCTGCTCTTTGCGGTGTTCGTCTGGCGGGGATTTCAGATCGCCGCGCGCGCGCGGGTGCCCTTCGGACGGCATCTGGGCATGGGCATTACCCTCTTGATCGGCGGTCAGGCCCTGGTGAATGCGGCGGTGGTGACAGGGCTCTTGCCGACGAAGGGGCTGACCTTGCCGTTCGTCAGCTACGGAGGCTCGTCGCTGGTGGTCAGTCTGATCGGTGTGGGGATCTTGCTCAGCATTTCGCGCGACCGGCATGCGGGCGGCTCGCGCGGTGGACGGGGTGGATCGGATCACGAATGACGATTGTCATTGCAGCAGGGGGAACCGGGGGCCATCTCTATCCGGCTGTGGCGTTGGCGCGCGAGTTTCTCCGGCACGACCCTGCAACTCAGGTGCTCTTCGTGGGGACCTCGCGGGGACTCGAGTCGAAGGTGCTGGCCCATGAGGGGTTCGAGCTGGCTTTGATCAGTGCCCAGCCTGTGATGGGAAAAGGGCTAGCCGGGGCGGTGAGGGGACTGTGCGCCTTGCCGAAAAGTTTGTGGCAGTGTTTGAAGATTTTGCGAGCGAGACGGACGGATCTGGTGATCGGGATCGGCGGCTATACCAGTCCGATGGTGTTGTTGGCCGCAGCCTTGACGGGGGTGCCACGCGTGATTCTTGAGCCGAATGCACGGCCCGGTATGGCGAATAAGGCGGTGGGGCCCTTCGCGCAATTGGTGTTTCTCGGATTCGAGTCCGCGGCCGCGTCGTTCACCCGCTCCAAGGTGCGGGTGACGGGGATTCCGATTCGCAAGGCTTTTCTGGACTCCGCGCAGCAGGGCCAGGAAAACCGGAAGCCGTTTCATCTGTTGATCTTCGGCGGGAGCCAGGGGGCGAAGGCGATTAATACGGCGGTGATAGAAGGATTGCCAGAATTGATGACCCAGCTGCCGCAACTCACCGTCACCCATCAGACCGGCGAGTCCGACCAGGCGCGGGTAGCCGAGGCCTATCGCCGCGCCGGCATCTCCGCTCAGGTGACCCCGTTTCTCTATGATATGCCGGCCGAATTGCGGCAGGCGGATCTCGTGGTGGCGAGAGCCGGGGCCATGACGGTGGCGGAGCTGACCACCTGCGGTAAGCCGGCCATCCTGATCCCGCTGCCCTCCGCCATCTACAACCATCAGATGCAGAATGCCAAAGTCATGGAGGCGGCAGGGGCCGCCGTCGTGCTTCCGCAATCGGCGCTCACCGGCTCCACGTTGGCTCGCGCGGTCGCGACCATTCTCGGAGATCCGGGGCGAGTGCAGGCGATGGGAGCTGCCAGTTTAGGGATGAGACGAACCGACGCGGCCGAGGTCATCGTCCGCGAATGCTACGCACTCATGGAGGGTCATCATGATGTCGACCGGTCTGGCAGAGAGGCGGGAGTCTAATGGTGCAGAGCAACGTCGTCAGGGGCAATCTTCATATCCAC
>SYGW01000068.1 GCA_005800255.1 Nitrospiraceae bacterium | reverse complement strand
CAGGCCCGTGGCGGCAATCACCTCGTCCACCGTGAGAGGCTCATAGGGCAGGGCATCATACACCAGCCGTTCCTCTTTACCCAACTGATCGCCTCGCTCGCGCTTCGCTGGAGAAGGTTCCAGGCGCAGACGGAACACCGGATCCAATTGCGGCAAGATCGCGTCGATCACATCCTGCGCCCGCTCGACCAAGGCCGCCCCGTCTTTGAGCAAGGCATTCGTGCCTCGGCTGGTCTCTTCCTTCACAAAGCCAGGGACGGCGAAGACTTCTCGGCCCTGCTCCGCGGCCAATTTCGCGGTAATCAACGAGCCGCTGCTGATGGCGGCTTCCGTGACGACCACGCCCAGGGACAAACCGCTGATGATGCGATTCCTCCTGGGGAAGTGATGGCTGTGGGGTGGCGTGCCCACCGGCACCTCCGAGAGGATGGCTCCCCGCTCCTCAATCTGCCTGCGTAACCGGTCATGTTCCGGCGGATAGGTCCGGTCGATCCCGCAGCCCAACACCGCAATGGTGCGCCCCTGCGAAGCGAGCGCGCCCCGGTGGGCCGCCGCGTCAACTCCGCGCGCGAGCCCGCTCACCACCGTCATACCGGCTGCCGCCAAATCATGGCTGAGCCCTTCGGTCAGAACACGCCCGGCAGCCGTCGCACGCCTGGCCTCCACAATCGCCACAGCCAACTCATCCTGCTCCGTCAATGTGCCGGTGATGTACAAAAGTGGAGGAGGGTCCGCAATCATCTTCAATCGCGCAAGATAGCCAGGGTCAAACAGGCTCAGCACCTCAATGTGCTTGCGCTCGATGGCTCTGAGTTCCCGCTCAATGTTCCGGCAGGCCGGACCATCAGGGCCGAGCCTGATCGCGTCCGCCAATTGCGGGCTGCATCCCTGCTGGATCAAGTCATCACGGGAAGCGCGCAGGACTGCGTCGGGAGAGTGCCAGTGTCGCACCAACTGCAGAGCCGTCAGATCCCCCACTCCCTCGATCGCTCGCAGACGGAGCCAAGGCTCTAGCTGCGCCAAGGTCATACGACGACCCGAGGACTCTACTGCCTCAACGGAGGGACTACCATCTACAGATTGGCTATCCATAGATCTCGCCGCACGGAAGCTACGACGTTACAGCACCGCCAAATCGTACTGTTCCAAGTGCAGATGTTCGTCCGGCATCACAATGATTTTCGCGGAACATTCCCGCTCCACCGCTTCGAGCCCCTGTCGCTCTTCATCTTGCAGCAGCCCGACGACCGAGGGATGGGCGCCGACGACGATCTTCTGCGGCTCGGGGCTGCTGCCAATCCGACGGACATCGCGGAAGATTTCATAGACCACCGTGGTGGGCGATTTCGTGTAGCCCCGGCCCTCACAATAGTGGCAGGGCTCGGAAAGCGAACGCAGAAGGTCCTCGCGCACCCGCTCACGGGAAATCTCGATCAGCCCCAGATCGGAAATCCTGGACACTCTGGTGCGGGCCTTGTCGGTGGACATGGCATCGAGCAACGCATGGTACACCTTGTCGCGATTCTTCTCCCGCTCCATGTCGATGAAGTCAACGATGATGATCCCGCCGATCCCGCGCAACTTCATCTGATAGGCCACCTCTTTCGCGGCCTCCAGATTGTTCCGGAGAATCGTTTCTTCCTGATCGCGCTTCCCGACGAACCGTCCGGTATTGACGTCGATGACGGTCATCGCTTCGGTATGATCGATCACGAGATGCCCGCCGGACTTGAGCCAGACCTTGCGGCTGAGGGCCCGCGCCATCTCCTGCTCGACGCCAAGATGATCGAAGAGACTTTCGTCCTTGTCGTAGAAATGGATGCGGGAGGTTTGCTCAGGAGAAAATCGCTGCACGAAGTCCCGGACCGCCTGATACTCCTCGCGCGAGTCGATCCAGAGCCGATCGACTTTCCTCCCGAAGAGATCGCGCACGACGCGAAAACTCAGACTCAGGTCCGCATGGAGCAAGGCCGGCGCCCCCTTCTGTTCGCGCTTCGCCAGGATGTCCTGCCAGAGCACATGCAGAAAATCGACGTCGGAGCGCAGCTCGTCTTCCTTGACTCCCTCGCTCACCGTACGGACGATGTAGCCGCAGCCTGGATGCCGCACCCGCTTCATAATATCCTTGAGCCTGGCGCGCTCCTCGTCACGGGCGATGCGACGGGACACGCCGATGTGCTCCACGTTGGGCATAAACACGAGATACCGGCCAGGGAGCGACACATAGGTCGTGACCCGCGAGCCCTTCGTTCCGATTGGCCCCTTGGAAATCTGGACCATCATCTCCTGCCCCTCGGTCAGCAACTGCTCGATCAGCTTGGAGCTTTGGCGCCTGGGCCCCACCATGTCCCCGTCTTTGTCGGCATCCTTGTCATCCTCATCCACATCGACGAGGGTATCGCCCGGCTCGGCGTCCAACGACAAATCCGAGACGTGCATGAAGGCCGCTTTTTCGAGGCCGATATCCACAAAGGCCGCCTGCATGCCCGGCAGCACTTTCGCCACTTTTCCCTTATAAATATTCCCGACGAAGTCTTTGTGCTTCACCCGATCCCCGAAAAGATCCGTGACGACTCCGCCGTCCAAGACCGCGACGCGAGTTTCCTCGCGTGCGACTGTAATGGCAATTTCTACTCCCATACCGACTCCTTCCGTTCAGGAGAACCGTCGAACCGAAGAGAGGACGAACGCGGGGAATCCCCAGGTTCCGGCCTCCACTCGACACCTCGTCGACCGACGGTTTCCACCATATATAGACCCCTGTGCTTCGACCCCGATTCATTCGAGACCGCGCAATCACCTTCTCACTAAAGAAAACTCAATCGACGGCGTTTCACATTCAAAAGCAGACCGAGCGACGCCAGCGTCATCACCGTCGCGCTCCCCCCGTAACTCATGAGCGGAAGGGGAATCCCCACGATGGGAAACATGCCCGCCGTCATCCCGATATTGACCACGATGCAAAAACTCAACACGCAGGTAATGCCGACTGCCAGCAGCGCCCCGAGCCGGTCCTTCGCGCGCGCCACAATTTCCAACGACAGCCAGATCAAGGCCACAAACAATAACAACAGCGCCAACACTCCTAAAAGTCCCCACTCTTCGGCAAAGACCGAAAAAACAAAGTCGGTGTGCCCTTCGGGCAAAAATTTCAATTGGCTCTGGGTCCCTCCGTAGAGTCCCTTCCCCGTCAGTTCTCCCGCGCCGATGGCAATCTTGGATTGCAGCGCATGGTACCCCTTGCCTCCCGTGTCATATGTCGGGTCGACAAATGCCATAATGCGCTGCCGCTGATAATCATGCAATGACCCCCACATCGCCTCCCAGGCGAAGGGAAACAGCATCAGCGAAAACAAGAGGATCACGCCCAGGGCCTTCGACCGCATCCCCACCATCAATAACATTGCCGCATAAACCGCCAAGAAGCTCAATCCGCTCCCGAGATCCGGCTGCTTCAGGATCAGGAGCAGCCCGGGAAAGACCAAGAGCCCCGGCAACACCACCCGTTGAAGCCATCCGACCCGCGGCGCTTTGGAATAGTAATGCGCCAAAGTCAGAATGAGGACCAGCTTGGCAAACTCCGATGGCTGGAACGCAAAGGGTCCCATCGGAATCCACCGCTGCGCCCCCCGGCTGCTCTTGCCTTCAAACAACACAACCGCCAACAGGACCAGGATGATGGCATAGGCAGGATACGCTAACCGGGCGATTCGATGATAGTCTGAGAGCCACATAACCAGAAACGCGACCGCGCCGAACAGAATCCACACAACCTGTTTGGCGTAAAATGGGAATGCCGCGTCCTGGTCATACGTCACGCTATAAATCGACAGCACGCCGATCCCCAGGATGGCCACGATCAGCCCGATAAAGCGGAGATCGAAACTGTCAAAGCCGCGGCTATTGATTGCCCGATCGATCATCGTGGGCCCGGTCCTCCAACATCACCGTCCCGCGCAACGATGCCATTCGTGGCACTGGCAGAAAGGGGCGGCATCAGCTTCACATAGGTCTCGATCAGCTCTTTCGCGAGCGGCGCCGCGGCGGACCCTCCATGGCCCATATGCTCCCCCAGCACCGCGACGGCAATGGTTGGCGCCTCGACCGGCGCGAAGGCCACAAACCAGGCATGGTCGCGAAACTTCTTCGGAATATCCTTCTCGGCCTTTTTGTCTTTGCCCAAGGCCGTCGTCTGGGCCGTGCCGGTCTTCCCGGCAATCGTAATCAACGCCGACTTCGCCCGCGTGGCGGTCCCCTCTTTCACCACACCGGCCAGCGCCTCTTTGATCAACGGCAAGATCTCGGGCCTGAGCTTCAACGTGCGCTTCGGAGCCGTCGGCCGCTCCTGTAACTCTCCGGTCGCTCGGTCCATCACCGCCTGGACCAATCGCGGACGGAAAGTTACACCGTCGTTGGCGACCGTACCGATCAAACTCGCCATCTGCAACGGAGTCACATTCACATAACCCTGTCCGATCGAAGCCGAAATCGTTTCACCCGGCAGCCATGGCTCGTTCCTGGCTTTCAACTTCCAGGCTGCGGAGGGCACAATCCCGACCCGCTCAGACGGCAGCTCAATTTCCGTTTCCTCCCCCAACCCGAACTGATGGGCGAAGGAGGCCATCGTCTCGATGCCCATCCGCTGCCCGACCGTATAAAAGTAGACGTCACAAGATTGCACCAGCGCGCGCCGGAGATCCACCGACCCATGCCCGCCGGCCTTCCAGTCATGGTAGAGGCGGCGACCGAATTGATAGCCTCCATTGCAGTGGATGGTCGTCGCAGGCGTCACCGTATTGGTCTCCAGCGCGGCAGCGGCCATCATCACTTTAAAAACCGAGCCGGGCGGGTACTGACCTTGCGAGGCGCGATTGTTCAACGGGCGTGCCTCGTTTTGCACGATCTCGGCCCATTGTTTCGGCGTCAGTTCCCGCGAAAGAATGTTCGGATCAAAACCTGGCCGGCTCGCCATAGCCAGCACATCGCCCGTTCTGGGGTCCAGCGCGACAATCGCGCCCGACTCATCCCCCAACAGACTTTCTGCCACCTTTTGCAGGCGCACGTCGATCGTCAAATATAAATTATCTCCGGCATGAGACTGCTCCACGACCACCGTGCGTTTCTCGTGGCCCACCGCATCGACTTCAATGCTTTTCTGCCCGGCCCGTCCCCGCACGAACCGGTCGAAGAACTTCTCCACGCCATATTGGCCGACAATGCTGCCCTGGTGCAGGCCTGAGAATTCCGGCCGCTCCAGCTGCTCCGGCGAGACCTCCCCGACGTAGCCCAACAGATGCGACGCCGTCACACCGCCCGGATAGTTCCGCTGCGATTCGACTTGCACCATGACCCCGGGCATGTCCAAACGATGGGACTCGATTAACGTCGCTTCACGAAGGCTTAACCGATCCTTCACCTTGCGCGGCAGCTGTTTGCTGCCCTTCGCCATGATCTTTTTCCGGACGAACACAGGATCCAACCCCAACAGATTGGTCAGCTGGTCGATGAGCACATTACGATCCTTAATGTCTTCAAGCGATACATAGAGCGTGAAACTGGGAACATTGTTCGCCAGCAACACTCCGTTGCGGTCGTAGATCAGCCCTCGCGCCGGCTCCATGATGACCGAGCGGGTACGATTGTTCTCGGAGAGATCGCGATAGTAGGGCCCTTCACGAATCTGCAAGTGCCAGATCCGCAACCCTAAAAGAGCCACGACGAGCAACAGCCCCACGCGCAGAATGATCAGCCGGCGCTGGAGCTCCCCAAGTTCAGAATCGTGCAGACCAGCTGTTGCCATGATTCACAATCACTACTTATTCCGCCAGACCCATTACCGAAACCGCTAATCGGTCCTCAAGCGGGCCACCTGAAACCGTTGCGAGAGCAGCCAGTAGAGCCCTGCTCCGACCAATCCGTCAAAACAGGCTTGAGGCAGGACGACCGCCCCCACCATCTGCCAGGCCTGCGCGAGATCAAGGTTCTTGAAGTTTGCGGTGGCGAGCAGCCCGCTCGCCAGAGACGCCGCCAGCAGTCCCACACCCACGGAGATCGACGTCACTTGCGAGACCTGCCGTCCCAGGAATCCCGCCACGAGCCCCACGCCGCTGTTCATCAGGAGACTGAGCCACAGTTCGCCCGCAGAGAACAGATTCAGCACCCAGCCGATCGCGAGCCCCACGAGGAGGCCTTCCATTTCACCGGCAAACAGCCCGACAAACGCGGCAGCCACCAGCCCTAAATCCGGCTTAATATTCCAGACACTCAGATGTGGCAACAGCGTCGCCTGAACAGGGACGAGCAGCAGCACAAGAATCAGATAGAGGAGCAATTTCATGGTTACGGCTTCCCGGGCAGATCCACTCCTTCCGCAGCCTTCGTGGACTGTCCGTACAACGCCTGCATCACCAACACTTCTTCCACACGGCCGACATCGACTTCCGGCATGAGTTCAGCAGACTGGAACAGAGCGCCCTCCTGCTTATCGACATGCGTAATCGTCCCGATCGCAAGCCCTCGCGGGAAGTCGCCGACGAGACCAGACGTCACAACCCGATCGCCGTCTCGAAGTACCGACAGCAGCGGGAGATACTTCAACTGAGCCAGCCCCTGCCGTGTGCCTTCCACAATCCCTTCGTCTCTCGTCCGCTGAATGAGACCGGCGATGGCATTGTTCGGGTCCGTCACCAGGAGCACCACCGAGGACGCCCCGGTCGTCCTCACGATACGCCCGACGACACCGGCAGGCGTAATCACGCCCATATCCGGCTTGATCCCGTCGCTCTCGCCCTTATTGAGGATAATGGCTTGATACCGATTCGTGGTGTCCCGCCCGATGACTCGCGCGGCAACCATCGTGGGGAGCGCCTGCTCCTTAAATTGCAGCAAGGCCGTCAATCGCTCCGTCGCGGCAGCCAGCTCACGCAACTGGCTATTTTGTCCTCGCAGCCACTCAATGTCTTTCCGGAGTTGCTGGTTCTCCTCCCAGACGCCTTGCAAAACCACGTACTGCTGCCAGCGGCTGGCAATCCCCCCCTCGATGGAAGCGATCACTTCGAGTGGAATACGCGCGACGTGCCCGACTGGCCCGCCGAGATACTGCAAGAGTCCTTGAATTTGACCGGGGAAGAGGAAAAGAGCTGCCAGCAGAAGTGCGAAGCAGGCGAACGCCAGCCGTCTGACACCGGAAGAAGAACGAGAGTTAGCCATCCACATAAGGAAATTAGGGATGGAACCTTATCGGTACGTGTTGGCCTGGGACATGACCGACACCTTGGCCAGCAGATCCAACTCATCGAGGATTTTCCCGACCCCCAAAACCACGGAGGTCAAAGGATCGTCCACGGTGATGATCGGCAGATTCGTCTCCTCACGGAAGCGGGTATCCATGCCCTTCAGCAAAGATCCGCCGCCCGTCAGCACAATGCCACGGTCGATGATATCTCCCGCCAACTCCGGCGGGGTGTTCTCCAAGGCCACTTTAATCGCGTTCACGATCGTCCCGATCGGTTCCTGCAGCGCTTCCCTGATTTCCGCGTCATCCACCACCAACGTGCGGGGAATGCCGGAAATCAAATCGCGCCCCTTGATCATCATTGTCTTGCGTTCCTCAAAGGGATAGGCGGATCCGATTTCAAGCTTGATCCGTTCCGCCATATGCTCACCGATGAGGAGGTTATACTTCTTCTTAATATAGTTCATGATCGCGTCGTCCATGCGATCACCCGCCACCTTGACGGACTCGCTATAGACGATGCCGCCGAGCGAAATGACGGCGATGTCGGTCGTGCCGCCGCCGATATCGACGACCATGTTGCCGGAGGGCTCGGTGATCGGGAGCCCGGCGCCAATGGCAGCGGCGACCGGCTCTTCAATCAGATACACTGCACGGGCGCCGGCCAACTCCGCCGAATCCCGCACCGCCCGCTGTTCCACTTGCGTAATACGCGACGGCACACCGATGATGATGCGCGGACGCACGAACGCGCTGCGGTTATGCGCCTTCTGGATGAACCGCTTCAACATCTGTTCGGCCATCTCGAAGTCCGCAATCACGCCTTCCTTCATGGGTCGCACCGCGATAATGTTGCCCGGCGTACGGCCCAACATGCGCTTCGCCTCTGTGCCGACCGCGAGCACTCGTTCGGTCTTTTTCTCAACCGCTACGACCGAAGGTTCGTTCAACACGATCCCTTTTCCGTGGACATACACGAGGGTCGATGCCGTCCCCAGGTCAATGGCCAGATCGTTTGAGAACCATCCGAGGATATCGCTCGCAAAAACCACGATTGCTCTCCCTTCCCCTCAGACTCCGACGACACGCTCAGTCGGGCAACGCCAGTCGGCCCGCATCCAACACCTGGGTGCCAGCCACCTCGTCGCCGAGACGCCGCCCCTGTTCATTCCCAAGAATCAAGATCGCTTCGAACGTAATAATTGCCACCGACACAATCCAGCCCACATAGGGAACGGCGAAGGCTAACTGCGCGACCGCAAAAGGCATATTGCGAATAATAGATTCCCGAAACCCTGCGGCCTCATGCCGGCCCGGAAGCACCGTCTGGAGGCCGATCAATCGCTTGCCGATACTCCGCCCCCCGGCAAACCCATCGGCAATCAGTATATACGCTAATCCTGCGAGGAAACCTACCGGCACAATCACTT
>SYGW01000009.1 GCA_005800255.1 Nitrospiraceae bacterium | reverse complement strand
GATATGTCCCTGCTTGTTCCACACGAATCCGGAACCGGACCCCTGCGGGACTTCGAAGAGATTGAACGACCAGGGGTCCCGCTGAATCGCGGTGTTTGAAATGAAGACGACGGATTTCGTGGCCCGCTCGAACACGGCCATCGTGGCCCGCTCATCCTCCCCCAACTCGGCTGGCGGGGGAGCCACAACGCGAGGCTTCCCTTCAGGGCCATCGTAGGTTCCGCCCAGCGGCTTCCCCCATTCCCCCCTCGACTGAGCAGGCCAGAGGCTGAGACAGAAGAGTCCCGCCGCCATGAGAACTCTGCCCGCCACATGCCCCTTTCCCATCATTCACCCATGATTTGGATAATCAATTCTCTGGTCCTGACTCTGGTGTCGAAATCGACGACGACAATCTGTTGCCAGGTCCCCAGCATCAGCGCGCCGGACTGGAAGGGAATAGTCACGGACGGCCCTTGCAGCTGACCCCGCAAGTGACTATGGCCGTTGTCTTCACCGGCATTTCTCGTATTGTGCTGCCAGGCAGGATCGGCCGGTACAGCCCGGTCCCAAAAGGCCTTGGTATCGGCCCTGATGCCAGGCTCATCTTCGATGATCATCACCGAGGCGGTCGTGTGCTTGATGAAGACCGTCACAATCCCTGCCGCCAGCTTGGCTCCTGCCAAGGCCTCGGCCACGGGCTTCGTTACGTTTTCAACCTGCGTATTCCCCTGCATGGGGAGCTGCAACGACACAGTCTTGACCGCCATCTTAGGTCTCCATTGCCCGAAGGGCACGGCGCTCACTGCCCGTCAAAGCATGGCCGCGAGCCTCCTCCAGAATGACATCGAACTCGCCCTGCGCCGTCAGCCGCCGCAAGGCCCCCATCACCGCACGACTCAAAATGCCGTCCCGCTGCAAGGTCTCCAGGTAGGCAAAGGCATCGGCCAAGGTTTCCTTCTTCCTCACATAATAGTCCCGGCCACGACGTTGATTGCTGTAAGCCTCAAACTGCTCGCAGGCGACAAGAATTTCCGCCAACTGCTTCACCCAGGGCTTGGCTGAGGCCAGCTTCTCCGGATAGTAATAATAGAGCATCACCTGCTGCATCCAGGGCTCCCAGGTCACCCCCAGCTTCTTGATGGTGGGCCGGACCTCCCGCAGCCGACGGGCCAGCCTGCGCGCATAGCCCAGCCTCATCTCGACCTGTTCCTTGGCCCAGCCCGTCATGGCAATGCCGTCTGCTTCAAGATCTTTTCCATAACAACGGAGGAAGGCCTCCGTCTCCCGTCCATAGGCCGTGTATTGGTGGACGGCCCTCCATTCCCTGGGCCTCGTTGGAATGCTTCGCTCCTTGGCCCAGGACCAAATCTTCCCGAACAGGCGGCGATCCAGTCCGGCACGGCCCAAGTCGTGCAGGAAACAGGCGATCTGATATTGGCGGACCCGTTCGGCCCCATGCCCCAGCTCTGCCGCCACAGCCGCGCACATACGGGCCGTCCGCACCGCATGGGGCCGGTCATAGCCGCGAATGGTCCGTCCTGGATGAAGCGGATGTGGATAGTCGTAGAGCTTCAGTAACTGAGAGAGAAGCGTACGGGAAACCAGCAGCGGGGCGCGTCTGTGGCGAGATGGCATCATGAATTATGCAATCCTAAACCGGTGAGTTATCGAAAAGGCCGCGAGGAGAATACGTTCGCCAGCAAACCCTGTCAAGACGTGGCAAGGCTCGATGAAAGTCCTCATCTCTGCTATGCTCCGACCGACACGGAGGCCCCTCGACCATGACCGATCCAACCTGCAAAGCCTGCTCGGCCAACTGGCCTGACACAGACCGTTTCATCGCAGACCTCAGCCTCACCAGGGTCTATCTGCATGAGGATCAATTCTTCCCCGGCTGGACCGTCCTCTTCCTCAAACGCCATGCGACGGAACTGTTTCAGCTGACCAAGGACGAACGGTCTCAATTGATCGAGGACGTCAACCTCGTCGCCAAGACTCTGGCCCAGGTCTATGGGGCCAGGAAGATCAATTACGAACTCCTCGGCAACCAGCTTCCCCACATCCACTGGCATATCATTCCACGGCTGACCACAGATCCAGCCCCTCTGGAACCAGTCTGGCGGGTCGAGCATAAACCGGTGCAGCTGGCGCCATCAGACTTGCAGACACAGATTCAACTGATTCAAAAACAACTCCGGTCCTGAATGGCCACTTCGGCAGGAAGCACGAGCCCCGCGACTCTCCGCTACCATCCGGATCAATCCCGTGTATAATGCGCCCGATACTCAAAGGCGTGAGCATCCTATGTCTCCGATCACACATCGAGTCGCGCTCCCCATCCTCCTGTCCACCTGCCTCATTTTCTTCCCCTTCGTCCCTTCGTCGCTCGCAGAAATACCCGGCGAGCAAGACGATGCCATCAAGGCTCTAAGTGGCTTGCGCGAGAACGTCCGCACCGCGCCCCAAAGCCGCGACCATCGGCTCAAACTGGCGGAAGCCCTCTATCGGATCGGCGATCTCGACACAGCCATCGACGAATGTCGCGTGGCCCTCGCGCTGAAACCGGATCACGCTCTGGCGCATCTCCAGCTCGGCCTCACCCTCATGGCCAAACAAGACTGGCGGCCCGCAGTGACGGAATTGCGAGACGCGGCCCGGCTCAATCCTGCCTTGACTCAGGCCCACTACAATCTCGGCACCGCCTACTACACGACCGGCAACCTCAAAGGAGCGATTGAGTCCTATCGGCAGGCGCTGGCCTTACAACCCTCCCTGCTCGACGCCCGCTACCGCCTGGCTTTGGCATTGAAGTTCAGCCACCG
>SYGW01000008.1 GCA_005800255.1 Nitrospiraceae bacterium | reverse complement strand
TCCATTATGGGGATCATCGCCCTCGCCTTCGTGATCACCATGGGCTGGTGGGGATTCGGCGAACAGACCGGCACCGTCGTCGCGTCAATCGGAGACCTCACCGTCTCCCACGATGAATTTCGGCGCGCCTATGAAAACACCTACCGCTTCTACAAAGACAAAGTCCCCGGAGACTTCAAAGACGAAACCATCAAGCAGTTTGTGATTGAGCAGCTGATCGATAATCGCACCTGGCTGATCGCGGCGAAGAACATGGGCCTCACCGTGGCAGACGACGACCTGCGCGACGTCATCATGCAGACCCCAGACTTCCAAAAGAACGGCACCTTCGATCCGGAAGTCTACCAGAGGCTCCTGGCTGCCAACCATCTGACGCCGGCGCTATTCGAAGCGATGGAAGCGAAAGAAGTGCTCAGCAATAAAGCCCGGATGATCATCCGGGACGCCGTGGCGCTCACCCCTGCCGAAATTACCGAAGCGCAGACCCTCACCCTGCGGCAGACGGAATCGGATCAGGCCAAGACCGCCGCAGCGAAGGACCGCGCTATTCAGGACGTCCTCTTTCAAAAGCAGCAACGAGCGCTGCAGGCCTATACTGAATCCCTCAAAACGACGCTCCCGATCACGATCCACCGCGAGCTGCTCTAAACCCTCGTCAGAAGCCAGCGAGTCATAACGTCATCAAGTCCTAAAGTCTCAGGCGATCACTCGGGACTTTCGGACTTGAAGACCTGACGCCGTTTCGACTGTTGTATCAGAGAATCAACATCGCATCGCCATAGCTATAGAAGCGGTACCGCTCGCGAACCGCCTCGGCATAGGCTTCTCGAAGAAACTCCGTCCCGGCCAATGCGGAGACCAGCATCAACAACGTCGTCCTGGGCAGGTGAAAATTCGTGAGCAACGCATCAATCGCCTTAAAGGGAAACCCCGGTGTCATGAAGATCTCCGTTTCTCCCTGATAGGGTCTGCTCCGGCCCTCCGCACGAGCCGCCGTTTCAAGCGCGCGGACCACCGTGGTCCCGACCGCGACGATTCTCCCCCCGCCTGTGCGCGCCTGCTCCATGGCCTGGACCGCCTCTGCTCCGACCTCGATCCATTCAGCGCCCATCCGATGGTCTTCGATCTGCTCGGCCGTCACCTGCTTAAAGGTCCCGATCCCCACATGGAGCGTGACGGACGTGAGACCGATCCCGCGCTGCTGCAGCCGCGCCAACAGATCTGGCGTGAAATGAAGCCCGGCGGTCGGCGCCGCAATCGCCCCTTCATGCTGCGCAAAGAGAGTTTGATACCACTCACGATCCTGATCGGTCGGCGCCCGCTTCAAGTAAGGAGGCAGCGGCATCCGGCCATGTTGCCGCAACCACTCGGACCATGGGATCGGGCTCTCCACCCGAACCCTCGTTCCGGCCGCACCACGCTCAACCACCACGGCAGACGCATCCGTTCCAATCTCAATCACCTGGCCAGGACGAAACGTGCCCTTGATCAACACCTCCCAAATCGCCTCGCCCAGATCCTTCACAAAGAGGATCTCAACCTCCGCCCCGGACGGACGTTTCCGTCCCGCCACGCGCGCGGCCACCACTTTCGTATTATTGACCACGAGGAGGTCGCCGGACTGCAGCAGATCCGGCAACGCATCGATCCGGCGATGGGCCAGCGAACGATCGTGACGCTGCAACACGAGCAGCCTGGCCCGGTCGCGCGGAAGGCTGGGCTGAGTGGCAATCAGCGAAGCATCGAATGGAAAGTCGAATTCGGAGAGCTGCATCAGGGAGAAGGAGGAATCGGAGGTTTGACCAGCGTCATATTCTGCACTTCGGTGCCGGGATAATAATACTGAAGAATCGTCGAGAAGTGATAGCCCAGCTCGGCCAGTTCCTTGGCGCCCCACTGGCACATCCCGACGGCATGGCCCGCGCCATAGCCGGACAACACCACATCGCGGCCCATGGACTCGATAGCAAACTGCGTGCTGGGAATGATGGTATACCCGACCGCCTTCCGCAGCTCTTCTCCACGAAGGATCAATTCTCCGCCCGAATGAAGAATACGCAGCTTCGCGACTCGCCCCCCGCGGCTAAACGAGATGGGCGCCATCGTGGAAATCCTCCCCACAGAGAAACCCTGCTGCCGCAAATTCAGCTCAAGGGTGTCGACCCTGAACGAGGATTTCCATTGATAATTGGGCGACGCAAGATCGAAGGGGCACTCCACCCCCTTGAGATAGGGATATTCTTTCGACCATACATTCATCGCATCTTCCGTCAGCCCAGCGGCCGTCGAAGAAAAGGCGGCATAGATCGGCGCATCCTGATAGGTCACGACCAAGCCTCTGGTTTCCTCGACCGCACGCAAAATCCCGGCGTCGATCCCCTGCTTCCCGCGATAGACTTGGTCTTGCACCGTGGCCGCCACGTCGTACTCGCGCTTCCCGCTCAGCATCTGCTGATAGAGCGCATAGGTCCTGGCTGCCACCGCCTGAGTCTTCAACATTTCCGGGTGCCAAGTCGAGCTGACCTCAGCGGGAACCACCCCCTTGATGTACTCTTCAAAATCCACCCGATTGATAACGAGAAACCCCTTCCCCTTTCGCACAAGGGACACGAGGCCGCTCACCGAAATCTCCGTGCCGAAGTCGCCCGATAGCACCGCCGCCCCATTGGGCTTTTTCGCAGCCCGCGGGAAGATCAGCGTAAGACCGCTCTCTCCGCCACCCAACGTCAGCCGATCCGTCCGCATGAAGACGCCATTCAGCACGAACCCCGTTCCCTCTGCCGCCACATGAACCGCCGCACGCATCGCCTGACCACGGCCCTTGGCATCCGTCACCCAGAGGGAACGATCGGCGCGGACATTGAGCTGTGCCACATCGGCCGAGAGCAGCACCCGGATCGACGGCGCCGCCCCGGCTTCAGCAACGAAGCTGAACAGACAGGCCCCTGCCACAATCATGGCGCGGCACAGTCCTGCCCCTCGTTGTCTCATCGGCGAAAGATCCATGTAATGAAATAGAATACCAGACTGAAGATGATACTGAGGAGCAAGCTGGTGGCAAGAGGAAATGAGAAACTGAAGTTCTCCCGCCGAATGGAGATGTCGCCTGGCAGCTTACCGAACCAGCCCAGGAGATGCCCCACTCCCGGGACGCGGTCTGCCATCAACAACAGCACACCCACCAGGGCCACGCAGAGCCCGATTCCGATGAAAACTTTACCGAGACTCCCCCACTCAGCCATCAGCCTTTGATCAAATGTTCTGCGATTTGCACCGCATTGAGGGCGGCCCCTTTGCGCAAATTATCCGCCACGACCCAGATATTCAGGCCGTTTGAGATCGACTCATCTTCACGAATACGGCCGACGTAGACCTCGTCCTTCCCCGCAACATCCAGCGGCATCGGGTAGATCTTATGTGCCGGATCGTCGTAGAGCAGCACGCCTGGCGCGGTCGACAGAATCGCGCGGGCCTCGTTCACCGTGAGCTTCCGCTCCGTCTCGATATTGATGGCTTCCGAATGGCCGACATAGACCGGGACCCGCACCGTCGTCGCCGTCACATGGATCGACTGGTCGCCCATGATCTTTCTCGTCTCATCGACCATCTTCATCTCTTCCTTCGTATAGCCGGACGGCAGGAACTCGTCGATCTGCGGCAGACAATTGAAGGCGATCTGATAGGGATAGACCTTGGGATCCGACTGCTTGAAACTGAGCAAGTCCTGGCACTGCTCCATCAGCTCATCCATGGCGTCTTTCCCCGTGCCGGACACGGACTGAAAGGTCGTGACGACAATCCGCTTGATCCTCGCCTGATCATGTAGAGGTTTCAGCGCCACGACCATCTGAATCGTGGAGCAGTTCGGATTCGCGATGATGCCCTTATGCCGTGAGATGTCGTGGGCATTCACTTCTGGCACCACGAGCGGCACCTCAGGGGTCATCCGCCAGGCGGCGCTATTATCGATCACCACCGCCCCGGCCTTGACCGCGATCGGCGAAAACTCCCGACTGAGATCCGCCCCGGCGGAAAAAAGCGCGATATCCACACCCGCAAACGAGTCCTTCGTCAAAACTTCGATCGGCACTTCGTCTCCCTCGAACGTCACCATCCCGCCGGCAGAACGAGTGGACGCGAGGGGGACCAACCGTGAGACGGGGAACTTTCGTTCCTCAAGCACCTCGATCATTTCGGTCCCGACTGCCCCTGTTGCACCGACGATCGCCACGACATAGCCTGTTTTCTTTTTTAACATACGCCTTGATCCTACCTACAACGAGATCTCACGAATACGATGATTGAAGGTATCGGCCACGAGCAGATGCCCGGATCGATCCATCACGATTCCAAATGGATAACTTAAGCTAGCGTCGGGGGCCGCTCCCCCGTCGCCCCCATAACTGGCCGTACCTACACCGGCGACACGCTCAATCAGCTTGGTAGCCCGATCCCATCGCCGCACCAGATGATTATCCGAATCGGTAAAGAAAATGTTCCCCTGCTCATCCAGCGTCATGCCCGATGGCCGGGAGAGGCTGTTGCCGGGCGGTTCATCCGGCCCCTGATAACGATATTCACCGCCGCCTCCCACCACCGTCCTGATGAAGCCAGTGACGGAATCGACCGCCCGGATCCTTCCGCTAAAGCTATCGGCGATGAAAAGGGTGCCGTCTGACGCGAGCGCCAATCCGCCGGGGCCGGCCAAGCCGGTTTCCGTCGCAGCCATGCCATCTCCATTATACGCAGCCGTGCCTGTTCCTGCGACCGTGCGAATCATCCCTGTGGCCAAATCGACCGCCCTCACACGATTATTGCTTTGATCTGCAATATAGAGGACGCCCCCGTCACTCACCACCAGGGCCGCCGGTTCATTCAACCCTGCTTCGGCCGCCAAACCTCCGTCACCGGAATAGCGAGGCAGCCCAACCCCTGCAACGGTCGTGATCACCCCTGTCATCGCATCCACCCGCCGCACCCGATGGTTCAACGTGTCCGCAATATAGAGGTGTCCGGCCTGATCGACCGCTACTGCGGTCGGAAAGTTCAGCAGGGCTTGACCGGCAGGGCCCCCATCGCCGCTGAACCGTTTAGCCGGCGCGGTCCCAGCCACCACGTAACGAACGGTCCCGCTTAAATCCGTCTGTTGCGTAAAGGCATGAGACGCGACCGAATCGCTTTCGGCAAACGGATCGTCCTCCGCTCCATCCATCACGGGAGTTGGCGCAACCGGCGCTGCGACTGGCTCAATCCCCTGGATAAAACCCGCGACCGTGCTGATGCAGTTGGTCTTCCGGTCGATCTTCCTGACGACATGGTTCTCGGAGTCGGCGATGAACAGGTTGCCCGCTGCATCGAGCGTAAGACTCTTCGGCTCATTCAGGCAAGCCGCGAGGGCCGCCCCCCCGTCACCGGACCAGCCTGGCTCGCCGGTGCCGGCCAGGGTCCTGATCGATCGGACTTTGAGATCTGTGCTCATCTGGCTCAATCGTCTCGGCTAATTCAGATTTCGCAGAATGGCCTCGCCCATCTCCGTCGTCCCGACGAGACGGGTCCCTGGGCTATGAATATCTTTCGTGCGATAACCCAGCTCGAGGGCTTTGACGATCGCCTGCTCGATGGCTTCCGCTTCCTTGTCCAACTTGAAGGCATAGGACAACAGCATGGCAGCCGAGGCAATCGTCGCAATGGGATTCGCCAGATTCTTCTCGGCGATGTCCGGCGCGCTGCCGTGAATCGGTTCGAACAGCCCGACCTGCGACCCGACACTGGCAGAGGGTAACATGCCGATGGAACCGGTCAACATCGCCGCTTCATCGCTCAGAATGTCGCCGAAAATATTATTGCACAGCATCACATCGAACTGCTTCGGGTTGCGCACGAGTTGCATCGCCGCATTGTCGACGTAGATATGGCTCAACTCCACATCCTGATAGTCTTTATGGGTCTCGATGACCACACGGCGCCAGAGCTCGGACGATTCCAGCACGTTCGCTTTATCGACCGACATCACCTTCTTCCGGCGTTTTCTGGCCGCTTCGAACGCCACTTTCGCAATGCGTTGGATTTCCTCCGTGGTGTAGACCTCGGTATTGAACCCTCGCTCGCTCCCGTTCGGCAGCTTCTCAATCCCTTTGGGCTTCCCGAAGTAGATACCGCCGGTCAGCTCCCGAATGACGAGGATGTCGATGCCGTCAATCACTTCGCGCTTCAGCGTGGAGGCATCGGCCAGCATGGGATATAACTTCGCCGGGCGTAAATTCGCGTAGAGCCCCAGGTGCTCGCGCAACCCCAACAACGCTCGCTCCGGGCGCAAACTATATTCCAGCCTCTCCCACTTGGGGCCGCCGACCGCGCCGAGCAAGACGGCATCGCTCTGCTTAGCCAGGGTCAAGGTCTCCTGAGGAAGCGGCACCCCCACTTTATCGAGAGCCTGACCGCCGACATCGCCGGAGACGAACTCGAACTGGTGCTGAAACTTCTCAGCGACAGCCTTCAATATCTTCACGGCCTCCGGCACAATCTCCCGGCCCACTCCATCGCCAGCTAATACGGCAATCTTCGCCTTCACAGACCACTCTCCCTCGTTGTAAGTGATGACCGCAAGGACCTCTACTCCAGCACTTCCTCATCCTCCAACCGCCAAGCTGGATCGACCAAACAGAGAAACTCGATGGCAGTGGGTCCGTTATTTTCCAGAGACTGTATGCCTCCGGGGGGCACATAGACGACGGAACCAGGCGCTACCGAAACGACCGAATCGTCCACCGTCAATCGCCCGGACCCGACAATAATGTAATAGACCTCTGAAGATGTCAGCCTATGCCGTTTCGAGCGGGTGCCGGGAGCCAGGGTCCCCTGCGCCAAGCTATAGCCAACCGCGAGCGGTTGTTTGGCCGGATGCAGCAGCTCTCGCAGGACTGTATGGTCGCCGGCCAGGAAATCCTGCCGATCTGCCAGGGTGACATGAACCACGGAGCGCCTCCCAGCCAACAATAGGTTCCGGCCCCGGACTGGAGCCGGTGACTCTACCGTGGCTACTTTCGCTAAATCAAGTTCACCTTCTGTTCGCCCTGCGCCTGCTTTCCCGCCAAATAGGAGAGCTTGTTCAGTGCGTTCAAATAGGCCCGCGCCGAGGCCATAATGATATCCGTATCCGCCCCATGGCCTGACACGGTGCGGCCCTCTTCCTGCACCCGAACCGAGACTTCGCCCTGCGCATCGGTCCCGCCCGTAATCGCCTTGACGGCATACATGAGGAGCGTACTCTTCGTCTGCGTGATGGCGGCAATCGTCCGATAGATCGCGTCCACCGGCCCATCGCCGGTCCCGGTCTGCGTGATCGTCCGTCCGTCAAACTCGAGTTCGACCGTGGCGGTCGGCACCTGATCCGTCCCGCTGGCCACATGGAACGACTTCAAGGTGATCCGATCGGCCATTTTAGCCAGCTCTTCGGAGACAATGACTTCGAGATCCTCTTCATAGATCTCTTTCTTCTGATCGGCTAGCTTCTTGAACCGCTCGAACGCGCGGTTGACCTCCGCGTCCGAGAGGGTATAGCCCAATTCCACCAACCGCTGACGAAACGCATGCCGCCCCGAGAGTTTCCCCATAACCATCTTGCTCTCGACCAGCCCGATCGTCTCCGGCTTCATAATTTCATAGGTCGTCTTGTCCTTCAGCAGCCCGTCCTGATGGATGCCGGACGTATGGGAAAAGGCGTTCGCCCCGACGATCGCCTTGTTCGGCTGCACCACCATGCCGGTGATCTTGCTGACCAATCGGCTGGTTTTCGAAATCTCTTCGGTGCGAATCTTCGTGTCGGCTTGATAGAAGTCTTTCCTGGTGCGAAGCCCCATGACGATTTCTTCCAACGCCGTATTCCCGGCCCGCTCGCCGATTCCATTGATCGTGCACTCGACCTGGCCCGCCCCCTCGAACACCGCCGCCAAACTGTTCCCCACAGCGAGACCGAGGTCATTGTGACAATGGACGGAGATCACCGCCTGCGAACTGTTCGGCACCTGTTCGCGAATGCCACGGATGAGCTTGCCGAACTCCTGCGGCACCGCATAGCCAACCGTATCGGGAATATTGATCGTCCCGGCTCCCGCGGCAATCACCGCCTCGATCACTTCATAGAGATAGGCGGGATCGGAGCGGCTGGCATCCATGGGCGAAAACTCCACATCGTCCACGTAGCCCCTCGCCCGTTGCACCATTTCCACCGCGCGCTTCTTCGCCTCGTCGCGCGTCATCCTGAACTGATGTTTCAAATGGATATCCGACGTCGAGAGAAACGTATGGATACGGACCTTGGGGGCCCCCTTCAAGGCCTCCCAGGCGCGATCGATATCCTCCGGTCGAGCCCGAGCCAAGCTGCAAATCGTCGGCCCTTCGACCTCCTGCGCGATCCGCCGCACTGCCTCAAAATCTCCCGGCGAACTGTAGGCAAACCCCGCTTCGATGATATCGACTCCCAGGCGAGCCAGTTGCTTCGCCACCATGATCTTTTCTTCCACATTCATGCTGGCGCCAGGCGATTGCTCACCATCGCGCAGGGTCGTATCGAAAATCCTGATCATCCTGGTCATGGTTTCCCCCTTCTCCCTATCGCTTTGAGGCTACTCAAAGCGGTTGTCCAGCAAGGCCGCAGGCGAATCGAAACCGGAGGCGTACCCTCAGGGGTACGTTGAGGATTTCGATGAGCCGAGAACGACGCTGGCAGCCGCTTCCAGCGGCCGACAAAACAAAAAGCCTCCATCCCCACGCCCAGGGACGGAGGCTCGAGAAGCTCCGTGGTACCACCCTGATTTAGCTATGAACAACGTATCGCTGCCCACAACCCTTCATTCCGCCTTATTACGGGGGCGAGACGGAATCCATTACTCGGGGTTCACGGATTCTGGCTCGGAGGCGAGTTCGGCGACGCACAGGCTGGCTTGCACCATCCGCCAGCTCTCTTGATTTCTATGCGAATTACCTACTACTCCTCGTCGCAGCCTTCTAGAACTTCGATCCTGTCACTGACTGCTCGGTCTTGCTCGGCGACCGTTTCACGACCATCTTGGACAAAAACCCGACGAGCCGTTCCGCCGGGCCGAGCAAGGCATAGCCAGCGAAAATGACGAACAACATGACTTGAGGCCAGGCGGCTACAAGCATAACGGCCAGAATCCCCCACACCAGATAAGTAATGTGACGGCCGCCGCTGAACTTCATATCTTTAAAGCTTCGATACTTAATAGTGCTGACCATCAGGAACGACAGAGCCAACGTCATCACCAGAACGAGGATGGGCTTCACGTCCGCCGCAATCTTCATGCTGTAGTGATCGAACACCACGAGCGAGGCCACGACCCCTGCCGCAGCAGGAATCGCCAAGCCGGTGAAGTACTTGCCGTCCGCCACAGCCGCCGTCGAATTAAACCGGGCCAGCCTGACCGCACCCATCGCGACATAGGCAAACATCACGGCGATACCGAATGTCCCGTGTCCGCTGAGCGCCCAGGAATAAATCAACAGGCCCGGAGCCACCCCGAAGGACACCACATCGGACAGCGAGTCGTACTCAAGGCCGAAATGGCTGGTACTATTCGTCAACCGTGCGGATTTTCCATCGAGCACGTCGAAGATCATCGCCACCAGGATGGCAATGGCTGCGATCAGGTAGTTTCCATTGAACACGGACAGGATCGAAAAGACGCCGCAAAAGAGGTTCCCTGTCGTGAACAAATTCGGGATGAGGTGCATGGCGGCTTTACGCCGCTTCCCATCTCGCCCGAAGGATTGACGAAGTCCGGTGGTTTTCATCGCAACTCTCCTAAGATGGTTTCTCCACCCTTCACCCGATCGCCGACTGCCACTTTGATCACAGTCCCAATCGGCAGAAACGTATCCATCCGCGATCCGAATCGAATCAACCCGTATCGCTCACCGCAGACAGCCCTGGCGCCCGGCGAGATCCAGCAGACGATCCGTCTGGCAATCAATCCTGCCACCTGCACACAGAGCACCTTCGCCCCCTGCGCCGTCCTGATCATCAAGGCATTTTGCTCGTTCCGCAACGTCGCATCGGGCCTACTGGCCACGAGAAACAAACCCGGCTGATACTGCACATCCTCGACGAATCCTTCACAGGGAATCCGATTGATGTGCACATCGAACACGTTCAAGAAGATCGTGACGCGAATGCTGCGATCCTTGATGAATCGCGGCTCGAACTCTTCTTCGATGGCAATAACTTTCCCGTCACCGGGCGCCACGATAAGACCAGGCCCTTGCGGCACCACTCGAGAAGGATTGCGGAAAAACCAGGTGACGAAGAGCGTCAGGAGCGCCCCGCCGACTGCCGCAATCACGCCACCCAGCCACCCTGCTAGCAGTGTAACGCCAACAGCAGCCCCGATGAAGGGAATTCCTTCTTTGGCAAACGGGATGCCGACGGCACGATCTGCCACAGAAACCTCGTTTCTTAGTTTTTATTCTTATCGACCAACTGCTCTTTTTTCAGCCAGGGCATCATCGCCCGCAGCCGGCCTCCGACTTCTTCGATCGGATGGGCAGCCCCCTTCGCCAAGAGCGCATTGTAGACCGGACGATTCGCCTGGTTCTCCAGGATCCAGTCTCTGGCGAACTTGCCGTCCTGGATTTCCCCCAGGATCTTCTTCATTTCCTGCTTCGTCTGCTCCGTAACGATCCTGGGACCGCGGGTAATGTCTCCGTACTTCGCCGTCGTGCTGATGGAGTAGCGCCTATTGGCAATGCCGCCCTGATGGATCAGGTCCACGATCAACTTCACTTCGTGCAGACATTCGAAATAAGCCATCTCAGGCGAATAGCCTGCTTCCACCAACGTCTCATAGCCGGCCTGGATAAGGGAGGTGAGACCGCCGCAGAGCACCACCTGTTCACCGAAGAGGTCCGTCTCGGTTTCTTCACGGAAGTTCGTTTCGATCACCCCGGCCCGTCCTCCGCCGATCGCGCTGGCATAGGCCAGGCCGATCTGCTTGGTCGTTCCGCTGGGATCCTGATGGATCGCGAGCAAACAGGGCACGCCGCTGCCCTTCGTATATTCAGACCGGACGAGATGGCCAGGGCCCTTGGGCGCAACCATGAACACATTGGTCGTGGCAGGCGGCACGATCTGCCCGAAATGAATGTTGAAGCCATGGCCGAATGCGAGATAGGAGCCGGGCTTGAGGTTCGGGGCGATATCCTGCCGGTAGATGGCGGCTTGCGCTTCGTCCGGCGCGAGAATCATGACGACATCGGACGCCTTCACGGCATCGGCCACCGGCATGACTTTCAGCCCGCTCTGCTCCGCCTTTTTCCAGGAGGCGCCTTCGCGTAACCCGATGGCCACGCACACGCCGCTCTCCTTCATGTTGAGCGCATGGGCATGCCCCTGGCTGCCATAGCCGATGACCGCAACCTTCTTATTCTTGATCTGCTGAATATCGGCGTCTTTATCGTAGTAAATCTTCATCGCTCACTCCTTGGGTAATAGCCGTAACAAAAAACTGTTGGGACGTTGCGTCCGGAATGACGCCTATTCGCGGACAGCCTTTTTCGCAGGCACGCTCGCCGCGCGAATCGACTCGCGGGCGACCGCCACCCGTCCGGTCCGCGTGAGCTCTTTAATGCCGAGGGGCTGCAGCAGGTTGATGATCGCTTCGATCTTATGGGGATCGCCGGTCACCTCGATGGTATAGGTCGCCGGCGTGGAGTCGATGACATTAGCCCGGAAAATATCGGCAATCCGCAATGCCTCCGCACGATCTTCCGGTCGCGTATGCACCTTGATAAGCGCCGTCTCCCGCGAGACAAAATTGCTCTCGTTCAAATCCACAACCTTGATGACATCGATCAGCTTATTCAGCTGTTTCACGATCTGCTCGATGATCCGGTCGTCTCCGGACGTGACAATGGTCATCTGCGACATGGAAGGATCCAGCGTCGGCGCCACCGAGAGACTTTCAATATTGAACCCGCGGCCGCTGAATAAGCCGGCGACGCGAGACAGGGACCCGAACTTATTCTCGACGGTCACCGAAATAATATGTTCCATACCCAATCTGTACTCCTGCCACGAAAATTAGGCCGTGAGAATCGTGTCCGAATCCTTCGGAGTCACCTGCCCTGCTCCAGCCTGTTTCGTTTTCAAATGCGGCGGATCTTCCAAAATCATCTCATGATTGCTGCCGCCGGCAGGAATCATCGGATAGACATTTTCGTAACGATAGGTCGGCACATCGACGATCACCGGCCGGTTCACCGCGATCGCCTCCTTGAGGACAGCGTCGATCTCCGACGGCTTGCTGGCCCGGAGCCCGACCGCCCCATAGGCCTCGGCCAACTTCACAAAGTCCGGCGTCGTCTCCAGATTGCTCGAAGCATACCGCCCTTCGTAGAAGAGATCCTGCCATTGCCGGACCATCCCGTGGAATCGGTTATTGAGCACGATGATCTTGACCGGCAGCTTATGCACCACGGCCGTGGCCATTTCCTGCATATTCATCTGGATGCTGCCGTCGCCGGCAATGCAAAGGACCAACCGGCCCGGAAAGGCCGCCTGCGCCCCCATGGCGGCGGGAAAGCCAAATCCCATGGTGCCAAGCCCGCCCGAAGTCAACCAGCGATTGGGCTTGGCCAACTTAAAGTACTGGGCGGCCCACATCTGGTGTTGTCCAACATCGGTCGAGACGATCGGGTCCATATCTTTCGTCAGTTCATAGAGCCGCTTGATGACATGCTGCGGCTTGGTCGGCCCGTCCGCTGCCTGCTGATAGGCCAGCGGATTCGCCTGTTGCCATTCGCGGATCTGATTCCACCAGGGCTTGCGTAATTCCTTCTGATCGCCGTTCACGGTGGCGCGTAAAATCTGAATCAACTCGCGCAGCACTGTCTTACAGTCGCCCACGATGGGGATATCGACATTGACATTCTTCCTGATCGAAGTCGGATCGATGTCGATGTGGATCACCTTGGCATGAGGACAGAACTCGGAGACCTTGCCGGTGACGCGATCGTCAAACCGCGCGCCAATCGCCACGACCAGATCGGAGTAATGCATGACCATATTCGCCCAATAGGTGCCATGCATCCCCAACATGCCCATGGACTGGGGATGTTCGCCGGGGAAGGCCCCCAGCCCCATCAAGGTCATATCGACGGGCATATGAGTCAGTTCGGCCAGCTCCATCAATTCCTGCGAGGCACCGGAGAAGACGACGCCGCCGCCGACATACAACACCGGCTTCTTCGCCTTCGTCATGGCCTCAGCCGCCTGCTTGATCTGCCACTTATTGCCTTCATACACAGGATTGTAGCTGCGGATGGAGACGGAGCTCGGATAGGTAAATTCCGCCTTGTCCATGGAGACGTCTTTCGGAATGTCCACCAACACCGGGCCAGGGCGCCCCGTCGTCGCAATGTAGAAGGCTTCCTTAATCGTCATCGCCAAGTCAGCTACGTCTTTTACAAGGAAATTGTATTTGGTGCAGGGGCGGCTCAACCCAATATTATCCGCCTCTTGGAACGCATCGTTCCCGATCAGACCGGTTGGAACTTGGCCGGTGAAGCAGACCAACGGCACGGAATCCATATAGGCATCGGCTAACGCCGTGATCACGTTCGTCATCCCTGGCCCTGAGGTCACCAGGCAGACCCCAGCTTTCCCGGTCGCCTTGGCATAACCTTCCGCCATATGGCCGGCGCCCTGCTCATGGCGCGTCAGAACCACTTCGATATCCTTCTGCTGGTGCAAAATATCGAAAATCTTCAACACGACACCGCCGGGAAGTGCGAAAATCGTCTTCACACCTTCCCGTCTAAGACATTCGATGAGGATTTCAGCGCCTGTGAGCTTCATGACAGAACCTCCATCCATCCCGCCCGTGAAAACCAGGCGGAGGAATCGATACAATAGGCAACGAAACGGCTTGGGCTAACAGATCGGACACGAGCCCCTCGATATCTCAGAACGTTCTGAAAAATCAGGGATAAAGATCCATAATCCTATCACCACATATTTCACCGCGTCAATAGTGCCGCAGGCTTTAGCCCCTCTCCTGACAGGCTCCCTTTCTGCATGATATCCTTCGTGCCGTCCTCATCCGTTGGCCTGAGTCGCGACAATATGAGCCTGCCAGTCCATGTGACCATCCTGTCCCGCGACGAATGCCACCTCTGCGATGTCATCTGCCGGATTGCGGCGCATCTCCAGTCAGAAATGAACATCACCACGAGCAAAGTGAGCATTGAGGGAGACCAGGCCCTGACGGACCGGTACGGGTCGAGGGTTCCCGTCGTGTTACTCGACGAGATCGAGTATTTCTCGGGGAAAGTGACGGAAGGGGACCTACGCCGAGCGATAAAAAAAGCGCGGTGGAGAAGACCTATAAGCCGGATTCTGTCCCGCCTGGGATATGGTCCCACACGGGGGTGATCATTTCTCTGGGATTCGAGTCACCTCGAACCTCAAGCGACCTACCCGAAGACCTCGGCCGGGCCAGCCGGTCGCCGGCTTTCCGAAGAAAACCGACAGGCGTCTTCCTATTTGGCCTTGCATCAGGCGACGCTTACCGTGCCAGTGATGTTACCACCACTGCGGTGGGCTCTTACCCCTCCGTTTCACCCTTACCTGATCCGCAGCGACAAGACTTACATCCCGTCGCCACGGCCATCGGCGGTTTGTTCTCTGTGGTGCTGGTGTCGGATTGCTCCGCCTGGGAGTTACCCAGCGCCCTGCCCATGAAGTCCGGACTTTCCTCTAAGAGCGTTGCCGCCCCAAGCGATCACCCGGTCCTCTCCCTCGCGCAACGTAAGTATAGAAAGGAACGGAAGAGGTTGCAACCGGCCCCGGCGGAATTAGTGCAGCGCCGGCAAAGCCGCAGCCGGCACCGCCGACTTGGATTGATACAGCCCTATCGCCTCCGGCATCCACTGTTTCAGCTGGTCGATCCTGGTTTCATGGCTCGGATGAGTCGAGAGAAACTCTGCCGGACCGCCGCCTTTGGACATCTGCCCCATCCGTTCCCACAGTGAAATAGACTCGCGCGGGTCATAGCCTGCATCGGCCGCCAGGAGGATGCCGATATAGTCCGCTTCCGATTCATGCTTCCGGCTGAAGGGCAACAACACCCCGACCTGCACCCCTGCGCCGAGCGCCGCCATGGCAGCCTGGGACACCATCCCTCCGCCGCCTGATACCCCTGCCGCAGCCTCTGCCACCTGCAATACCGCATTCGTCAATTGCCCCTGACTCATCCGTTCAGCCCCATGACTGGCCAGCGCATGGAGGACTTCATGGCCCATCACCGCGGCCAAACCTGCTTCGGTCCTGGCCACGGGAAAGATCCCGGTATAGACCGCAATCTTCCCGCCAGGAAGGGCAAAGGCATTCATCGTTTTATCGTCCTTGATCACAACCACTTCCCACTGAAACTGCTTCGCCGTCTCGGCACATTTCGACCGCTTCGCCACTTCGATAATCCTCGCCGCCACCCGCTTGACCGGTTCGATCTCGCGGGGATCTTGCGACTGCCGCAATTTCGGATCGTTCTTCACTTGCGCATAGGCCTGCGTGCCCATTTGTATTTCCTGCGTCAGGGACGTCATCAACAACTGCGACCGGCCGGTATAGGGATTCGTTTCACAGCCACCGACCGCCAATAGCCCGAACCCGGCGGCCACCAGCAACATTCCACGTGAGAACGACACCCTTCGCTGCATCGCCCATCTTCCCTGATGAAGGCCCCTGCCGATAATCTGAAAAATTGACCGCCTATTCAGCCTCTGTTAGATTACCGCGGCTCCGTGAGAATCTCCACCAGAGCCCCGGCCCGTGACCAAGACAACAGCCAAAACACCGATCGAACGAATCGGCATCGATGAATCAGGCAAGGGGGACTACTTCGGCCCCCTGGTCATCGCCGCGGTCTTCGTCGACGCCACGACGCAGGGTGAGCTGACCCTGATGAATGTCCGGGACAGCAAGAAAATCTCGGACGGCCGCATCCTCGAAATGGCGCCCGACATCCGGATGCTGTGCCCTCACAGCATTATCGCAATCGGCCCGCAACGATACAACGAACTCTACGCGAAGATCCGGAACTTGAATCGCCTGCTGGCCTGGGGCCATGCCAAAGCATTGGAGACCCTTCTGGAAAAGGTCCAGTGCGGGCGCGCCATCGCGGACCAGTTCGGCGACGAACGGTTGATTCTGAACGCCCTGCAAGAAAAAGGACGCACGATCGTCCTGGAACAACGCCATAAGGCCGAATCCGATATCGCCGTGGCTGCCGCGTCGATCCTGGCCCGCGCGGAATTCCTCATCCGCATGAAGCGCCTCTCGGATGAAATCGGCACGACGCTGCCCAAGGGGGCCTCGCCTGCCGTCGAACTGGCCGGTCGTATGATCGTGAAGAAACACGGAGAGGAACGGTTGGGATCGGTCGCGAAGCTGCACTTCAAAACGACGCAGGCCGTGCTGGGGGAAACGGACTAGATCGACTCGCCGATCTCCAGAATTGACGTCCGGTCGAGATCGAGTACGAACCCTGTTTCAACAGGAATTTGCCCATCCCAGTAGAGCATCCGGCGGCAATAGGGACAGGTCAAGAGATCTTCCCCGCGCTTCACATCTGAAATCAGTTGCGGCGGGAGCTGCAGCCGGCAGCCGGAGCAAGTCCCCTCTTTGATCTCCGCCAGCGCTTGATCCTTCCGCGCCGCCTTGATCGAGTTGTAACGGACGAGCAGCCCCTTCTCAACATGAGCCGAATGGGCTTGCTGCTGCGATTCGAGATCGGCCAGCTCGGCTGAAAGCTTCTTCTCCTCTTCTTCCAGCACCAGTTTTTCCTGCGCAAAGGCCTTCTCAGCGATGCTCACCTTGGCTTGGGCCTCTTTTGCGGTCTGCTGGAGCTGCTCGATCTTCTCCATGCACAACAGGATCTTTTCCTCGAAATCGCCCTTCTTCTTGTTGGCCACTTCGATCTCGAAGAGATGCGCCTGATATTCCTTGTTGGACTTCAACTCGGACAGCCGCGACTTCATCTTTTCCGTATGGGCTTCGTGCGCCTCAAGATCTTTTTCGTGCGACCGCCGCTCTTTGACCAGTGCCTCCATGGCGGCACTGGTTTGCTGGAGCAGCTGCTGGGCTTCCCGGAGAGGCACTTCAACTGTCTGGAGTCGTTCCGGGATTTTCCGGCGTTGAGCGTTAATCTCCATGACGCGGAGATCCAACTTTTGCAGCGCGATGAGGGGGGAAAGGTTATGCTTCAACGAACTCCTCTAGCTGTTGTTCTACACAACGTTCTCAGTCGATGAGTTCTACGGCCGTGCTGGTGGGCCCACTAGGACTTGAACCTAGGACCAGCTGATTATGAGTCAGCCGCTCTAACCACCTGAGCTATGGGCCCAATCAGGCGGATGACTCCCTCGCGCCTGTTCCGCAGACACGAACGATCAATTCTAGGCTGCCCCAGGGAACGGAGTCAAATCTCGGGCATCACCTCTTCGCGTCAGAGCGTTTCCACGAAGCTGCGCAACTTCTTGCTCCGGCTCGGGTGACGCAGCTTCCGTAAGGCCTTGGCTTCGATCTGTCTGATACGTTCGCGAGTCACCTCGAAATCCTGACCGACTTCTTCCAGGGTATGGTCAGTGGCTTCACCGATGCCGAACCGCTTGCGCAAAACTTTCTCTTCCCGCGACGTGAGCGTTTCCAATGCGCTATTGATCTGGCGCTG
>SYGW01000067.1 GCA_005800255.1 Nitrospiraceae bacterium | reverse complement strand
CATGGCATCGCCCGCTATCAAGGGCTGAAGCGCCTCTCCGTGCAGGATTTCGAGAGCGATTACTTGATCCTGGAATTCGCCGGCGGCGACAAGCTCTACGTGCCGCTGGAGAAGCTCAGCCATGTGCAGCGCTATAGCGGCGCGGAGGACCATGGGCCTCGATTAGAACGGTTGGGCGGCACCAACTGGGCCAAAACGACCGCGCGCGTCAAAAAAGACATCGAGGAGATGGCCCACGAGCTGGTCGATCTCTATGCCAACCGCGAACTCGTGACGCGCCATGCCTATGGATTCGATAGTACGATGTACCACGAGTTCGAAGCCGCGTTCGAATACGAAGAAACGGCGGATCAACTCAAGGCGATCGAAGACATTACCCGCGACATGGAGTCCAGCAAGCCGATGGACCGCCTGGTCTGCGGAGACGTGGGATATGGCAAAACAGAAGTAGCCATGCGAGCCGCGTTCAAGGCGGTGGAAGCCAATCGCCAGGTGGCGGTGCTCGTCCCCACAACCCTCTTGGCCCACCAACATTACGACAACTTTTCGGAACGGTTCGCGCCCTTCCCGGCTCGCGTGGCCCTCCTCTCCCGCTTCCAATCGTCCAAAGAGGCCAAGGCCATTCTCAAAGATGTGGCCAGTGGCGAGGTCGACGTCATCATCGGCACCCACCGGCTCATCCAGAAGGATGTGGTGTTCCGCGACCTGGGACTCGTCATCATCGACGAGGAGCAATGGTTCGGCGTCAAGCATAAGGAACGATTGAAACAGCTTCGCACCCATGTCGACGTCTTAACCCTCACCGCCACCCCCATTCCTCGCACCTTGCAAATGGCCATGGCCAGCGTGCGAGACCTCTCGATCATCGAGACCCCTCCTGCCGGCCGCCTGGCCATTCGCACCCAGGTCGTCCGATCCAGCGACAAGCTGGTCCGGGAAGCGATCCTGCGCGAGCTTGGGCGGGGCGGGCAGGTCTACTTCGTCCATAACCGGGTTGAAACGATGGAGAAGACGGGCGCCTGGCTCCACCAACTGGTGCCGGACGCACGCATCGTGATGGCCCATGGGCAGATGAACGCCAAACCGCTCGAAGCGGTCATGCTGAAATTCTTTCGCCAGGAGGCGGATATTCTCATCGCCTCGGCCATTATCCAGTCGGGCATCGATGTCCCCACGGCCAACACGATCATCATCAATCGCGCTGACATGTTCGGCCTCGCACAGTTGTATCAGCTACGTGGGCGCGTGGGCCGGGGTGGCAATCAAGCCTATGCCTACTTCCTGGTGCCGGACGAGGGACAACTGAGCGAAGATGCCCAGAAGCGCCTCACCGCCATTCAGCAATTCACCGAACTGGGCGCCGGCTTCCGCATTGCTGCGGCGGACATGGAAATCCGGGGCGCTGGCAACCTCCTGGGAAAACAGCAATCGGGCCATATCGCCGCCATCGGACTCGACCTCTACATGCAGATGGTGGAGCAAGCCGTCCAGCACCTCAAAGGCCAGATAGTGGAAGAAAAGCCGGAGCCAGTGCTCCGACTCAATATCTCCGCTTTCATCCCGGATGAATACATCGCCGATCCCCACCAGCGCCTCTCGTTTTATAAACGCCTCTCCTCCTGCGCCCAGGTTGGCGAGCTTGCCTTGCTGCATGGGGAAATGCAAGATCGATATGGGCAGGCCTCGGACTCCGTTGAACGGCTGTTCGAAGTCATGCAGGTGAGGATACAGGCCAAAGCCTTGCGCTTGGCCGCTATCGAGCTCAAGGCCCGCTCCGTCGTCGTCACCCTCGACACCAAGAGCCGAGTCGCCAGCCAAGCCATTCACAAGCTAATGGACCGGTACAAAAAGCGGATTTACTTCCTCTCTCCCCTCTCATTTGAGCTCCAAATGCCGCATCAGGACTGGCCTTCCATCTTTCAAGAACTCATCGCAACCTTGCAAAGCCTGGGAGTCTGTGATACCAACACAACGATGTCTCCGCAATCATCTCGCTAACAAAGTTTCATTGACTTATGACTCGACCATCCAACATTTCCGGAAACTTTGCAATCTTCCATTTTCTCACCTTGCTATCCTGGGCTATCGGCGGCAGTCTCCTGTCGCTTACCGGTTGTACGCCGCCACCGGAAGAAGGCACGGTCGCCCTTGTCAACGGCCGGCAGATCACGCAAAATGAATTCGAAGCCCGCTGGGAAGAATTGTCCAACGCCACCAGGTCTCGGTATGAGAAAGAAGGGGGAAAGCGCCGATTCCTCGACGAACTCATCACCCGCGAACTGCTGATGCAGGAAGCCCGCAAGCAAGGAATCGATCAAACCGACGTCGTTCGGGATCGGACCCAGCGTTACCGGGAACAACTGATTCTCGACGAGCTCCTCAAGAGCCTGGTCAAAACCAAGATCGACCTCTCGGATGAAGAATTAGAAGCCTTTTACGCAAAACATGCCCACGAACTCCTGCCTCCCTTGAAGGTGCAAGTGTCCCAAATGCTGCTCCCCAGCCATTCTGCCGCGAAGGATGTCGAAGTGCAGATCAACCGGGGCAACGACTTCGCTAAACTTGCGCAGCGTTATTCCCTTGACAACAAAACGAAATCTAACGGGGGCAATCTCGGCCCCTACCATAAGAATTTAGTCCTTCCCGAAGTCGACGAGGTCTTGCAGACCCTCAAGCTGGGAACGGTCAGTGCGCCAATCAAGACGGATGCCGGCTATTACCTCGTCATGATTACGGCCCTCGACAAAGAAATCATCCAGGCGGACTTGGCCATTCGGGAACGCATCCGGCAGGAACTGCTCAACAAAAAACGCCGAAAGCAGTTTGACGACGCGCTCGTGGATATCCGCGCGAAAGCCATCGTCCGTCTGGCCAACGCCTCACGCTATGTCGCCGACGACGTCGTCACCCACTGATCCGACAACGGACATTCCCCAGGCTCACACTCCTCAAGCCATCCACAATTCGTGTACAATCCCTCGAACCCTCATCAGCAGCCTGACACGAGACTCAAAGCCATGATCATGCACCGTCCCTTCATCGCGAGGCCCCTATCCAGACTGCACCAAGCAATCCTCGTCGCGCTGGTGCTGCTCGCGCCGGTCTCCCTCCTCTCAGCCGCGCAGCTACAAGACCGAATCGTCGCCATCGTCAATTCGGACCTCATCATGCAGTCCGATATGAAGCGAGAACTGGCCCCGGAGCGGGAACAGATCCAGAAGGAATATCGCGGCGAGGCCCGCACGCACCGGCTCAGGACGGTGGAATATATGGCACTGACCTCGATGATCGAGCGCAAACTCCAGCTCCAGGAAGCCAAGGCTAAAGGAATCGAGGTCTCCGATCAGGAGGTCCGGCAGGCGCTTCAGCAGATGAAGCAGCAGGGGGAAACGATCGACGAAACGAATCCGGCCAACCTCAAAAATGTCCGGGAACAGCTGATCCTGCTCAAAGTCGTCGACCGAGAAGTGCGAAGCGGGGTGATGGTCGCGGACTCCGACATGAAACGCTACTTCCAGGAACACCATGACCGATTTGCGCTCCCGGAAGAATATACCCTCAGCCAGATTCTCATCAAGCCCCGGTCGCCTGACGATACGGCCGATGCGAAAGCCAAAGCGGCCGAGATCACGGCCCTGCTCAAACGGGGGGAGCCCTTCGAAGATCTGGCGTTGCATTTTTCCGACGGGCCCAACGCCTCACGGGGGGGACGCTTGGGTTTGGTGCGGCAGGGAGAGCTCTTGCCCGGCATCGAGCGAGCCATCGCGAAACTCGTGCCAGGCGGCATCTCGGACACAATCGAAACCTCAGAGGGATTCCATATCGTGCGGCTGGAGGACAAACAGCCCAAACAATTTCGGCCGTACGAGGAAGTTCGCGCTGAAATCCAGGGACTCGTCTTTCAGCAGAAAAGCGAGGACGTCTTTCAGGCGTGGCTGGCAGAGCTCAAGAATAAAGCCTATATCGAGATCAAGTTCGAATCCGCTCCTTCAGGGCCGCCCATAACCGGTCCCGCCCCTCGCCCGTCGTCGACGAGTAAGGAATAGCCTCCTCCGTCAATCCTAGCCCTTCGTGCAGCCGGCGCAGCGCCTTGATGCGTTCGCTCATTTTCAACTTATCGACTTTCGTCGCCACCACGATGGGCGGACGTCCGATGGACAACAGCCAGGCGATCGTCTCCCGGTCCTGCTCGCTCACCACCCGGCTTTCCACCAGGACCACCACCGCGCACAACTGTTCGCTGCCGTCAAGATACTGTTCGATCAGCGGCGCCCATTCCGCCCGCAGCGATTTCGAGACCCTCGCATAGCCATAGCCCGGCAAATCCACCAGCACGAATCGCGCCAATCCGAGATCGTCGCTGGTGACACGAAAAAGATTGACCAGCCGGGTCTTACCAGGCGTGCGGCTCACCTTGGCCAGCCCCCTGCGCTGCAAGAGAGAGTTGATGAGCGAGGACTTGCCGACGTTCGACCGCCCGATGAAGGCAACTTCCGGAAGGTCGCCCTGCAGAAACTGTTCTGGCCCCGCGCAACTTCTGATAAACTCTGCCGTGAGAATTTTCATGCCTTACCCATTCACCAATCAGACACCATGTTATTGACACGACGACACATGATCTCTGTGATACGCAGCCTCTAATGCGGAAGTCAACCACCCGCTCCCGCGTGAAGGCCTTCCTGATCATCGGTCTCGGCCTCCCGATCGGCGCGCTCCTCTTCGTGTGGCTGCTCACCATGCCGGACGTCTCGTCCTTGCGAACAACCAATCCGTCCGTGACGGCCCTGATGACCGCGCGCCAGGCCCAGGCGGAGGGCCTCACGATCGGGCGCCATTGGATCTGGGTGCCCCTCGCGCGGATCTCCCCGCACCTCCGGCAGGCGGTCGTCGCGGCGGAAGATGCGTCGTTCTTCACGCATGAAGGATTCGACTGGGAAGGCATCAAGGAGGCCGCTAAGTACAACCTCGAAGCGGGCGAACTGAAGCGGGGCGGAAGCACCATTACTCAGCAGCTGGCCAAAAATCTCTATCTCTCGTCTGAGCGGTCCCTGTTTCGAAAAGCGCGGGAAGCCCTGATCACCCGCTCGCTCGAACATCAACTCACGAAAGCGCGGATCCTCGAGCTCTATCTCAACGTCGCCGAATGGGGACAGGGCGTCTACGGCGCTGAAGCGGCGGCCCGCCATCACTTCCAGAAGTCCTCGCAGGACCTGACGGCTGATGAGGCAGCCTGGCTGGCCGCCATTTTACCCTCGCCGCGCCGGTACGATCCGATCCGAAAAACCATGGCCCTGACTCGCAGGCACGATCGCATCCTGAGCCTGATTACTGGGAAGCGCGTCCATCCAGCGCCGTAAAATCCCCGAAGCCCTGCCTGCTGCGACCGCATGGAAACTGTCCGGTCCGCGGGAATATTTTATGGGAATTGTCCTCGAACTTTTGGCGAGCCGATCCCGTTCCACCAACCGGCTGCCATGTGAGGCGTCACATGCCTGATGGCAAATCGCCCGTCCGGCGCGAGGACTAACGCTCCGGCAGACCCCTTGATCCGAGACACCAGCAGGCGCAACGCCTGTCGGGCGGCAACCGTTGGGCTCGCCCCTGTCGCCAGACGATCGCATATGGTCTTGGCGAGCACAAGGCGGATGATGCCTTCGCCGATGCCGGTCATCGACACAGCGCCGCTCTGATTGTCGGCATAGACGCCGCAGCCGATAAGCGGGCTGTCCCCCACCCGCCCCGGCAGCATCGAATCGACGCCCCCGGTCGAGGCCCCTGCCGCCACTGTCCCGGCCCGATCCAACGCGACCGCCCCCACGGTCCCATGCTGGTCCTTCTCCGCCCGCTGCGATTTCACCATTGCGCGATAGAGCTCCCTCGTCTGCGCGGCAGCCGGTGAGACAGGGGACCGACCGGCACTCCGGTTCAGCAAGGGCCCCTTCGGCAGGGGCTCAAGTTTACAATGATGTGCGAATGCCGTGGCTGGTGGGCCTGCGAGCAGGACATGGTTCGTGTCTTCCATGACCAGGCGGGCCGCCGTAATCGGATGCAGGATTCCTTCGATTGACGCGACGGCTCCGGCTTTGAGGCGGGCTCCTTCCATGATCGAGGCATCCATCCGTTGCACCCCGTCCAACTGGCGATGCGCGCCCCGCCCCGCATTGAACAGCCCGGATTGCTCCAGGAGGCCGATCGTGCATTCGACGGCAATGGCGGCAGGGGCTCCCTGCTCAAGAATGGCATAGCCAATGACGAGGGCATCGGACAAACAGGTAGCCTGCGCCGGCGTCATCCGTTTGCGGCCGGCGCCTCCGTGGGCAAGAATGAGAGAAGAGGGCTTGGTCAATTGAGGAGAAGGTCCCGAACCTGCCGGTACGCCGGATCTCTCATCCGGTCCAGATCGGACCGCACAAACCCCAGCCCTGTGACACAGAGCTCGAAGTTCTCCGAGAGTGTCCGGAACAGAGGCATGTCTTCCCCTGACGGGCTGTCCGCCATTTGCGCGACAATCCCATAGGAGCGCTTGCCCGTCTTCATATAGTCCACGAGAAAATCCTTATGGTAAATCAACCCGCTCGTCTTGAGGCGGCGCAGATATTCCGGGAACAGTCCCGCCATGAAGAGCGTGAAGTCGCCGATATGCTGATGCACATCCCGCTCGCGCTCCATCGACTGGGCTCCCAGCAAGACTTCCGATTCAAACAAGAGGTCCACCACCGTATCGACCGGCCGGTCTTCCTGGTTTCTGATTTTATAGAGCTGATCGGTATGAGTAAAGTCGACAAGCAGGTTGGAGACGTAGCCGGTGACGTTGGGGTCTGGCCACCCGAGATGTTCCGCAAAGCTCTTCTCAGTGAGGGCGCCAAACAACTGACGAAGCGGATGCCGTGGCGAAACTTGCGTTCCCATTCCCACCTCTCGCATCTTCGAAAACGTTTCACCTCAATATAGCAGATGTGGATCTATCTGACGATATCTGCTCCTCTGATCCTTCTATCGGTCTCCGCGAGACAGACTTGAGCGGCGTGCCGTTTTTCCCGGTCTTACCTGCGCCAAGGTTCTTTCGAGCGTGAGCAGTTTTCGTTTCACGGGCAAGCCGCCCGAGAACCCTCCAAGCGACTGATCCTGCGCCACGATCCGATGGCACGGGACCAGGATCGGCATCGGATTCGCCCCCACGGCATTGCCGACGGCGCGGGCATACTGCCTGCCCCCCACTCGGAGAGCCACCCATTGATAGGACCGCAGCTGGCCGTAGGAGATCTGCTGGAGAACTCGCCAGACCTTCCGCTGAAAACTCGTCCCTCGTGACAGGTCCAGCAGCAGATCGAACGATGTTCGTGTGCCCGCCAGATAATCGGTCAGTTGCGTCCGCGCTT
>SYGW01000066.1 GCA_005800255.1 Nitrospiraceae bacterium | reverse complement strand
GGAGCAGGACATTCCAGCCCCGGACGTCGGCACAGACGCCCAGGTGATGGCCTGGATGATGGACACCTACAGTCAGCAAGTGGGCTATTCGGTGCCGGGCGTCGTCACAGGCAAGCCCCTCTCGATCGGCGGCAGCCTCGGACGTGAAGAGGCCACAGGCCGCGGCGTGACCTACGTCACCATCGAAGCCCTGCGGCACCTCAAGCTCGACATGCGGAACTGCACCGTGGCCATCCAAGGGTTCGGCAACGTGGGATCCCATACCGCTCGCATCATGCAGGAATGCGGCGCCCGCGTGATCGCCGTCAGCGACGTAACCGGCGGCATTCACAATGCGAAGGGGTTGGATATTCCGGCGCTCCTCACCCGGTACCAGACCGACGGCCAAACCCTCCGTGAAACCAAACTGGGAGACTGGCTCTCCAACAACGACTTATTGCAACTCGACTGCACCGTGCTGGTCCCGGCCGCGCTCTCCGAGCAGATCACCGAGCGCAATGCCGCAAAACTTCGCTGCCGCATTCTCGCCGAGGGGGCGAACGGACCGACGACTCTGGAAGCCGATCGCATCTTGCAGGACAAGGGCGTCTTTATTATTCCAGACATCCTGGCCAACTCCGGTGGCGTAATCGTGTCCTATTTCGAGTGGGTGCAGGATGTGCAGCGCTTCTTCTGGAAAGCCACGGACATTCAGGATCGGCTGCAGGATATTCTGACCAGCGCCTTTCATCGGACATTACAGTTTTCCCTTTCGAGAAACACGTCCATGCGGGTGGCCGCCCTGATGAGCGGGATCGATAAAGTGGCCCAGGCGCATCTCCAGCGTGGGCTCTACCCGTGAACGCACAACACCAGGCGGGCAGGGATCGCGCCTTGGCGGGGGCTCTCGCGTGAAGGACTATGCCTTGGCCGCCCTCGCCGGCATTTGGTTGACCGACGGCATCACCCTGCTGATCGCCCCCCGTTTCATCATCACACAGGTCCGCGAGTTACTGCAGCAGTCCCCGTCGATATTGCGGTGGGAACTCCTCGCCATCATCGCGGGCGCCTTCCTGTTTTTCGCCGCGCAGGACCTGCCCTACCGATGGCTCTGGATGGTGACGGCGGGAGGCATGGTCGCCAAGGGACTTTTCTTGTCGATCGGCTCTCCCTCCTGGCGTGAACCGGTCATTGCCTGGTGTATCGGTCGAGACGACATCGACTATCGACTCTGGGGACTGGGTCTCTGTGCGCTTGCGACCCTGATGCTCCACGCGCTAGGGTGGATCGGTCGGAACTGAGCCTCCCACCATCGCAGAGGATTTCAAATGGACCGGACAACCATACTGCCCCTCTGGGAAGCCCACAAAGAGGCACGATGGCCTCGGGTGGGAAGCCTCCAAGAAGGCCCCCTAATGACATTGGACACCGTGATCAGCGGCTGCGTGGTGTACTTCCTCGACAGTCCCGAAGGGCTTGACGTGCAGCGACTTGGAATCGTTGAAGATTGTCTCGCCGACCTGGACAGCCTGACCGCCGAGCTCGACGAAGACTGCCGACCCTACTTTCAGCGGCTCCGGCGCCTCGGAGCCCTCCTCATCGCCGGCCACCAGACCGACTAACCACCATTCCTTGCAAGTTTCCAGGCCGTTCGATAAAATGCGCTCACACGTATGATCCCGCCGATTTTGCCAAACAGATTTCACGCACCAAACAGCTCTCGAGCCCAGGGTAAGGAGGAGTCGATGAAGGATGTATTGCGAGTGGTCACGCTGGCCTGCCTAGTCATGGCCGGAATCGGCCCATGGATCTCTTCCGGCTATGCCGAGCCCTACGAGTTGAGCAAGAACGACGTGATGGATGCCAAGGGTTTGAAGAGCACCGAAGTCTCGCTGTTCGGCGTCAAATTGGGAGACTCCGAAGCCACGGCCCTGGACTCGCTGGTGAATGAAAAAATTCCCGGAATTAAAGTGGAGCAGGAAGCCCTGTTTATTTTCTTGCTCGACCAGCGTAAGCCGACCGGTCCGATGGCCGGCGTGCGGATCCAAGACGGCAAGGTCGATCTCATCTTTATCAATAACCGATTTTCCTACAAGACCCGCGGCATCTTCCGCAACGTCTTGAACAGTGAAAGCCCCGATGACGTGCGCAAGCTGTTGGGACAGGAAGAATACGGAGATGAAAACGTGATGGGCGCCATCCTAGCCTATGACAAACAGGGATTCGTCATTAACTATCTCGGGAAAGACGTCAACGTCGAGTTCTCTCCGATCCGGTAGCAAATCGGCAGGGGCTCAGCCCCTGCCAACTCGCGCGCACCTCGCCTTCCACACAAACAAAACATGACGAGTTTTCACCGCTCCCTGTGCGGGCTTCCGCAAACAAGCGCAGGGGCGCAGCCAGCAGGCTGCGCCGTCGCACCTCAGCGCCTATCGAGATCGTTACGCGGGGGACTTCAGCGGGGGACTTCGGAGACCCGGAGCCCGTAACTAATGAGGTTCGTCGCGGTATTCCAGCGGCGATTCGAGTTGAGAATCACCAGCAGCAGATCGCTCCCGTTCTGAGAGACCTTGGCAATCAGGCACCGGCCTGCCTTGGACGTAAATCCCGTCTTCACCCCTTCGACGCCTGGAATGCGCCCTAACAGCTTATTCGTGGTGTGCAGGACATAGGCATGCTGTCCGTTAACCGGCGTAATGATCGCCCGTTCCTCGCGGACCAATTGCCGGAAGATCGGCTGATCAAGGGCTACGACACTCAACGTAGCCAGATCTTCGGCGGTCGAGTAGTGGTCCGGATTGTCGAACCCGCAGCCATTGCTGAAATGCGTATCGGCCAAGCCGAGGGCCGCTGCCTTGGCATTCATGAGGACCACGAACTGCGCCTCGTCGCCCCCCACATGCTCCACTGCGGCAAGACAGGCATCGTTTGCGGACATGATCAACATGGCCTTCAACAG
>SYGW01000065.1 GCA_005800255.1 Nitrospiraceae bacterium | reverse complement strand
CTGGGGGGCGGCTTGCCGATCGAGATCGGCGGCGAGGTGGTCGGAGGGATCGGTGTCGGCGGAGCGCCAGGCGCGCATCTGGATGATGCCTGCGCTCAGGCGGGGCTGGACGCGATCGGCGCCGCGCAGAAAATTCCGGCAGCCAAGTGAGCTGGGTCTCTCCCGTGAGGGGGCTGGCGGGCTTCCTCCTGGTTGTGCTGACCGCCTGCAATAGCGATGTGCCGGTGCCGGCTTCTGTCGAGTTTCCGGCAGATCAGGTACGCTTGACGATCACCAGGCTTGCCACCAACCCGTTTTTGTCCCGGCACGATCTTCATCTCGTACTCGTCGGGCCAGGAGGCTGCTCCCTCGAGGAGGACCTGTTTCCCAATACCGGCTATGCGAGCCGCCGGAATCTTTATTTGACGCGAACGGGTTTGCTCTATGTGGTGGGCCAGTTCGATGCCCGCGTCATCGATGCGCAGCATTGCACGATCACGCTGGCCGAGTTTCGTACCCTTGATCGCTACGTGACCTTTCTCGGCAGCTTCGATGAAAACGAGGAGAAGTTGTGGAGCTATTTTCCTGCCAGTCAGAGGCCAGAACTCCCCTTTGAGAAACGGTGATTTGTTTGCAGCAATCCATTGTCGGATTTCATCTGGACGAATATGGCGATTGGGTGGCAGATCTGCACTGTGGCCATGGGCAACATGTGCGGCATCAACCGCCGATGACGAATCGGCCCTGGGTCCTGACAGAGGCGGGCAGGATCCAGCATCTCGGAGAGACCTTGAACTGCAAGAAGTGCGACGAAGCGGAAGCCCAGAATGTCACGCCCCTCGATTAGGGCCGTTGGCCAACCGGTTCACCCGTGCCGATCGTTTTTCCAGGGGAAGGCCGTGTTCGAGTAGCCCCGCACCTCCCAGAATCCCTTCTCATCCTGCTCCGAGAACGTAATTTCCTTCACCCACTTGGCGCCTTTCCAGGCATAGCGTTTCGGGATAATCATGCGAACCGGGCCTCCATGCTCCTTCGAAAGGGGCCTGCCGTTCCATTTGTAGGTCAGGAGCACGTCCCGGTCGTCGCAGGCCTCGATCGGCAAATTGGTCGTGTAGTCGTCGAAGGATTTAAAGAGGACGAACTTGGCCGATGGCAGAGGGTTCACCGTGGCGATGATGTGTTTGAAGCTGACCCCTTCCCACTCGTTGTCGAACCGGCTCCAGCTCGTGACGCAGTGGAAGTCGGAAACATCTTTGAATTGGGGCTGGGCGAGAAATGCCTCCCAGGTCCAGGTGACTGGATTGGTGACGGCTCCCCCGATCGTCAGTTGCCATTCCGAGAGGGGGATTTCCGGTTTGAATCCCAGGTCCAGGACCGGCCAGGTTTCGACGAGATGTTGCCCTGGCGGCAGGCGATCATCTCCTTCGTAAAACACTTCCCGTTCTTCGCCGCCCCGGCGGGCCTTGGCCCATTGTTCCTTGGTTTTGATGAGTCGGTCGTTTGGGTCCATTCGGGCCTCCTCTTGTTAGTAGGGTACGGGAGTGGACGCGCTCCTGACAAGCCGCCCATTGGACCTATCGACGCAGGGCCCCGATTGACACCCATGAGAGGAGTCCCCATGATATCCGGCACAGAACCATGATGAATTCCATGACAACGACTATTCCTGCGAGCGGGTCGAGCCGGGGCAAGATCCTGATCGTGGCGGGCCTCGCCCTGGCGATCGGCTTGTTTTGGTATTTCGATCTCGGGCTGGTGCTCTCGCTGGGCTCCCTGCAAGAGCATCGCGATCAGTTGCTGGCCTTCACTGACGCACATTATGCGATTGCGGCCGGATTGTTTATTCTGACCTATATTGCGGTGGCCGGCCTGTCGCTTCCCGGCGCAGCGATCATGACGCTCGCCGGCGGGTTTCTCTTCGGCAGTCTGTGGGGGACCCTCTTTGCGAACCTGGGGGCCACGACCGGCGCGACTCTGGCTTTTCTGTCCGCGCGCTATCTCCTGCATGATTGGGTGGAGCGGAAATTTGGCGGGCTGCTCGGCCCGATCCAAGCGGGATTCGCGAAGAACGCCTTCAGTTATCTGATGACCTTGCGGCTCATCCCTCTCTTCCCGTTCTTTCTCGTCAATATGGTTTCGGGGCTGACGAGGGTGAGCCTCGGCACCTATGTGGCGGCGACCGCCATCGGCATCGCCCCTGGAAGCTTCGTGTTCGCCTATGCGGGGCGGCAGCTCGGATCGATCAATTCGTTGCAGGAAATTGCCTCGCCGAACGTGTTGTTGGCTTTCACCTTGCTCGGGCTCCTGGCGCTGGCGCCCGTCCTCTACAAGAAGTTTGCGGCCAAGCCGCTATGACCATAATTTCGTGAAATGCGAGGCGTGGAACGTGACATCTAAACGAAGATGGGGATCGCTATGATGAGTCGCCAGGAAAAACCCTTGATGCTTCCGGAGGACGAGCATAACCGGACGCTCCTCGAGAATGTCCATCCGTCCGCCTGGGTGAATCCCGATTCAACTGGCCGCTACAACCTCGTGGTGATCGGAGCCGGGACTGCGGGGTTGATCACGGCGATCGTGGCGGCGGGCCTCGGGGCGAAGGTGGCCTTGATCGAGCGGCGGTTGATGGGCGGCGATTGCTTGAACGTCGGCTGCGTACCCTCCAAGGGCCTGATCCGGGCAGCGAAGGCCTGGTCTGATCTCAAACGGACGGAAGAATTCGGAGTTCATATTCCTCCCGGCGTGACCTACGACTTTGGTGCAGTCATGGCCCGGATGCGGCAGCTGCGCGCGAGGATCAGTCACAATGATTCCGCTCGCCGGTACCAGTCGCTCGGGGTGGATGTCTATATTGGCGATGCGAAGTTTGTGGATGGAGAGACCGTCTCACTCGCAGGGCCGGCCGGCAACAGGACGTTGAGGTTCGCCAAGGCTGCAATCTGCACCGGGGCAAGGGCTTCCGCTCCGTCCATTCCAGGCCTGTCAGAAGCAGGTTACCTGACGAACGAAACGGTTTTTTCGCTGACGGAGCTGCCTGCACGCCTGGCTGTCATTGGAGCCGGGCCGATCGGATGCGAGATGGCTCAGGCCTTTGCCCGGTTCGGCAGCCAGGTCTATCTGGTCGAGGCGCTGCATGGGCTGATGCCGAATGAGGACCGGGACGGAGCGCAGATCGTCCAGCAGGCCCTCCTTCGAGACGGTGTTCAGCTGCTCTGTTGCGGCAAGGATCTCCGCGTGGCCAGCAGCGGGAGCGGTAAGCAGTTGACGGTCGAGTCCCATGGTCAGAGGTATGACGTTACAGTGGACGAAATTCTTGTCGGAACCGGCCGCAGGCCGAATGTCGATGGGCTTGGGCTGGAGGCGGCCGGGGTCGCATACGATACGATTGGGGTGAGGGTGAATGGCCGGTTACAGACGACGAATCCCCGCATCTTCGCCGCCGGGGACATTTGCTCCAAGTATAAGTTTACTCATGCGGCCGATGCGATGGCGCAGATCGTGATTCAGAATGCCCTCTTCCCCCATCCCTTCGGCTTGGCCTACGCGAATGTGGACTCGTTGATCATGCCCTGGTGTACCTTCACTGAGCCGGAGATCGCTCATGTGGGGCTGTACGAGGCGGATGCCAAGGCCCAAGGCCTGGAGGTGGAAACCTATACGGTCAAGCTGGGCGAAGTGGATCGCGCGATCCTCGATGGAGAAGAGGAGGG
>SYGW01000064.1 GCA_005800255.1 Nitrospiraceae bacterium | reverse complement strand
GGCCACGATGGTCAATCGCTCCGGATTGAAATGTTTCTTCGCCGCCGCCAGAATTTCTTCCTTCGTCAAGGCCACGACCCTGGCCCGCAATTGCTGGAGGAAATCGGGAGGAAGTCCGTCGTATTCCAGCTCAACCAGCCGTCCCACGATCGCCGACGAACTGGCGAAGGAGAAGACAAATGAATTCACATAGGCCTCTTTGGCTTCAGCCAGCTCGCTGTCCGTCACCAGCTCGGTCCTCATCCGTTCCATGTTCGCGATGAACCGGGTAATGACCTCTTGCGTCGAGGGAAGCTTCGTCTCCGCCCTCATCAGCCAGACCCCTTGATCATGCACCCCAGTATTCAAACGGCTGCCGACCGAATAGGCCAGGCCCCGCTTGGTCCGCACATCGTTGAAGAGGCGGCTGCGGAAGGAGCTGCCGCCCAGGATATCGTTCGCAATCGCGAGGGCCACATAGTCCGGATCGCTTTCCTTGATCGACAGATGACCGACGCGGAGATGCGTTTGCGAGGTATCCTTGTTCACGAACCGGACGACCGGCTTCCCCGTCTGATTCTGGGGCGCATCGGCGATCGTCAAGACCGGACCCTCACCTGGCTTCCAATCGCCGAAGGTTTCACGCAACAGGGCCAGCATCGCGGACTTGTCGAAGTCTCCCGTCACCCCCAACATCATGCCATTCGGATGGATGGTCTTCCGGTAAAAGGCGATCAGATCCTCCCTGGTAATGCGGGCGATGGACTCGACGCTGCTTTCACGCGCCGTGGGGTGCTCCGCTCCATAGAGGAGCTTCACGAACTCGCGGCTCACGATCGAACCGGGATTATCCTGCCTGCGGCGAATCCCTTCGATGGATTGCAGCTTAGCCAATTCAACCTGAGCCGGCTCAAAGGCCGGCGTCCGAATCAGTCCCGCAAAAATCTGAAGCCCCCGCTTTAAATCTTTACTCAGGACGTCCAGCGAGGCGGAGCCTGATTTCCGGCCGATCGAAATCCCGACATCCCCAGCAAACTGTTCAAGTTCTTCATCCACTCGCTCGGCCGACAGACCGCCGCCGCCGCCGGTCCTCATGAGGGAGCCGATCAGGGAGGCCAGGCCGACCTTGTCGGCCGGATCGAGCCAGCCTCCCGTTTTCATGGTGACAGTAATGCTGACCAGGGGCAGCTCATGGTCCTCCAGCAGATAAACAATGATCCCGTTTTCCAGCACCACACGGTCCGGTTCTGGCGGAGTGAACTCAACCGGCTTGAAGGTCATCTGCCTGGGATCGCCCAGCGCGAGATTCCCGGCACAGGCAGTCAGCACCGGAATGGCAACCGCCATGAGCATCGCACAGAGGGCGAATCTCCATCGTTTCACATTTCTCGTTTCCCGTTTCACGTTCCTCATCGCGCCACCTCATGTTTTGGCGCCGGCGCGATCTTTTTTTCTCCGACCTTCTTCACCAACGTCGCTACCGTCCGGTTCGTCTTCGTAAAATACTCAGCCGCCACCCGCTGGATATCCGCCGGCGTCACAGCCGCAATTTTGTCCCGGGCCTTCAACGCATAGCGCCAATCTTCCGCCACCGTCTGGTAGAGGGCCAACTGCGAGGCGAGGCCCCCGTTGGACCGGAGCGCCCGCACTAAATCCGCGTCGAGATTGCTCAACACCTTCTCCAATTCCTTGGCGGAGACTGGCTCCGTCTTGAGCCGTTCAAGCTCGGCATAGATGGCCGCTTCGACTTCCGCCGTCGTATGAGGCACGAGCGGTGTGGCACTGAACACGAACAGGTTCGGGGAACGGACCCCGGGGTAATTCGAATCGGAATTGACCGAGGCGGCGATCCGTCGGTCGCGAACCAGATTCACATAGAGCCGGGAGGTGAGGCCCTCGGTCAGCACCGCATCGATCACGTCGAAAACATAGTCGTCCGGATGGCCCAAGGCCGGCTTATGAAACCCGATGGCCACCGATGGTTCCGCATCGAACTCCACTTCCACGCGGCGCTCCCCCCGTTGCGGCGGCTCGACCGTCACGATTGACGGCTGCGGAGGCGCAGCCGGAATCTGACCGAAGGTCTGCTCGATCAAAGCCATGACTTCCTTCGGATTGATATCGCCGACGATGGCGATCGTCGCATTGTCGGGACCGTAATGGGATTTGAAGAAGGCTTCGGTATCGGCCGGCGTGAGCGACAAAATATCCGACTCCCAGCCGATCGTCGGAATGCCGTACTGATGGGCGCGGAAGGCGGCCGAGGTGAAGGTTTCGAACAACAGGCCGTTGGGGCTGTCATCGTTCCGCAACCGCCGCTCCTCCATGACCACGCCTCGCTCTTTGTAGAATTCGCGAAGGACCGGGTGCGCCATGCGATCGGCTTCGAGTGCAGCCCAGAGGGGCAGGCGATTCGACGGGAGGCTAATCATGTAGCGGGTCAGATCCTTGCCGGTCGAGGCATTGAGCCCGACTCCTCCATGTCGCTGGTAGAGCAAGGCCATCTCATTGCCTGCCACGAACTGCCCCGCTTGTTCCTGTAGCTCCGTGAATCGTTTCTGGAGGCGCTCGACGGCGGCGCGTTCTTCGGGGCTGGCCGGTTTCTCCTGATTCCGCTTGGCAAGATCCCGTTGCCGCTGCTCCAACTCGGTTCCCACGCGAAACAGCTCTTCGAGGATCGGCCGTTCTTTCTCGTAACTCTTCGTCCCCACCGTCCTCGTGCCCTTGAAGGCCATATGTTCATAGAGATGCGCCAAGCCCGTTTGGCCGATCTGCTCGTTCACCCCTCCGACCCGAAAGGTCATGTTGAGGGAGACCACCGGCGTCTGGTGCCGTTCGACCATGAGCACGGTCAACCCGTTCGCCAGCTTCTGTTCCACCACACGATCCGCCAGGCTGGGCGAGGCGGCAAATGTCGGATTGAGATCAAGACCGAAACTGAAAGTGAGTGCGACGAGAAGCACCGTGACGCGTAGGGAGTAAATCATCATATAAAAACCTCCATGAGTTGTTCCGGCCGTTCGATAAACCAGTCCGGCTGGCAGGCTTCCATCTTGGCGCGGTTCCCCATCCCATAGCCGACCGCACAGACACGAATGCCGGCGTTATGCCCGCCGTTGATGTCGTTGGTGCTGTCTCCGATGAGCACGGTCTGTTCGGGTGAGACATTTAATTCTTTCATCACGTGCAACAGCATGCCGGGTTCCGGTTTCAATCCGAATCCATGATCGCCTCCGACGACACACTCAAAATGATCCGCCCCTAGTCCTTGGAGAATCACGTTCGTGTACTCGATCGCCTTGTTGGTGGCCACGGCCTTCCGCTTGCCGGCAAAATGGGTCAGCATCTCTCTGATGCCAGGATAGAACGTGGTGCGATCGAGGCAATGAGCCAGGTATTGCCCCCTGAACACCCGTAAGATCTCATCGTAGGTGACCCGGCTGTTCTCGCCGACCGACAAGCGCAACAGTTGCTTCACTCCGTCTCCCACGAACCCGAAGATTTCTTCGAGTGGCCGCTCCGACAGCCCCAACTCGGCTAACGTGAGGTTCACCGACGCGGCAATATCCCACTTGGACTCGATCAACGTCCCGTCCAGATCAAAAATCAACAGCTCGACTGACGTCTTTCCCATCATTTAGCCTTTCGCAACTCGTCCCGTAACGAATCGAGCAGATCTCGCTTCACCTGGTCGATTTCCTTTATCCACGCTTCACGCACGACATTCACCATCCGCTTCTGTCCCACGTGAGGCGGCAGCATCGGCTCGATAATTCTCCATCGATTGTTGACGGCTTTCACGCGAACCCGCACCTCTTCCGTCTTCACCTCCTGGGTGAAACTGGCAGTGTTCAGATTCACCGAACCGAGAACCTGAAAGGTGACCGGAATAATCAATTCGAATTGATCGATTACGTCCCATTGACGGTAATGCTCCGCCACCGTGAAACCCCGAATCACGATAACCTGCCCCCACGTGGGCTCTTCATGCCAATTCGTGTAGGAAAAGACCGTATCGATCGACATGACATCGAGCCTGGCTCCCTTATAATCCAGCCCCAAATATCGTTTCACCACCTCGGCTGGAGAATGATCGAGGGAGCTGGTCTGCGCCGAAACGATGCTCGCGGTGGAAAACCAGCCGATCAGCACGGCGAACGAAATCAATAAGCTGAAACGGGCCATGGCCATTCCCTTCATGATCGGCCGGTCGAGGATAGAACGCTCGGCACCAGCCGGACCGATCGTACAAGCGGTTGTTGTATTGTGCATGGAGGAAGCGATCACGGGTGGACGAGCGATGGACTGCGCATTCTATCTTCGAACGCAGGGCTGCTGTGCCTCCGAACCCTTGCGCGCCTCATTCTAGCAAACGGGTTCCAGCACCGCAAAGCCTCTCTGCTCGCCGCCACGTTGACCCTCTTCAAAACCCCATGCTACGGTCCTCCACTCACGTCATACCCGCAAAGGATCTCGATCGCCATGCCTCAACGGTGGATCCTCCTCATCCTAGCCCTCTGGACCCTCCTGGCCTCCCTTCCCCCCGGGCAATGGAATGGCCCTTCCGCCCCCTGGCTCATCAAACGGGCGGAGGCAGCAGAGTCGGTATCTCCCACGACAACCGCGCCTCAGAAGGCGCAAGACCTCCTGGCACAACTCCAAGCCAGGCATGGCGACCCCCTGCCAGGCTATGTCGGAGGCCGTGAGTTTCACAATCGCGAGCATCGCCTTCCCCCGGGCCACTATCACGAGTATGATGTGAATCCGAAAATACGAGGCCGCTCGCGGGATGCGGAGCGGATCGTCATTGAACAAAACAACGGCAGGGCCTACTACAGCGGCGACCATTACCGGACCTTCACCCCGTTGAATACAAGACCATGACCCCCAAATTCACCTTGCCCGCTTATCTGCAATCGACCCAAGCGCCCTGGTCTTCTTTACTGGTCGTGAAATCCGGACAGAAGGCTGAGTCGCTCATCCATGTGCCTGATGGCTATAGATTAAAAATTATCAAGGGAGCCAGGTGTCACACCACCTCCGGCCTCTTGACTGAATTTTCCCGCGCCTTGGACTTTCCCGACTACTTCGGCCACAACTGGGATGCCCTGGAAGAATGTCTGGCAGACCTGGAGTGGCTGCCGGCCAAGGGCTATATTGTGCTGATTACCGATGCGGCGCAGGTCCTGCCAAACGACGAAGACGAATATGAAACCTTTCTGGAAGTCTTGAATGATGCGGGAGAGGCCTGGGGCAGCGGCCAGGCTGGCAGGGGCGCGAAACGCGCAACGCCGTTTCACATATTGTTCGCCGTATCAAAGCGGGAGAAATCCCAGCGGACCCGCTGGGAAATGAGCGAGATCAGTGCAGAGCCGGCCAAACCCAACGCTCCCACAAAGCGAACCTAGGGAGGCTGTTCAAAAATCCCGTTCAGCGAAGCCGCAGCCGATGAAGGCACCGGAGGCGTAGCCCCTGGCTACGTTGAGGATGCGTTCGAGGCGAGAACGATACTGGCAAGCTTTTTCAGCAGCCTACCACTGGGGTTTCTTGACCGATAACCCGCTGCATGGTACTGTGCGCCCCCATTATGAAAACAACTCGTTCCGCCAAACTATTTGCCAGCGCCCAGCAGTTGATTCCCGGAGGGGTGAATAGTCCAGTGCGGGCCTTCCGCTCCGTCGGAGGCCAACCCCGGTTCATCAAACGAGCCAAAGGCGCCCGCCTCTACGACGTCGACGGGAACAGCTACATCGACTATATCCT
>SYGW01000063.1 GCA_005800255.1 Nitrospiraceae bacterium | reverse complement strand
CTGATAAAGACAATGATGTCCGGACGCCCGAAACAGGAATGCGCCTGCTCGACGCCCGGGAGGCGCTTGAGGGATTGCAGCACGTCTTTTGTTCGTCCGGCTTTGACCTTGATCAGAATATACGCTTTCGTGGCCATGGCATCCTCCCTGTTACGGTTACGGTGCGCCGCCCGGCATCTCTTGCCGTCGTTGCGCAAATACCTGGTGAAACGTCTGACCTCGTTGCATGAACGCAGCCTGCGCCTTCGCCACGAGTTCCATCAGCCGATCGAAATCCTCCAGACTAACATTGAACTGACGAAAGCCCGGCGTGAGTAGCGCACGCTGATCTGGAGCCGTCGCCATCCATTCCCTATTGAGCGCCTCCAGCACCTCAGAAGTCCAGCCCCCTGCACGCAATCGGGAGAGGCTGTCGCCGGCAGCCCCTTCTCCCTGCGCAGCTAAAGCCTGACTCAGAAATCTCTGGAGGGCCGGGTCAGGACTTTTCATAAAGGCCGATTGAAATTGGATGACCAGCTTAATGATGCGATTCGCTTCGGGGGTCTCTTCCCGTGGCAGCGCATCGGAGTCCTGCAGTGTGGCCAAGACTGCCATCGATGCGCCGATCGGCCCAGCCGGAGTGGCCGCACGGCCATGGACTTGAGCTGAACCAGGATCGACAAGTCCCAGGAGCAGGCCACCGAGAAAACAATAAAGCAGCAGCACTCGTACGAAAATACCCATTGCTTAATTATATAGATGAAATGAAACCATGGCACGGAGTTTCCGCTTCGCTCGGTTGAATGAAACAGAACGTCCTGCATATTGAGGTGCCTCCGGTCTCCATCCGCCACCTCCACGACGTCGGAAAGCTCCTTCGTAATCCACGCACGCATCCTGGCTGCCAAGGACCGACAGCGCCATCGGGGGCAACAGAATGGGGTTAGGGCGACTGCCCAGTTGAGGCCGCACCTCCTGAAGCGGTATTGTGCTTGAAAGCTCCGGTCCGTAGAATGCTTGAACAGACCATGGCGAGGCTAGGTTGTTTACGCTGGCCCGTGGGCATATCGTAGGGGACATGAGAACTATTGCAATCTCGCAGGCTCTGATACGACTGAGCCGGCACATCTGGCAGAAGCGATTCAATATCGCAGTCTCGACCGTCGGATGGAGTTCTAAGAAATGATGGTGGCAACCATGAAGGTGTTCGTCTGGTGGTTCGTCGTCGGGTCGCTCATGGCGCTCGCCGTAATCATGTTGCAAGGTGGCATCAGGGAAGTCATGCAAGCACAAGGGTCCGTGTGGGAGCTCAAGCTGGTCGAGCTATTCACCACGATCATGGGCGGGGGGCTACTCGGAGGCTGCCTCGCACTAATCCTAGATCGCATCAAAAAAGCCTGATTCGTTTCACATTTAGGGGAATGAGGACAAACATGGACATGGAAGTAGGTTCGAACCTGTATCGCAATACAGATGGCACGATTGAAGTCGAGGGGATTCCCCAGATTCAGCTCTCAGTGAAACCGACAACAGGCGCTTTACTCGTCAATTTTGCCTTGTTCGATGCGGCCGGAAAGGTCACGGCCAAGCTGAATGACAGCACCCTGATGATCAATGAAAAACGCGCCTATGCAGTGAGCAGGACACCGAAAAGCCTAGAGCTCACCCATCTAGGATCGGGAAACATAATTTTGAAGATAGAAGTGAAGACGCCGGACCTGGTGGCCTTCACCATGGGGGCCTTCCACACGATCAAGGGCCACCTGTTCGAGGTCTCGCCCACCGAATGGAAAATCGACAAGCTCCGCACCAGCGGCACGACGCAAGATGTGAAGGGCGGGTCCGTCGTCCTGGGATAGAATCAGGACGACGGACCCGTTCTTAGATCGTGACCGCCGGGACGATCACGATCTGCCGGTCTTTTAGGTCGATGGTGGCCGTGTCTCCATCGCGCAATTCGCCCTTGATCAATTGCCGCGCCATCGGCGTTTCCAGCTCCTGCTGAATCAGCCGTTTCAAGGGTCTCGCTCCATAGACCGGATCGTACCCGCGCTCGCCCAGGTGCCGTAAGGCAGCCGGGGTGATAGTGAGGGTGATCCGCCGTTCCGCCAGCCTGGCCCGTAACCGCTCTAGCTGAATCTCCGCAATCTTCGCCAGTTGCTCCATTTCCAGCGGATGGAACACCACCGTTTCATCCACGCGGTTCAAGAACTCAGGCCGGAAATGTTCCCGTAATTCCACCATCACGAGGGAACAGACCTCGTCATAGGAAGCGCGCCGCTGCTGGGCCTCAAGGATCTGGGGGCTACCGATGTTCGACGTCATGATCAAGACCGTGTTCTTGAAATCGACGGTCCGTCCCTGCGAGTCCGTCAACCTGCCGTCGTCCAGGACTTGCAGCAGCACATTGAAGACATCGTGATGGGCCTTTTCGATCTCGTCAAACAGGATGACCGAGAAGGGCCGCCGCCTGACTGCTTCCGTCAGTTGTCCTCCCTCTTCATAGCCGATATAGCCGGGAGGGGCCCCGATCAGCCGGGCCACCGTATGTTTCTCCATGTACTCGGACATATCGATCCGCACCAAGTTCGCCTCGTCGTCGAAGAGCGTCATGGCCAGGGCCCTCGCCAACTCCGTCTTGCCGACGCCGGTCGGACCGAGAAAGAGGAACGAGCCGATAGGCCGGTTCGGGTCTTTGATGCCGGAGCGGGCCCGGAGGACCGCATCGGCGACCGCTTCGACCGCTTCATTCTGGCCGACCACCCGCTGATGCAGCAGTTCGCCCAGCTTCAAGAGTTTTTCCGTTTCCCCTTCGACGAGCCGTGAGACGGGGATACCGGTCCAGCGGCTCACGATGGCCGCGATATCGTCTTCATCCACCTCTTCTTTGAGCAGCCGGCTTTCACCCTGTTTTTTGCCAAGCTGTTCCTGCTCCAAGGCCAGCTCCCGCTCTAGACGGGGCAGTTCTCCGTAGCGCAGCTCCGCCACGCGATTCAGATCGTAGGCCCGTTCCGCCCGCTCCATCGATTGCTTGACCTCTTCGATCGCTTCCCGCATTTTGCGCAGCTTCGCGACGGAGGCTTTCTCCGAATCCCAGCGCATCTTGAGTTCCCGCAGCACGTCCTGTTTCTCGGTCAATTCCAGCTCCAGCGTGGCGAGCCGCGCCTGGCTGGCCTGGTCCTGTTCTTTCCGCAAAGCTTCCCGCTCGATCTCCATCTGCATCACCTTGCGCGACACTTCATCCAGCTCCGCCGGCAAACTATCGATTTCCGTCCGTAAACGGGCTGCCGATTCATCCACCAGGTCGATGGCCTTGTCCGGCAGAAAGCGGTCGGCGATATAGCGGTTCGACAGTTTCGCCGCTGCGACCAGAGCTGCATCCTTGATACGCACCCCATGGTGCACTTCGTAGCGCTCCTTGAGACCGCGCAAAATCGAGATGGTATCCTCCACCGAGGGCTGATCGACCAATACGGTTTGAAACCGCCGTTCCAGCGCCGCATCCTTTTCGATATGTTTCCTGTATTCATCCAGCGTGGTCGCGCCGATCAGATGCAATTCGCCGCGGGCCAGCATGGGCTTGAGCAGGTTGGCTGCGTCCATGGACCCCTCCGCCGCGCCGGCTCCCACGACCGTATGGAGCTCGTCGATGAACAGCAGAATTTGGCCCTCTGCCGTCTGCACTTCTTTCAAAACCGCTTTCAATCGCTCTTCGAACTCGCCACGAAATTTCGCGCCGGCCACGAGCGATCCCATATCGAGGGTAATGACACGTTTCTTTTTCAATCCTTCCGGCACATCGCCTTTGATAATGCGAGAGGCCAGCCCTTCGACGATGGCGGTTTTTCCGACGCCCGGTTCGCCGATGAGCACGGGATTGTTTTTGGGGCGCCGCGACAGGATCTGTACAACGCGGCGAATTTCTTCATCGCGCCCGATGACCGGGTCCAATTTGCCTTGTCCAGCCAATCGCGTGAGATCTCGGCCGTATTTTTCCAATGCCTGGTAGGTGCCTTCCGGGTCCTGGCTCGTCACCCGTTGCGAGCCTCGCACTTGCTGCAAGGCCCCCAAAAGCCGTTCCTTTGTCAGGCCCAGCTTCTTAAAGACGCCCCCTTCCTGAACCATAGCCAGGATGACATGCTCGACACTGAGGTACTCGTCTTTCAACGTTCGTTGTTCGTCTTCGGCTTTCGCCAAGACCTGGCTCAGCCTGGAGGTGACATGGAGTTGTCCGGGAGCCGCTCCGGCGCCTTGGACCTGGGGAAGTTTGGCGAGCGCTTGCTCCACAGCCTGACGAAAGGACGAAGCCGAGACGCCCGCCTGGTCGAGGAGGGAGGAGGCGAGACCGCCTTCCTGTTCCAGGAGCGACAGCAGAAGATGCTCCACATCGATCCCTTGATGGCTTCGCCGTGAGGCATGGGACGAGGCAGTCTGGAGCGCTTCTTGTACCTTGAGGGTCATACGGTTCATGTCCACTGGCTACTCCTCTCCCTTCGGCGGTGTATTCTGCTGTATACCCCCATAATCACAGGATAGGGGAAGTCAACCTCCCGGGAGGCCTGCTTGACCCGAGAAGTTCTCGCAGACTATTGTCTCGCATGTTGCGCATTTTAGCTGACACGATCGAGCTCTACCGCACCGCCTTCAGGAAAACCGGCCAATCGCTCGCCCGCGGCTGGATGACGATGCTGGCGGTAGTCGGATTTGGGTTCCTGCTGGTCCTGACCTCGCAAATCGCCGCGCCGCTCGGTATGATCGGAGGCCTCCTCCTTGGCGCAGCCAATGCGCTTCTGGTCGGCGCCACCCTCAGCCTGATCGAGCAATCCATCACCCATGCCAGAGTCCTGACGGTCCAGGACATTCGCGCGAGCCTCGGCCATTATTTCTGGGACGTGATCGGCGTCGGATTCGTGCTCTGGCTGCCGCTCATGGCGCTCGACATGAGTATGCAGACCAACCCCTATGGCCAGCTCTTGTCGTACGCGGTGCTCTTATTGCTCTTTCTCTTGCTGAACCCTGCCCCAGAAGTCATCTACCAAGTGCGCCATGATTCTCCGTTGGACGTGTTCAAGAACTCCTATGCATTCATCCTCGAAAACTGGATCGAATGGTTTCTTCCCTTCGCGCTGATCTTGATCCCTACCGTTCTTTCACCAATGGGCCTGCAATCGTTTTTTTCTCTCTCCAGCCGAGTGGGAAGGGGCGCGGGGCTGGATTTCTTCCAGCTCCTCGTGCTGCCCTTCGCACTCCTCGGCAGCTGGCTAGACTATGTCGGCATCCCGTCATCAATCAGCTGGTATCTCGGCTTGTTTCTCACTCCGCCGCTGACTGTGGCCATGCTCTTGTTCCGCGGCCATCTCTTTGCCTCCCTCCATGGCTTCTCCCGTCGCCAACGACGGTTTGCTTCGCCATTCAATCGAACCAGCTAACAGGCTGTCTTTCGGAAAATGGCTCTATTTCCCTGTGAATCATGGTTCAAGGACTGTCTGTCACTAGTGCAGACACGACTGCGGGAAGCTGAGGGAACGCTGACATATACGGTTAAAGCGATAGGACTACGGCTATCGCCCTGACAATCGTTTTCGCGGAGGGATAACGGTACGGCGCTCGTGAAAGACAATAAGACGTTTCACGGAGAACTGGCCATGACACAGCAGGCGATCTCCTAACGATATTGGTCCTGCCGAGAGCTAGCAGGTGCGGGGGACATCGCGGCACTAGCTCATACCGATAAGAACGATCGAAGAGAGTTAGAGAATCGAATATGGAGCTGGCGCGAGGAATCGAGCCCAAACCGGCGGTTTACAAAAGCTAACCCACCCGAATCATGAAGACT
>SYGW01000062.1 GCA_005800255.1 Nitrospiraceae bacterium | reverse complement strand
GATTTCCGCCAGCGAATGTTCGCCGTCGAAATGCTGGATGATGAAAAAGTAGTTGAGCGGTAGCACGAGCTTTTCTTTGCTCAAGCCAGTCGGGTCCCAAAGGACCATGAACTGCTCCTCGCCTTCTCTGATCGGCGAAAATTGCAGATTGCGAAGAGCGGGATACTGTTTGGGATCTTTGGTTGGATTGGCTGTAGTAGTCATAGCACTCCTTGTTGGAGCGCCATTGTATCGAAGGGATTACGCCAGCTGCAACCGGGGATCTGGCCAAGCCAGATAGCCGAACACCTACTCTTCTTCCGGCTTATGGCTGGCCCTGCGGCCCATCACCAGCAGGGTGAGGATGGTCAAACCCAGGAGCCAGAGGCTCGGCCTGCCATAGGAGGGGTCGGTGAACTCGATCAGGTCGGTCAATCGCCCGATCAGGAGGGACATACGGGCCATCACGGTATAGCCGAAGGCCGCGCCGAACGCGATCATCAGGAAGAGGATGCCGGTCCTGGCCACCACCTTGCCAGGCCCCGTATGTTCGACGGAGAAGAAGAAGTAAAACAACACGGAACTGACCCCGATCAGGATGATGATGGTATTGAGGCTGCTGGCCGGGTTGAGCAGGTTCCAGGTGAAGCTCAAACCCTCCCCCGGCACCATCACCAGAAGGGGGCGCACCGTATCTTCAATCTGTTTCAGGATGTAGGAGGAAATCACGCGAGGGATAGCCAGGCCGGACCCGACTCCCACGATAAAGGCAAAGGCATAGCGGGAAAGCCAGGCGGCCTTCGGCACATAGCGCGTCAGCATAAGCATCCCGATGGCGACCGGAATCAACAGGGCCCATTCCCCGTTCTTGACGATCGGATTCCAGATGAGATGGACGATCACCGTGTCGTAAGTCTTGACGATCGTATAGCCGACCGACACGCCGACATAGAGATTCTCCGCCAGCTTGAACAGCGGGTTGTCCTGATAGAGGAACGAAAAGATGAAGAGGGTCAGCCCCGTCGCCACCCAGGCCCCGATGATGATTTCTATTGGCACAGGACTATCCTTTACGCTCTAAATTCAACATCCTCATCTCCGATTCAACTCGTGACCTGCCTGCGCATGGAGAAATAGAATACGTTGCAGATAATCACCAGCACGATGATGGCCAGATGGGTGGCAGATTGGGCATCCATGCCGGCAATGGCCTTCCCCTTCTGGCCGATCAGGGTTTCGTATTCCGCTGCGCCCCGCAGGCCTCCGATGAGCCCGTTGATCTGACCGCTCCTGAGCAGAGGATACAGGCCTGGGGCCATCACGCCGGTGCAGCCTCCGCCGAGCTCGAACTTATACTTGTCCTTGCCGAACACGTACCAGGCTTCCACGCCGGGATTGCCTGCGCCCAGACTGACGGCATAGTTCACATCGCGCAGGTTCGCGACACCCTGGAGCACCGGGAGCCCCTTCGTCGGTTTGCCGTTGTAGTCTGCCGGGAAGGCCCCATAGAGGTCCTGCCCCATGTTCATGATGACGGCGGTTCCGCCAGGGCTCCAGCCGAGGAACACATAGTCCTTCCCATTTTCCTTGCCCATCTCGCGGGCCACCTGCGTCACGACCTGGTCCGCCATGCCGGTGCCGGAGACCCAGAGGGTCATCGCCACCACGCGGAGGTTCTTCCGGAAGGCATGCCGCAGCAAGGAAATCGATTGGGGATGGAGCTCCGGCTTCGAGGCAGGATCGAAATCCAGCGAGAGCAGAAATACGGACCCCTCAGGGAGCGACTCGATATAGTCGTAAACCCCGCGCACCTCCGGCGAAATCTTAATCGGCAGCCCGACCGGATAGAGCAGGGGCAAGAGCGTGCAGAGGCCGATCACCAGAAAGATGATCCGCCGGTCGATCTTGAGCATCCGCTCCGCGAAGGTCACCGCGTTACCTCGCAATCAAAAGTGCAAAAGGCAAAATGCAGAATGAAACGAACCGTTCCTAGGCCAATCAATTTTTCATTTTGCATTTTTAATTTTGCCTTATTCTTTCCCGCCGCCCAGATAGGACCGTTCCATGCCGAAGATGATCTTGATGGAGAGGGCGACGGTGCCGAGGCTCACGCCGATCAGGATCGCGCGCCGCACCGACGCATTCAGCACGTTCAAGATCCACTGCGACAGGTCTCCGCTGAGCGGGATCAAATATTCCCCGAGCGGGACACGGCCCATCATCACAATCACCGCCGCAATAAGGAGAACCGCCGCCTCGCGGCTCCTCGCACGGAACGACCGGTAGGCGGCCGAGGCGATGAAGAAAGCCAGGATGGCGAACATGGTCCCTTGCAGCGGCACCATCATGAAATTATAGATCCAGCCGAAGGAGGTCATGGCTCCGTCGATGGCTTCCTTGCCGTTCGACCAAAGGCCGACCGCAATGGTGCCCACCATGCTGACATAGAGCACGAAACTGTAGCCCCAGCCCGCTTCCTTGCGCCGGATCTTGATCGCATGGACGTGGAACAGGCTGCTGACGCCCAGCACCAGCGCAAACCCGCCGATGATCTGGAGCCACTTGGTCACGGAGGTCAGCATCTGCTCCGAAGCCGGATGGGGCACATAATACTGTGCCGCAAACACCAGCCCGGTGATGAGCGTGATCAGAAGCGGGACCTGTCGGCGGAGAAAAATCATTTCACGTCCTTGAACACATCCAGGAATAATTGCGGCCACTGCATGTCGAAGAGCACCCCCGCCGTGGCCAGGACCGTCCCGGCTAGGAGGATGCAGAGGATGAGCCCCTTGCCGATATCCTGTCCGAGCAATGTCCCGACCTGCACCGGTTCCCTGGAGAGATAGGCGCTGGCCGCGTAGAGCTCCTCCCCGATCAAGGTATAGTCGCAGGTCGTCACAAAGAACGGGAGCTGATGATCCGAGTCCGTCCCGGCAATTTGGATCGCGCCGGTGCTCGCGCCTGTTTCCGTCAACAACAGTGCTTCGGCGAAGTAGGCTCCCATGAAGAAATTTGCCGCGGGCTTTTTACGCAACATGATCCCGTCCACGGCCGCGGTATAGCTGAATTGATCCGAGGTAATGAAGAAATTCGAATCGTCCTTGTAGAGATCCGGCTTGCCCGCTTCCAGATAGGCCTGTTTCGTAATCTCCTGGCAGACGGCCATGGTCATCGGATCCCGGTGAGGCACGAGCAACTCCGTCTCATAGGCTGCCGTACGTTTCGCCACTCGCCCCAGAATGACCGCCGCGGCAATGGTAGAAGGATCGCTCATGTCATGGGCGCCGGTCAGGTAGAGGATCGGCTTGCCCAGCTCGGTCGCGCGGCCGATGGCCTCATCCACGGCATCCAGGCCGGGAATACGGCGGAGGAAGATCTCCCTCGTTCTAGCCCTGCTGATTGCGAAAAACACGATACCGCCGAAGAGAAGCGCCAACACGAGATTATTGATCTGGTTCCAGTTCATCCAGTTCGGTTGCGCCGTCACCGACAGAGGCTGACCTATGCCGCGATCGTCGCTCAGCACCGCCGCCACGGCGATGCTATAGGGAGTCCCGTCCTTGAGCTCGACGCCCCGCCCGTTCCTCAACGTGAATTGGTGCTGGTCTCCAGTCGCAGGCCTCGTCCACCAGGGCCACTTGGATTCGCGGACGTAATGTTGGTTCGCAGGAAACTCCGCCACGACCTTCATCGCAGCAGGATCAGTCACCGTCCCCTCGCTCAGGAGGATCTGATACTTGGTCGCGGCGCTATCATAGGCAGCCGGCGCCCAAATTACGGTCACACTGCCGCCTCCGTCGCTGGGCGTATCGAAGGCGCGGACATTTTGCGGAGGAGAAAGGGTCTTCTTCGTCTGGTCTTCGAACTGAGCAAACACCGGCATCCATGGCTGACTGAGAACAGCCACAAACAGAAGCAATGATGCCACCAGGACTCGACGTTTCACGTCTAACGTCTCACGTTTCACGCTCACGAGCCCTCGATCAGTTCAATATTCGTCCGCGGAATCATCGCCCTGCTGCCATCGGCAAAACGAACTTCCATCACCCGCACTTCACTTTCGGTCGGAATCTTCTGAAGGTCGGAAGGCAGGCTGGCGACTTCGCCGATCTTGCCGAACAGGGGGTCCCGGATAATCCGCACCTGGTCACCGACTCTGATGCCTTCCCGCTGGGGCACAGCAGCAGCGCCGTGAGAGCCTATGATGTGGTTGGGGATGATGATCTCCGGGCGAATGACGCCGGCGCGAATTTGCGTCGCCCCTGAAATAGACGCCTGCTGGCCCGCATGGGAGGAAAGGAGCGTAAATGTTTTGTCGGCCATG
>SYGW01000061.1 GCA_005800255.1 Nitrospiraceae bacterium | reverse complement strand
TGTGGGGGTCCAACCGGCGATCCAATGGAAATTCGGCGACGCATGGGTCGCCGCAGCCGGGGTGCAATTCACCGTTGCAGGACAGAACGCCATCGACGCGATTTACCCCAACCTCTCTCTCTATTGGTACTGGAGTCAGTCTGGAAAAATCATCATGCGGTAGCAGTTCGCCCGCCTCTAGCGGTTGCTACGAGCCTGTGGTACCGTTAACAATGCGTCGCATCTCCAGCGGATGGATTGCCCGCCTCTCCATCGGCAAGAAGCTTGCTCTATCGTTCAGCCTGATCCTCATCCTGCTTATCGGCAGCCGCGGCGCGTTGTTCTTCCACCTCTCCCGCGTTAACAGCTACGTCGATCGTCATCAGCGGATTACGGCTCCTGGCGTCGTCACGGCATCGGAAATGCTCCGCAACCTTTCTGATGTGCAAACCCACATGCACCAACTCCTCGAACACCAGAGCCCGGCCGCTCAGACCACCAGCCTGAAGACCCTCGCAGAGATTGAGCACCGCACGCTCGCGGCATTAGACACCTATCAAACCACCCATGCAGCCAGAACGCATCCGGCTCTCTACGGCATGTTACAACAGCACGGACAGGGAGACCTGGCCGATCAGGAAAACCAGACGATCATCACCATCGCCAAGGGCCTCAGCGCCTTGCGCGCGCAACGAGAAGACTTCGAAGCGGCAGCCAGGCAACAGGCGAAACATCTCTCCCCCGTAGCGCCCCTGTACCAACAAACTGCAGCCACGATCACCGATGCGATCGCCTCGCTCATCGAGCTACACCGCAAGATCGATATGGAGATGAAGATCGAGGGCGATCGCCTCGTCGAGCAGGCGCAGCTCATCGTCATCAGTATCGTTGGCCTGCTAGGGCTGCTCATCCTATTGGTCTCCCTCATGATGCAACGACTCGCCGCCACAGCCGATCGCGTCGCTCACCATGACCTGACGGCCCAATTCGAACCTTGGCCGACGCAGGATGAAGTCGGCACCCTGGCAAGCTCTCTGACAGCTATGCTAGCGAATCTCCGCGAGCGCGGGAGCGCCCTTGCACGCAAAACTAAAGAGATCGAAGCTTTCACCTACTCCGTCGCGCATGACCTCAAGGGCCCCCTCCGCGAAATCGAAGGCTTCTCCTCTCTCTTGAAAAAACGATTTGAAGACACCGAGGATCCCAGGATCACGCACCAGATCGATATTATCCAAACGTCGGCGCTCCGGCTCACCACGATGATCGATGCGCTGCTCAAATATTCCAGGCTGGAACAGCAAAATCTTCCGCGCTCCCACTTCAACGTACTCGAAATGATCGACGGCCTGATCGTCCATCGACTCAACAACGCGCAAAGCCCCAAACCGAAGATTCATGTGAACCTACCTTTCATCGATCTCTATGGTGAGCCGGTTGGCATCCGGCAGGCCATGGTGAATTTGATCGACAATGCGGCCAAGTTTTCCCGGCCCGCCACGGCGCCGGATATCCGCATCGGCGGCGCCAAGACCGCAACGGAACGGATCATCTGGGTTCGCGACAACGGGATCGGCTTCAACCCGGATGATCACGAAAAAATCTTCGGCCTCTTCGAGAGGCTGCACCAACCAGTCGACTGCGAAGGGCCGGCGTCGGCTTGGCAATCGTGAAAATGGTGATGGAGAAATATGGTGGACGGGTCTGGGCTGAATCCGCCCCGAGCGCAGGCAGCACATTTTTCCTTGCATTCCCAGACAGCCAAGAAGCTGTCAACCATCAGCGCGCAACGTCGGCCATAAAACAACCTGAACGTTGATGACTGAAAGCCGATTACGAAGAGCGACCCTATGCACATCCTGATCATAGACGACGAAGAATATATCCGGTTGGTGCTGGAACAGGCGATCCGCGAGGAAGGCTGCGAGGTCACGGCCGTCTCGCGGGGGCAAGAGGGCTTGGACCGGCTCGCCTCCGGCACCTTCGATTGCGTGATCAGCGACCTCCGCATGCCCGGCATCGACGGCCGCGCTGTGCTGCGCTGGGTGAAAGATCACCGACCGGACGTGGACGTCATGATCCTCACGGGCCAGGGAGACGCGAAGGACGCGGTCCAGGCCATCAAGGAAGGCGCCTGGGATTTCCTCGTCAAAGATACCCCCTTCGACGAAACCGTCATCAAGGCCGCGATCACGAAACTCCACGCCGTGCGTTCCCTCCGACGCGAGAATATCGCAGCGAGGCTGGGCGGATTCGCCCACACCCACGAGCAGATCGTGCCGGGCCAGAGTCCGGCCTGGCAAAAGCTCATGACGCAAGTTGCCCAAGTGGCGCAGGCGAACGCTCCGGTCCTGATCCAGGGTGAGACCGGGTCGGGGAAAGAAGTCGTGGCGCGCCAGCTCCATGCACAGAGCCGGCGCGCCGCCGGCCCCTTTCTGGAGGTCAACTGCGCCGCCGTCAGCCGGGAATTGCTGGAGAGTGAACTCTTCGGCCACGAAAAAGGCTCGTTTACCGAAGCCACAACGGCAAAGCCCGGGCTCATTGCCGCAGCGGAAGGCGGCACCCTCTTCCTGGATGAAGTCGGAGAAATGCCTGGGCCGGTGCAGGTCAGCCTGCTGAGATTTCTCGACCGAAAAGAATACCGGCCGGTCAGCAGCACCCGCACTCTCCAAGCCGACGTCCGCATCGTCGGCGCCACCAATGAAGACCTCCAGGAACTCGTGCACCAGGGCCGCTTCCGGGACGACCTCCTCTACCGCATCAACACCGTCACCCTCCGAGTCCCCTCCCTCCGCGAGCGGCCGGAAGACATCCCTCGCTTGGCAGAACACTTCCTGTCCGCGGTCCGAATCCCGGGAACCGCCGCCAGGTCCTTCGCGCCGGACGCCATCGCGAGACTGGCCAGCTGTGCCTGGCCCGGCAATATCCGCGAATTGCGAAACGTAATCGAACGAGTCGTCCTGATGAACCCCTCGGCCACCAATCGGCCCCTCTCACTGGACGACATTGCCCAAGTCTTGCTACAGCCGACAGCCGGCAACGACGCCTCGCAACAGACCCATCTGTCGATGGACGACATGGAGCGGGTCCACATCCTGCGAGTCCTCGATGCGCACCGCGGCAATAAAACCCGCGCGGCCAAAGCCCTCCAGATCGGCTACAAAACGCTGCTCACGAAACTCAAGAAATACGGACTCGCCCCATAAGAAATGAAATGATGCGGCCACGCGGTGCCTCATGTAGAATGAGGCACCCTCCTCTCGTGGAACGCGCCCGCGAGAAATAGCCGGAGAAAGGCGGAAGGAACGCAGCCATGAAACGGCCGGTATCAACGGCGGAACAACAGGCCCAAAAACGGTTCGGCACCAGCACCCGCGCTGCGTCGTTTTACGCCAAGCAGGTGCTGGATCACCTGAATCCCGCGATGCAGCAGTTCATCGCACGGCAGGAAATGGCCTTCATCGCCACTGCCGATGCCAACGGCTCATGCGATTGCTCCTTTCGAGCCGGTGCGCCTGGATTCGTGCAGGTGCTCGATAAACACACGCTCGCCTACCCGGAATATCGGGGCAACGGCGTCCTGGCGAGTGTGGGTAATATCCTGGAGAACCCGCAGATCGGCATGATCTTTCTGGATTATTTCCAGAGCACGGTCGGCTTGCATGTGAACGGCACAGCACGCGTGCTCTCCACCGATGAGATCACCAGCCTCCCCCATCTACCGGCGAGCATGGTCGAAGCGGCTCAACTGAAAAAGGGCCGCCGCCCGGGAGCCTGGGTCGTGATCGACGTGGAAGAAGCCTATATCCACTGTTCCAAGCACATCCCACTCCTCAAACGGCTCGATAAGCAAATCGATTGGGGCAGCGACGACGACGCCAGCAAGGGCGGGAACTACTTCAAGACCAAACAGGCCCCCAAGCCCTAGCGCCAGGCCCGCCACGTCCCGCCCCCCGCTCATGAGTCTTGCTTTTTCAGATGCGGCTCTTGCATGCTGCCGCTGTTTAATCGCCCCATCAATACCGCGACGCTGAACAAGGAGTTCCCATGGCCGATGAATTACATCCGCGACGCATCGATGTCTTGGCAATCGGATTATTCGGACTGGCGGTCGGCGCCCTCACCCTGGGCGCGGCACAACTAGGCGTGATTCCGGAACGAGATCATATCGGCACCCTCGTCATCGCCCTCGCCTTCGGCGGCATCGTGCAAATCCTGGCTGGCATGACCGACATCCGCTACCACGAGCAGCTCGGCGGCACCGCGCTCACGATGTACGGGTTCTTCTGGACCACCGTCTGCACCGCCAAGCTGGTCAGTGCGAGCACCAACTTCCAGATCGACATGGTGCTGTTCGCGCCGATCAACCTCGTCTACTTCCTTTTTTCCGCCGTCATGGTCTACCTCACCGCCTACAGGAATACGACGCTCTGCGCCCTGCACCTCGTCATTACCGCGACGTTTCTCCTCACCTTTCTCGCGCGCCTGGATTTCATCGACGAATTGCTCCCGGGCGTCTTCCATATCCTGGTGGGACTCATGGCTTTCTATCACGCGATCGCCAGCCTGACCTTTGCCTTTACCGGCCATGCCCTGCTTCCGCTCGGTCCGGCGCTCTTGCACCATCGGGAGAATAAGTTGCGCAGCTAAGGCCGCTCGGCCTTGGCGCGAGCCAGGGCGAGCGCCATGGCCATCGTGCCAGCCGGCTGAGGCTGCTGGCGCTCCGGAGCGCGCTGGGGCATGGACGAACGCCGATCACGCTCGCCGCGTGCCGCACCGGACAAGGCCTCGGCAGATCCACGACCTGCGGACGCCATACTGCCTGGCGCATCGTCGAACCGCATGGTCAATGCGATGCGCTGACGCTTCACATCCACCTCCAGCACCTTCACCTTGACGATCTGGCCAGGCTTCACGACCTCATGCGGGTCCTTAATGAACTTGTTGGCCAGCGCCGACACATGCACCAGACCGTCCTGATGGACGCCGATATCTCCCACGGCGCCGACGGCCGCGACGTTCGTCACCACGCCTTCGAGGACCATACTGGGATGC
>SYGW01000060.1 GCA_005800255.1 Nitrospiraceae bacterium | reverse complement strand
CTGGTCCGTGTCTTCGATGCGGAGGACAAATATGCCCTTCTGCTGACGGGCAAAGAGCCAATTGAACAGGGCCGTGCGGACTCCGCCGATGTGGAGAAAACCCGTGGGGCTGGGAGCGAATCTGACTCTGACCTGGCTCATCGAATAATCCTCTATCGTTGCGGAACGGTCGGTATCTATAGCATGGGGTGAAAAGTCTTGTACAGAATCGGGTCGATCCCCCCCTTTCATCCAGAGCGGTCATCTGATAAGAGAATAAAGAGGAAATCGTCATGGCGGAGCCCACACAATCGGCAACGGTTCTCTCGGTTACGGATCTCACGCCCCATGTGCGCCAACTGGTCCTGCTCCCCAAGACACAAAAGATCCTCTTTCAGCCAGGTCAATGGGTTTCCTTGCAACTCCCAGTCGGCATCAAGCCTCCCCTCAATCGCGCCTACTCGCTGGCAGAACCCCCTACCCGGACAGGACAACTGACCCTGGTCTTCGATCGAGTCCCTGATGGAACTGGATCAAACTATCTCTACGAACTCAAGCCGGGCGATGAGCTGCTGTTGTCCGGCCCCTATGGAAACTTCACACTACCCCCCTCACTCGACCGAAAGCTCCTCCTCATCAGTCGCTACACCGGCGTTGTGCCGATCCACTGCATGTTGAAACAATTGACAGCTTCAGGCCCACTGCCGCCTGCCATCCTAATTGCGGTTAGTCACGCGGAAGAAAAATGTCTCTACCACGACGACCTGCAAACCTTAGCAGCACAACAACCCTTGTTCCGCTATATACCGATGGTGGTGAAGGGGACAGACGAAGAAATAGTCGAGGCGGTGCTGACCGTCCTGCGCCCCCTCGTCGCAGGCACACCAAACATGACTCCATTGCTCAGCGGAGTAAAGGGATTCGTGCGGCCCTTGCGGGCCTATCTTATGGAAACGGGATACGAGCGGAAAGAAGTCAGAACTGAAACTTACGATTAGTGCCCTTCCTTCACGAGGTTCTTGTTCACAGCCGGGATCTCAACCACGATATCTTTCGTCCCGTTCGGCACACATTGACAGCCGAGCCGTGACTGCAACGTAGTGAGCGGCGCCTTGTCTAACTGGTCAAACTCATCATCCGTTCCTTCGCTACAGCTCTCCAACCCCTGCTTCACGATGACATGGCAAGTCGAACAGGCGCAGACCCCTCCGCAAACATGTTCCAATGCCACCCCGCCCCCCATCGCCACATCGAGGAGGCTTCCCGGAAGCCCGGTCGGGCCGTAGGGGATCTTGGCTGGATCAACCAAAACCTTCGTCGTCGCTCCATCAGGAGCAATGAAGGTGACCGTGTAGGCTTTCTGGGGAAGTTCGTAGTCAGCCTTTTCAATATAAGGATTCGTTCCACCCATTAACCCGTTCCTTTCGAAACCAAATTCAGTCTTCGTTCCGGCTGTTGACAGGCCAGAAACCTGCGTGCTATCCTTAATCCGACCTTAAAGATCGGAGATCATTATAGTCTCCGACCTTGGAGATCGGCAATAGCAATGTTGAAAATCTCAAAAAAAGCAGATTATGCGCTTATGGCCCTTCAGCATATCGCCGCGGCCCAGTTCGGCGACGTGATGCCGGGCCGCGTGGTGAACACAAAGGAAATCGCGGAGGAATACAACATCCCCCTCGAACTCCTGGCCAAAGTGCTCCAGACCCTGTCCAAGAACACGCTGATCGAGAGCCACAATGGACCGAAGGGCGGCTACGTGCTGGCCCGGCGCGCAGACAAAATTACGATCGCGCAAATTCTCGAAAGCATCGAAGGGCCGTTGGGCATTACCGACTGCTCGCACGAGAAGGATGGAGAGTTCTGCATGCAGCGGGACAATTGCAATATCCGCACACCGCTGTTGAAGGTCCAGGACAGCATCGCCCAATTGCTCAATAGCATGACCCTGCAAGACATGATGGGTGGCACACCCCTCATTACGATTCAGTCTTCTGCGGCACAAGGAGTCGAACGATGAAACTGCCCATTTTCTTAGACAACCATTCCACGACTCCGATGGATCCCCGCGTCCTAGAGGCCATGCTCCCCTACTTCGTCGAGAAGTTCGGGAACGCGGCCAGCCGCAACCATGCCTTCGGCTGGGCTGCGGAGGAAGCGGTCGAACAGGCCCGGAAGCAGATCGCGAAGCTGATCAAAGCCGACCCGAAAGAAATCGTCTTCACCAGCGGCGCCACCGAATCGGACAATCTGGCGATCAAGGGCGTGCTGGAGATGTACGGGGAGAAGGGCACCCACATCATTACCTCCTCCACCGAACATCGCGCCGTCCTCGACACAGTCAAAGCGTTGGAGGGCAAGGGCAAAGCGACCGTCACCTGTCTCTCCGTCGATAAATTCGGCATGGTGAATCCTGAGGATGTGCGCAATGCGATCACAGAGAAAACGATCCTCATCTCCGTCATGCTGGCGAACAATGAAATCGGCACGATCAACCCCGTCAAAGAAATCGGTAAGATCGCCAAGGAGAAGGGCATCCTCTTTCACTGCGACGCCACGCAGGGCGTCGGCAAGATCCCGGTCGATGTGCAGGAGATGGGCATCGATCTGATGTCTTTCTCGGCCCACAAGCTGTACGGACCCAAGGGAGTCGGGGCCCTCTACGTAAGAAAGAAGAATCCCCGAGTGCGCATCGTGGCCCAAATGGACGGAGGCGGACACGAACGAGGCATGCGCTCCGGGACGCTGCCCGTGCCCTTGATCGTGGGATTCGGCAAGGCCTGCGAACTCTGCGACCAGGAGATGGCCCAGGACACGGCCCGGTTGATTGCAATGCGCGATCGGCTGGAGGCCAGCATCACGAAGGCCCTCGAAGAAAGCTACCTGAACGGCCATCCGACCAACCGGCTCCCCGGCAACCTCAATATCTCCTTTGCCTACGTGGAGGGCGAATCGTTGCTGATGGGCATGAAGGATATCGCCCTCTCGTCCGGCTCGGCCTGCACCTCCGCCACCTTGGAGCCCTCTTACGTGCTCCGCGCCCTGGGAGTCGGAACGGAACTGGCGCATTCCTCGATCCGTTTCGGTCTGGGCCGTTTCAACACGGACGACGAGATCGACTATACGATCAAGAAGGTCATCGAGATCGTTACCAAGCTGCGCGAAATGTCCCCGCTGTACGAGATGGCAAAGGAAGGCGTCGACTTAAAATCGGTCCAATGGGCTGCCCACTAGCAGCAATGAAAAATTTACAGTTGTAAATTTCGGAGGGAATCATGGCCTACAGTGACAAAGTCGTCGATCATTTCAATAACCCCCGCAACATGGGGAGCTTCAAGAAGGACGAAGAAGGGGTCGGCACCGGCATGGTCGGAGCCCCGGAATGCGGCGACGTGATGAAGCTTCAGATCAAGGTGCAGAACGACATGATCGTAGACGCGAAGTTCAAGACCTTCGGCTGCGGCTCCGCCATCGCCAGCTCCAGCCTCGCCACCGAGTGGCTGAGGGGCAAGACCATCGAAGAAGCCCAAAAGATCAAGAATACCGACATCGTGCAGGAGCTCAACCTGCCGCCGGTGAAAATCCATTGTTCCGTGCTCGCCGAGGATGCGATCAAGGCCGCCCTCGCAGACTACCAAAAGAAAGCCAACGGACCCGCGACCGACGCGAAGTAACGTCAGAACGGGAGCGCGCCATGGACACGACCAACGCAGAAATCCAGACTCCGGTGATTACGCTCAGCGAAGCGGCCCTGAAAGAAGTGAAGCGCCTCATCAACGTGCAAGGCCTTACGGAAGGGGGGCTCCGCCTCGGCGTGAAGGGCGGCGGCTGCTCAGGCCTCAGCTACACGATCAACTTCGACGAAAAGATCGGGCCGCATGACCAGGTTCATGTCATCGACGGAGTCAAAGTTATTGTCGACGCCAAGAGCGCCATTTATCTGCAGGGCACGCAGCTGGACTTCCAGAAAGACCTGCTAAGCGGCAATTTCAAGTTCGTCAATCCGAACGCCGACAAGACTTGCGGCTGCGGAGAGTCCTTCTCTGCGTGATCGTCCGCGTCGACAATCGACGGGGAATATCGTCACCCAGGCATGGCACGCTGCCATGCCTGTCTTGTCAGAAGAGGTAGCGGGATGGACCATCAACATACCCATAACTCAAACCCCCGCGAACTGCAGATGGCCAGGAGCATGTGCTGGCACTGCCAATCCGAGGTGTCCGGAGAATATTTCTGCGACCGCTGCGTCAAGGTCCAGCCTGTGTCGAAAGAAACCGACTACTTCACCTGCTTCGGGTTTCCTCGCCGGCTCACCATCGACCAAAGCAAACTGGAAGCCAAGTTCTACGAACTCAGCCGCGCGTTCCATCCGGACTTCTATCAGAGCAAAAGCGAAACAGAACAGACCATCAGCCTGGGCAACTCCGCCACGCTCAATTCGGCCTATCGCACCCTCCGCGATCCGATTCAGCGGGCCGAATATCTGCTCGACCTGGAAGCGGGAGCCGTAAAGGAAATCAGGAATTCGCCGCCAGCCGACCTCTTCGAGGAAATCCTCGAGCTCCAAGACACGCTGAACGAATATCGGGCCGCCGACCGTTCATCGACAACGGGGCAGCAGCTTCGCACCAAACTCCAAACGGAACAACTGACCCTGGAACAGCGCAAACAAGACATGGAAACCAGCCTCCAGCAGCTCTTCACCGACTGGGACAGGCTCCAGGATCAAGGCGACGCGACCAGCCAAGCCCGTGCCGAACGGGACCGTCTGTTGAAACAGATAAGGGAGATCCTCTCCAACCGCACCTACGTCAAGAGCATCGCCAACGACCTCGTCGCAACCATCGGATAAGCGCCATGTCACGCATCGTCGGCATCGATCTCGGCACCACGAATTCGCTCGTGGCCTACATGAAAGAGGGCCACCCTTGCGTCATTCCCGGGCGGAACGAACGAACAATCGTGCCCTCCGTCGTGGCCATGACCGACAACGGGCTGATCGTCGGCGATCCGGCGAAGGAACATCTCACCCGCAATCCTGAGCGAACGGTCTACTCCGTGAAGCGCTTCATGGGAAAGGCCCTTGAGGACGTGCAGGGCGAACTGGCCTACTTCCCCTACTCGCTCACCGAGCAAGGCGGCGTGATCCGGATCAAGCTCGGAGAAAAATCCTACTCGCCCCCGCAGATTTCGGCGATGATTTTAAAAGAGCTGAAACAACGGGCGGAAGAACATCTCGGCGAAAGCATCACGAAAGCCGTCATCACGGGTCCCGCCTACTTCAACGATAGCCAGCGGCAAGCCACGAAAGACGCAGGCATGATCGCCGGGCTGGACGTGCTCAGAATCATCAACGAGCCGACCGCCGCCTCGCTCGCCTACGGGCTGCAAGAAAAGACGCAGGGCACCATCGCCGTCTACGACTTCGGCGGAGGCACCTTCGATATCTCTATCCTCAAACTCAAAAACGGCATCTTCGAAGTATTGGCGACGAACGGCGACACCCACCTGGGCGGAGACGATTTGGACCGTGAGATTGCGAATCTCTTCCTGGCAGACATTCGCAGCCAGCAGGGGATCGATCTCACTGCCTACCCGGACCATATGCAAACGATCCGGCTCGAGGCGGAACGGGCCAAGATCCAACTGTCCGATGAACGGAAGACGCAGATCTCGGTCGAACTGCCGGACAACAAGGGCCGCTTCACGCGAGAATTGACGCGGGACCAACTCGAAGCCCTGACCATGGGAATTATCGAACGGACCCTGGCTCCCTGCAGAATGGCCCTGAAAGACGCGGGGCTCACCCCTGATGCCATCGACGAAATCGTGCTGGTCGGTGGCTCCACCCGCATGCCCCTCGTGAGGCAACGGGTTCAGGAACTGTTCGGGAAGGCGCCCCATTGCGAGATCAACCCCGACGAAGTCGTGGCCCTGGGCGCAGCCGTGCAGGCGGACATCCTCAGCGGCGGCACGACGGACATGCTCCTGCTCGACGTCACGCCCCTCTCGCTCGGCATTGAAACCATGGGCGGCGTGATGAGCAGCTTGATCCGCCGGAACACGACCATCCCGGCAAGCGCGAAAGAAATGTTCACCACCTATGTCGACGGGCAGACCGGCGTGGACATCCACATCCTCCAGGGCGAGCGAGAACTGGCGAACGACAATCGCAGCCTGGCAAAATTCCGCCTGAAAGTGCCCCCGCTCCCGGCCGGCGCCCCTCGCATCGAAGTCACGTTCCTTATCGACGCCAATGGAATCTTAAACGTGAAGGCCAGCGACATGCGGACCGGACAGAGCCAGTCTATCGAAGTGAAACCCTCGTACGGTCTATCCGACCGCGAAGTGGAGCAGATGATCGAGGATTCGTTCAAATTTGCGGCAGAGGACGTCAGCGCCCGCAAATTGATCGAAACGAGGCTCGAAGCCGGCGCCTTGATCACGACAACAGAAAAATCCCTGAGTGAGAGCAGCCGTCTTATCGCCCCGGAAGAGGTCACGGCCATTCGTGCGGCCCTCTCGGCCCTGGCCACCGCAAAGAACGGCAACGACCCGCGCGCCATCCGCGCGCGCATGGGAGACCTCGAACGGTCGGCGCAGCGCCTGACCGTCGCCATGCTGAACGATTCGCTCACACGAGGGCTCCAGGGCAAGAAGGTCTCGGACCTTACGTAACGCGGCATCGGAAAACGTCGAAGGAGTTCAGATGGATTTGAAATGGAACGACACAGAAGATATTGCCATTCGCCTCGTTGAAGAGCATCCGGAAACGGACCCCCTCACGGTTCGCTTCACCGACCTGCATGCCTGGGTCGTGGCACTTCCAGATTTCAAGGACGATGCGAAAAAATCGAACGAGAAGATTCTGGAAGCGATTCAGATGGCCTGGCACGAGGAATATCAGGACTCGAAATCCTAACCCACCAAGCAGCCTTCACACGCAGCCGCCTAGCGAGACTTTTCAGCCGCCTGCTCTTGCGACCCCTCGGGAATTTGATCCAACTTGTAAAAATCCGTCGGGTCCAGCCGGCGCTGAGGCGCTTGAGTCGGTTCGCTGCCTTTGATAAAGAGCTCAACTGTGCCGGCCTGACCTTCCTGCTCGCCATCGAGCAACCCCGTTGAAGGATCGACATTCACAAACGTGACGCCTTCCGGAACGGTGAAGGCCATGACCGGGACCTGCCTGAGCGACTCATTCATGAAGTTGATCCAAATCGGCAACGCGGCATGAGCCCCCGATTCCGTTTCGCCGAGCGAGCGGCGATCATCGAACCCCACATAGACGCCCGCCACCAAATTCGGCGCGCCGCCGATGAACCAGGCATTGATGAAGTCGTTTGTCGTGCCGGTCTTCCCGGCAATCGGCCGGCCGATCGATTCGGCCGCCTGGCCGGTCCCCTTTTGAATCACATCTTCCATCATATTGGTGATCCCGTAAGCGGTCTCCTTGGAGATCACCGGCAGGGCCTGCACATCCACCAACTCCAGCACCTTGCCCGCATTATCCTCCACGGACACGATCGCGTAGGGCTCCACCCGGCTCCCTTCGTTAAGCAGCACCGCGTAAACGGAGGTCAATTCCAGCAACCCCATCGAGGACGAACCGAGACCCAGCGACAAATCAGGAGCTAACGGGCTAGTGATCCCGACCGTTTTGGCGAACTCGATGACATTCCTAATCCCCACCTTATCCAGCAGCCGGACTGTCGCAAGATTGTAGGAATGGGCCAACGCCTCCCGCAAACTCACCATGCCGTGGAACTTGTGGCTATAGTTCTCCGGCTTCCAGGTTTTTTCCTCCAACTCCTGCTCGTAGACGACCGGGGCATCGAGGATCATCGACGCGGGACTCATCCCTTGATTGAGAGCCGCCGCATAGATAATCGGCTTGAAGGCGGACCCGGGCTGGCGATGGGCCTGGAGGGCGCGATTATACTCACTGCGGCCGAAATCGTATCCGCCGACCATGGCCCTGATGGCGCCCTTGCCAGGCTCCAGCGCAATCAACCCTCCCTCGACGAGGGGCGTCTGCTCCAGTTGCACATGCACGACGTCCCGCTCGATCTTCTTCACCAATACTTCCACGACATCGCCAGGCTTCAGCACCTGCTTGAGGTTCGCATTGACGAAGGCGTCCTTCATGGTATCCGGCCCGGTCAGGCGCCGCTTCGCCCAGGCCATATCGTCAAAGGCGAGCCTGGCAGCTACGGAACCGACCTGCGCCACATAATGATCCTTCGCCACTTTCGTGATGACCGCTTCCCGATAGTCTCCCGCCTTAAGCGCTTGGCCGGCCGGCGCCACCGCCAGGGGCGAAACCGGCGCAGCCGGATCGACCGTTCGGAGCGGACCCCGCCACCCTTGACGCTTGTCCAATTCACGCAAACCGGCCGCAAAAGCGGTTTCAGCGGCCTTCTGCATCTCCATGTTCAAAGTTGTAAAGACCTTGAGCCCACCCTTATAGACCAGGGCCTCGCCGTACTTGGCCACCAGCAACTGCCGAACATGTTCCACAAAATAGGGCGCAGCCTGCTCCCCGCCCGGCCGCCTGAAATTCAACGTTTCCGCCGCCGCCTCTTCACGCTCTGCCGCGGTCAGAAATCCCGCCTCTTCCATGCGGGTCAGCACATGCTCTTGTCGTTTTTTGGCTCGGTCGTAGGCTTTAAACGGCGAATAATTATTGGGAGACTTGGGAAGTCCCGCGAGAAATGCTGCTTCCGCCGTCGTGAGGGCCGAGAGGTCTTTCCCGAAATAGGTTTGGGAGGCCGAGGCGATCCCGTAGGCCCCCTGCCCGAAATAAATCTGATTCAAATAGAGTTCAAGAATTTTATCCTTCGTCAGCACCAGCTCCATCTTATAGGCCAGGATCAGCTCGCGGACCTTGCGGTCGAAGGTGCGTTCCGACGAGAGGAACAACGATCGCGCCAACTGCTGGGTAATCGTGCTGGCCCCCTCGACCTTCCCCCCTCGGCGGACGTTCGTCCAGGCCGCACGGAGCATGCCGATGTAATCGAGTCCTGGATGTTCAAAAAACCGGACATCCTCGACCGCGATAACGGCGCGGCGAAACCGTTCGGGAATTTCCGCCAAGGGAGTCTGGATGCGGCGCTCAATGAAAAACTGACCGATGCGCTGCTGATCGCTTGAATAGACCTGCGTGACCAGACTGGGCTGATACGTCTCCAGCTGGTCTAATGGAGGAAGATCGTTCGCAAGGTGCCAGACCAATCCCCCAAGCCCCAGCGCCCCTCCCAGGAACGCCGCAACGAGGCTGAGGAGTGAGACCTGCCACCAGCGCCACGACCGGCGACGCGGAGGCTGACGAGGCGGATATTGTCGATATATCTGACGATCAGCCATAATTACGCGGGTTTACATTCGAGTGTTGGTTGTGTCCCAGGCAAGATACAGGAAAGTCACCATACCCTGCGGACCCTTAAAACTCAAGCCTGCGGCAGCGAGTCCTCCCGTCCGCACCTTCCTCTTGCATCGCTTGTGCCGGGCACCATGCTTCAGGTATACTAACCCATGGCGCCTGGATTTCCGGGCGTCTTTTTTTTTGGAGCATACTGCAATGTCTATGGATCCAATCGCCACCACAGAATCTCCCGTCGCAGACCAGATCGCCCCCGCGGGGCGTCGTAGCGACATCCGCAATATCGCCATTATTGCTCACGTTGACCATGGCAAGACGACGTTGGTTGACGCCATGCTCCGACAGACCCACGTTCATCGCAAGATCGATGACATGGGCGAACGGATCATGGACTCGAT
>SYGW01000059.1 GCA_005800255.1 Nitrospiraceae bacterium | reverse complement strand
GAATACTGGCACACCGGCTATTATCCGAGAACTTGGGATTAATCCCACACATCATTTCGGTGAAGGGGTATAGCTATGAGGCATGTGACGAGTAAGGTGCTCTTAATCGCGATTGCGGCACTGGGGATCACGATGGTCTCCGGCAGCGCAGGGGTTTCGATCTTCGCGCAAGAAGGAGGCGGCCTCCCCGATGGCTTCAAGAAGGGCGATCTGGCGCCGCTCCCATCCGCGGAAATGATCGAAGCCGGCAAGCGAGTCTATTTTACGAAGTGCGTCTGGTGCCACGGGATGGACGGAGCGGGTGATGGTCCTGCCGCCGACCGACTCTGGCCCCGTCCGCGCAACTTCAACCAAGGGACGTTCAAGATCCGGCGGACCGCCAGCGGCGAGTTGCCGTTGTTCGATGCCAAGAAAGCGGTCGAGGCGGAAAACGACTTGTTCGCGACCGTGACGCACGGCCTCCCTGGATCGGCCATGCCATCCTGGGAAGGTATTCTGACCGAAGAACAGCGGTTGCAGGTCTTGTCGTTTGTGACGACTCAGCTCATCAAGGATCGTAAGTTCGACGACAAAGCGACGGAAACCCAGACGGTGCTGAAGCTGGACGAGCTCAAGCCGATCCCCGTCAGCAAGGAAAGCTTGGAAACGGGCGCCCAGTTGATCGTGGACAAGAAATGCATCGAATGCCACGGGGTTACCGGGCGTGGCGATGGCAACGCGTTCAACCTGAAGGATGACTGGGGATTCCCGATTCAACCGGCCAACTGGCATAAGTGCTGGAACTTCCGCGGGAGCCGCCAGGATCCGTATAACGTCAAGAACATCTTCCGGACGTTCTCCACGGGGGTGAGCGGCACGCCGATGCCGTCCTTCGCGGACAACACGACGGTCGAAGAGCGGTGGCACATCGCCAACTTCGTGAACTCGCTCTGCGAGCGGGACCCTGAAGGGAATCCGCTGCCGATCGATCCGCTCACCGACAAGCCGAAGGTGAACTTCGTGATCCGGTCCGGCCCGGTGGTGGAAGGGGAGATCTCCGACGATCCGGAGAACGAGATGTGGCAGAAGCGTGAGCGTCGGATCGTGTTGTTCGGCGGGCAGATCACTCACAAGCCGCGGAACTTCGTCAACCGGATCGACGACGTTTGGGTCAAGTCTCTGTACAACGATAAAAATATCGTGTTCCTGTTCCAATGGGACGACCGATCCAAGAGCGTGGCCGAAGGGAAGCTGCCGTGGCAGCCTACCGAAGTGAACGTGGAGAGCTACGGGGTCAAGGAACAGGCGCCGAAGACCGGCGAGGGCGATTCGATTGCCGCCCAGCAGAGCAAGTACTCGGTCTACAATGATGCCTTCGCGTTCCAGTTCCCGGTCAAGTGGCAGGAGCTGCCGGCCCCGATCAAGCCGCGCTACCTCTGGGGCGACCAGAAGTATCCGGTGGACATCGTGAAGTGGGAAGCCAACGGGACCATCAAGGCGTTTACGGGAACCGGGTGGGACCAGGACTTCCAGGATCGTGACGATTACACCGAGAAGCTCAAGGTCTTGAAGCAGGAGTGGAAGGACGGCCGCTGGACCTTGATGGTCAGCCGGCCCATCAAGGAAGACTATGACGAGGACACCTACTTCGAGATGGGCAAGTACATCCCGACGGTGTTCTTCGCGTGGGATGGGCACAATGGGGATGCCGGTCGAAAGATGGCCGTCTCCGCCTTCTACTATACGGTTCTGGAGCCGCCCATTCCCAGGGAGACCTACATCTATCCGACCCTGATCGCGATCGGGTTCGTGATCCTGGAAGGGTGGGTGTTGACTCGTCGGGCCAATAAGAAAAAGGGTAAAGTCTAGCCCGTAAGGGAAGACAAGCCTTGGAAAGGGGGTGGGATGGCCCACCCCCTTTTTTTTTCTGCAGCGGTCGATGTGTTTACAGGCATGAGTTCTACAATAGGGCAGATGACCGGTTTGTTGCTGGCCGGGGGCAAGAGCCGCAGGATGGGGCGCGATAAGCGGTTTCTTGAGCTCGGGGGGCGAACCTTGCTGGAGCGGTCCCTGACCGTGCTGGAAGGTCTGTTCGACGAGGTGATGGTGTCTGTGGCCGAACCCTTGCCCGAGTTGAAGAGTTTGCGCGCCAGGGTCGTGACCGATTTAATCCCGGATTGTGCGACGATGGGGGGGCTCTATAGCGGACTCTCTCGTGCGCGCCATCCGCGCCTATTCGCGGCGGCCTGTGATATGCCCTTCCTGGCGGATGCGGTGATCCGCCGCATGGCCGATCTGGGGCGGGACGCCGATGTGGTGATGGTCTGTCTGGCGAACGGGCTCCAGCCCATGCACGCGATTTACTCCAAAGCCTGCCTGCCGCATTTGGAGCGGATGCTCCATGCTAACAATCTGAGGGTACAGGACCTAGTTTCGGTTTCTGATCTCTCCGTGAAGATCCTTTCAGAAGCGGACATAGGAGAAGCAGACCCGCAACTGCTCAGCTTCCTCAATGTGAATCAGCCGGCCGACTTGGAATTCGCCCGCAAGCTGTTTACCGAGAAGCAAGGAGTGGCACGTGAGGGGGCATAAACCCATGCGGCGATCTCTCTTGCTGATCCATCCCGGAGCGCTTGGAGATGTGCTGTTGGCCCTCTCTGCCATCCGCTCGATCCGGGCGGCTTTCCCGACGCATGAGTGCGGGCTGATTGCCGGAGAGCAAGTCGGCCGGTTGCTGTTTGCTTGTGGGGAGGTGGACCGGCTGTTCCCGCTGGAACAAGGCGGTCTGGCCGGGCTGCTGGCCGGAACCGAATCGGCGGATTCAGGCCTGTGTTCCTGGCTGGATCGGGCTGATTTGGCCACTGGGTGGATGAAGGATGCAGAGGGGCGCCTTGCGGCGACCCTCTCCGCTCTCGGGGTTGGGAGGGTTATCATTCGGAGCCCTTTTGACTCCGGTTGTATGAATCTGCACCAGGCGGACCGGCACCTTGAGATCGTCGCCTCGACGGTCGGTGAAGAGCGAACGACAAGACCGCTGCGATTACCGGAGGCCATTCTGCAAGCTGCCACGGCCAGTTTGGCAAAGGCGGGAGTCCGGAAAGACCAGGTGCTCGTGGCGGTGCATCCGGGCAGCGGGAGCCTTCACAAATGTTGCGAGCCCGGATGGTTTGTCGAACTGGTTGCGCAGTTGCAGGCTTTTGGCGCCGTGCCTCTTTTGCTGGCAGGACCGGCTGACACGGAGCGGGTCCGAGCAGTCCAACAGGCCTGCGTAGCATCGCCCTTGGTGTTCAAGGGACAGGAGTTGATCTCGGTGGCAGGATTGATGGCGCAGGTTGCTCTGTACATTGGGCACGATTCGGGGATTACTCACGTGGCTGCCTGTCTGGGTGTGCCGACGATCGCACTCTTCGGGCCGACCGACCCGGAACGCTGGGCTCCCCGAGGCGGTCATGTCGAGATCGTAAGCGGAGCCCCTTGTCTCTGCAATGAGTGGGACAGGGTTCAGGCTTGCACCGAGAAGCGTTGCTTACGGGTGCCGATCGAACGGGTGATCGAGGGCTGTCTTGGAAGGCTTCTGGCTAGAGCGAAAAGCACGTCCTCAAACCAGCTTCGCAGTTCCTTGTCTTGTCATGCCTGAGGGGTTGTGTTAGATTCACCCGCTGGTTTTTGCTAGACAAAAGAAGGAGTTCGGCCAGGTTGTGTCTCGCGATATTGTGCAGGAAAAAGTCATCGACGCCCTCCAGGATGCCTTGCAGGAAGCCAAGCGCAAGGGGCAATTAAGAGTGGAATCGATTCCGACCCTAACGCTGGATCTCCCCAAGCGGCCGGAATGGGGCGACTTGGCTTCGACGGTGGCCATGAGTCTCGCGCCATCCGAACGGCTGGCTCCCTATGATGTCGCCCAGATCATTCTCGATAATATTGTCAGGCGCGAGGCGTTGTTCGATCGAGTTGAGATAGCCAAGCCAGGCTTTTTGAACATGACGGTCAGGCGCGACCTCTGGTTGGAGGTATTGGCGGAGATCGAAGCGCGAGGGCAGGCCTATGGGCGGGCGACGATGGGCCAGGGGCGACGCGTACTGGTGGAATATGTCAGCGCGAACCCGACTGGGCCCCTCCACGTCGGTCATGGGCGTGGGGCCGCGGTCGGACAGGCGATTGCCAAACTGCTGCAAGCGACCGGCTATGAAGTGGTGCAGGAGTACTATATTAATGACGCCGGTCGCCAGATGAAACTGCTTGGCGCATCCGTGTATGCCAAGTATCTGGAATTGCTCGGTCGATCCGTGTCGTTCCCCGAGGATGGGTATCGCGGCGCCTACATTGAGACGGTGGCTGCGCTGGTGCGTGAGCAGGCGGGGGAGGCGCTGCTCAATCTTCCGGCCGAACAGGCGGAGCCACGGTGCCGGGAGCTGGCGTACAAGGAGTTGCTCGAAAAGATCCGGCAGGATCTCCGATCCTTCGGCATCGAGTTCGACGCCTGGTTCAGCGAAGCTTCCTTGCTGGCGTCCGGAGGGGTGGAGCAAGTGCTGACCGATCTCCGCGCGCGCGATTTGCTGTTCGAACAGGACGGCGCCTGGTGGTTTCGGTCATCGTCATTCGGCGACGAGAAGGATCGGGTTGTGCGGAAGCAGGAAAGGGACTATACCTATCTGGCCTCGGATATCGCCTACCATCGGGATAAGCTCCGGCGCGGCTATGATCTGCTGATCGATGTCTGGGGCGCGGACCATCACGGGTACATCCCGAGGATGGAGGCGGTGGTGCAGGCCTACGGCTATCCCAAGGAGCGGCTACGGGTGGTGCTCGTTCAAATGGTCAATCTGCTGCGCAGAGGCCGGAAGGTGGAAATGTCCAAGCGTGCCGGCGAGTTTATTACCATGCGGGAGGTGATGGACGAGGTGGGCGCGGACGCGGCCAAGTTCTTCTTCCTGATGCGCCGGTCGGACACGCATCTGGATTTCGACCTGGAATTGGCCAAGCAACAGTCGGCGGAGAATCCCGTCTACTATGTCCAGTACGCGCATGCGCGGATCGCCAGCCTCTTTCGGGTGGCCGAAGAGCGGGGCTTGCCGGTGCCGAAACCGAGTGCGGCGGACTTGTCGTTGCTGCGCGATCCGGATGAATTCGGGCTGATCCGGAAGCTCTCGGCGTATCCGTCCGTGGTCCAGGGCAGCGCGGCGGCTCTGGAGCCCCACCGATTGACCTTCTATCTGCAGGAGCTGGCCGGCTTGCTCCATACGTTCTATTTCAAACATCGTATCATGCCGGTGGCCGTGGAGCAGGACGTGGCCGAAGCCGCTGCGTTTGTCAAAGATGCGAGCGAGATGGGCAAGCAGCGGGAGCAAGTCAGCCCCGATTTGACGGGAGCCAGACTGGCGTTGATGTATGCCGTGCAGCAGGTGCTCCGTAACGGGCTGGGGCTCCTCGGGATCTCCGCCCCTGAGCGGATGTGACGATAGGCTTCGGCTATGCTTGAGTTCACAGTGCAGCAGACGGATCTGGGCGGGGTGGCGCGTGTGGGTGCGCTCAAAACGGCCCATGGGACGATCGAGACCCCGGCGTTCATGCCGGTCGGTTCCCTGGGGGCCGTCAAAGGGATTGGTCCCGAGGACCTGATGGGACTCGGATTTCGCCTGATCCTGAACAACGCCTACCATCTGTACCTGCGCCCGGGGCATCGGATCATTGAGGAACTGGGAGGACTGCACTCGTTCACGGGCTGGCCCGGGGCGATCCTGACCGACAGCGGCGGGTTTCAAGTGTTCAGTCTGGCGAAGCTCTGTCGGGTGACGGACGAAGGGGTGACGTTTCAATCTCATGTGGACGGCTCTTCCCATCACATTACACCGGAGCGGGCGATCGAGATTCAGGAGGCCTTGGGGGCCGATATCATGATGGCCTTCGATGAATGCGTGGCGCTTCCCTCGTCCCGCGAACGGGTCCACGAGGCGTTGAGACGAACGGGCGCCTGGGCCCGCCGCTGCCAAGCCGCGCGGCGTCGGTCCGACCAGGCGCTATTCGGGATCGTCCAGGGCGGGCATGACCCGGCTCTGCGCGTCGAGTCTGCGCAGGACTTGGTCTCGCTGGGGTTCGACGGGTACGCGGTCGGAGGGCTTTCCGTGGGAGAGGAAAAGTCCGTCATGTACTCGATGCTGGACGCAACCGTTCCGGAATTGCCGGCCCGCCGGCCCCGATATTTGATGGGGGTCGGACTGCCGGAAGATTTGGTCGAAGGCGTGGCCAGAGGCATCGACCTGTTCGATTGCGTGGTGCCGACCCGGCATGGGCGTACCGGTTGGCTGTTCACGGCAAGCGGGCGGGTGCTGATCAAGCAAGCCCGCTATGCCAAGGACGAACGCCCGATCGATCCAGCCTGCTGCTGTCCGGTTTGCCGGAAGCATTCGCGGGCCTACTTGCACCACTTGTTTGGGGTCAAGGAGATGTTGGGGGTACGCCTCAACACCGTACACAATTTGTATTACTTTGCCGACTTGATGCGGCAGATCCGCTCCGCTATTGCCGCCGGCTCGTTCGCTGCGTTTCGGCGGGAATTTCACGCGAAGCGGGAAGCGGCCGGCGTCGTCGAAGCGGACGATGCGGTTGATCATGGTGGGATCGAAGAACCGGCAGCGATGCAGGAGGGGAGGCGGTGAGCATGATGGCATCAGTGGCCTGGGCACAGGGAACACAAGGCGGCGGCGCAGGTCCGGGATCCTCGCTGCTGTCGCTGGTGCCGTTCGTACTGATCTTTATCGTCTTTTATTTTTTGCTGATTCTGCCCCAGCAGAAGCGCCAGAAAAAATTGAAGGCGATGTTGGAGGCGCTCAAGAAGGGCGATAAAGTGGTGACGTCCGGCGGCATCTGGGGCACGGTCACCAATTTGGGTAAAGAGACGGTGACGCTGCAGATCTCAGACAATACCAAGATCAAGGTTCAGCGGGAATCCATTTCCCGGCTTCGGGCGGATGAAGAAGAATAGCGAGGCCTCCGTCAGGCGGGGCCGTTTCAACGATTGAGGGACGAATGAAGAAGGTCGGCGGACGATTTGCATTGCTGGGCGTCGTACTGGCGCTCTCGGTGGCGTTTTTCCTTCCCTCCTATCCTCGGCTGTATCAGGCCCTGCCTGACTGGTCGAAGAAGGTCCTTCCGACCAAGGGCATCACCCTGGGCCTGGATCTTCAGGGGGGAATCCATCTGGTTCTGGAGGTCGAGGAGGAACGGGCGGTGGAGATCGCCGTGGACCGGTCCGTTACGGCCATGCAGGATCTACTGGTCGACAAGAAGATTCCCGTCGAATCGGCCAAGCGAACCGGGGCATCCCAGGTCACGCTCTCCTTCCAGAATACGGACCTGAAGGCCCAGATCCAAAAAGCTATGGAGGATTTCCCCTCCTTCTACGAACTGGAAGCAAAGGGCACGGGCGGCAGCCTGGTCTATGAGCTGCGCGAGGGTGAGATCAAGCGGATCAAGGATTCCGCCATCAACCAGGCCCTGGAGACGATCCGGAACCGGATCGATCAATTCGGCGTGGCCGAACCGCTGATCCAGCGGCAGGGACTCAAGCAGATCGTCGTCCAGCTTCCGGGCATTACCGAACCGAAGCGGGCGAAGGACCTGATCAAGGAAACGGCGTTGCTCGAATTCAAGTTGCTGGACGAGTCCAGTAAGCTGGCTATGGATTTGCCGCAACGGATCCCGAAAGGCAAAGAAGACGAGGTGCTCAAGCAGGTCCAGGGCCAGCTGCCGGAAGGCGATCAGATCCTGTTCGAAAAAATGATCGAGAAAGACACGGGGCGAGAATTCCGCACACCGTTCCTGGTCAAAAAGCGTGTGATGCTGGCCGGGGATGTGCTGAGCGACGCGCGCGTCTCGATCGGGCAGTTCAACGAGCCCTACGTGTCGGTGACCTTCGATGCCAAGGGCGCCCGGGAGTTCGAGCGCATCACATCCGAGAACGTCAAGAAGCGGATGGCGATCGTGCTGGACAATACCATCTACTCCGCCCCCGTCATTCAGGAACGGATCAGCGGGGGGCGGGCTCAGATCAGCGGCACCTTCACCATGCAGGAAGCCAACGACCTGGCGATCGTGCTCCGGGCCGGCGCCCTGCCCGCTCCGCTGAAGATCATCCAGGATCTGACCGTCGGCCCCTCGTTGGGGCGCGACTCGATCGAGAAGGGGGTCCGCGCCACCCTGTTCGCGGGCGGCTTGGTCGTGCTTTTTATGATCGTTTATTACCGGCTTTCGGGCGTCATCGCCGATTTTGCCTTGGCCTTGAACCTGATCTGCCTGATCGGGTCGCTGGCCGGATTGAACGCAACGCTTACGCTGCCCGGCATTGCAGGCATCATTCTGACCATCGGTATGGGAGTGGATTCCAACGTCTTGATTTTTGAGCGCATCCGCGAAGAATTGCGACAGGGCAAGCCGGTGCGTTTGGCGATCGATGGGGGCTACGACAAGGCGTTGCTGACGATCATCGACTCCCACGTGACCACCTTAATTACAGGCCTGGCGCTGTTCCTGTTCGGGACCGGGCCGATCAAGGGGTTTGCCGTCACGCTCTGCTTGGGAATCGCGATCAACTTGTTCACCGCGCTGGTCGGCACGAAAGTGGTCTTCGACACGTTGAATCAGCGCCACAAAGTCGAGCGATTGAGCATTTAGCGGCTTCGTCCGACCTTCGAGAGGGGAATGCATGTTCGAGATTTTGGGGAAGACCAATATTGATTTCATGGGCAAGCGGAAGATCGCGTTTGTCTTTTCTGGCGTGCTGGTTCTGCTGGGCATCGTGGCCGTGATCCAGATCGCCCGGGGAGCTGCCAACCTCGGGATCGACTTCGCCGGCGGGACCGCCGTGCAGCTGAAGTTCGACCAGCAGATTCGCATTGACGAGGCGCGCAAGGCGCTGGAGTCGAATGGGCTCGCCAATGCGGACTTGCAGGAGTTCGTCGAGGCCAATAAGCTGCTGATCCGCGTCAAGACCTCGACCACCATCGAGGAAAAAGTCGCGGACCGGGTCGTCGCGGTCTTCAGCAAGGAATTTCCGAACAACAAGTTCGTGGTGGACGCCTCCACCGAGATCGGGCCCACGATCGGGCAGAAATTACAGCAGGATGCCCTGATTGCCGTCCTGGTGTCCTTCTTCGGCATCATCCTGTACATCGCGGCACGCTTCGAGTTCCGCTTCGGCGTGGCGGCGGCGCTCTCCACGTTTCATGACGTACTGGCCGTGCTGGGCGCGTTTTACATCCTGGACAAGGAGATCACCTTGTTGGTCGTGACGGCCCTGCTGACGCTGGCAGGGTATTCGCTCACGGATACGGTCGTCGTGTTCGACCGGATACGCGAAAATCTCCGCGTACGCCGCCGGGATAACATGGAAGCTGTGATCAACAACGGGATCAACCAGGTCTTGAGCCGGACGATCGTGACCAGCCTGACGGTTGTGCTGGTGCTGGTTCCATTGACCCTGGCCGGGGGCGAAGTCTTGCATGATTTTTCTTTGGCGCTTCTCTGGGGCGTCATCTTTGGAACCTATTCCTCGATCTTCGTGGCCAGCCCCCTGCTGCTGATCTGGCCGGGCGGGGAGGGGCGGCTGCTCAAGCGAGGGTAGGTGGAATTTTTATGTTACCTTTGCTTGACATTCAAGGGGAGCCGAATGAAAATGAGCACATAGAAAGGACGCCTTGTTACCTAAATGACAGCCTGGAGTCGGTCGCACAGTCTCCAGCATAAGATCATTACGGCCATCGTAATGGTCGGCCTCCTGCCCCTGAGCCTCTCTCTCTTCCTGACCTACGTCGAAGAACGCCGCGCCCTTCGCGAAAGTGTCGGAGCCAATTTCAAGGAATCGGCGGTGGAAGCGGCGCGTCGGGTGGAAATGCAGGTCACCCGCGGGCTCAGCGAAGCGCAACAGCTGGCCGCAACTCCATTCCTGCGGACGGCCGTGACCGAGGCCAACCGAGGCTATGCGGACAAAGACGAGGCCAGCATCCAAGCCATGATCAAAGACTGGCAGCAGCAGTGGCGTCAGCGGGAGCGCCGCAACGAATTCCCCCTGTTCATCAACCGCATCGTGACGAACTACCTGATCCGCTGGCATGACATCCGGCGCTCGGACTACGTGGGGATTTTTGTCACCGACGCGCGGGGCGCCTTGGTGGTCAGCTCGATTCCCCAGGTGGAATATTACTATGGCAAGAGTGCGTGGTGGCGGGCGGTATACAGCGGCGGGACCGGGCAGCAATACGTCGGCGAGATCTACTTCGATCCTTCCTTCGGCACGCATGTGCTCAATGTGTCGGTGCCGATTCTGGACGACGACCAGCGGG
>SYGW01000058.1 GCA_005800255.1 Nitrospiraceae bacterium | reverse complement strand
GCCATCCGGCCATCGCCCATACACTTCCCCTGCGCGCCGGGCCCTATATCAGCGAGTCCGGCCTGCCGCCCTTCTTCGACAACCTGGTTGCCGAAGGCTGGATGGAAGACGCGCAAACCCGGCTGCTCGGCAAACGCCGCGCTTCGCGCTTTGAGCTCCTGCTGGCTTTCGGGAAGGATTGCGCGGGAGCCGTATCCATCATCGATCCCGATCCGCAGGACCGCGGCAATATCAAGCCGGATGACCCGATGGAAATCGCCGTCATGGCGGGCCGGGCTTCGCTGTCAGGCATTCAGCCCAAGCTGGTCCTGATCGAGCGTGATGGGAAACTCTGCCCTGCGCGGACAGACGAACTCAGCACCCATATCGCCAAGTTTGCCTCGCCGCGCCATGACGATCTGCTGGCCAACGAATATCTGACGACGAAAGCCTTGAAGGCGTTATTGCCCGATGAGGACATTGTCGATCTGCGCCTCGGCAGGATCGACGGCTTCAAAGACCCGGCGCTGATTATCAAACGCTTCGACCGGACGGGCGACGGGCAACGGATTCATTTCGAGGAATTCAACCAGCTTCTCGGTTATCCTTCCGAAGCCAAATATGAAGGCAGCCACAAAAGCATGGCGGATTTCATCCGGCAGACACCGGGGTGCCTGCCGGCAGAGATTTACCGGCTGTATTTACGCATTCTCGCCAGCCTCCTGCTTGGCAACACAGACATGCACCTGAAAAACTTCGCCATGTTCCACACGGAGGCGGGCCTGCGCCTGACGCCCGCCTATGACGCGGTAGCGGCGGCCTTATACGGCTATAACACAATCGCCTTATCCATCAGCGGCAGCGCCAACATTCCCCTCGGCGATCTGAAGGCGCGCGCGCTCATCCGACTGGGTGAAGAATTCGAACTGCCGGCCCCGGCCATCGCCATGGCCACGGGACAACTTGAGAAACGCAAGGAAGCGGCCCGGAACGCTATCGCCGAAAGCAACACCGGAGCCCCGGAATTGCGGGATGCAATCATCAACCTCATGGAAAAAAGATGGAACGGAACATTCGCCTTGATTGGAAAATCCTTGTCGAAGAAGCCGTAAAGCGGCGCAAGGAGCAAAAGCTGACGCAAAAAACACTGGCCGTCCTCGCGGGCGTCAGCGGTCCGACTGTCAATGCGTTTGAGCACCAGAGAACGAGCATTGCGCTCGAGTCGGCGTTAAAAATTCTAAAATGCCTTGGAATGGCGTAGAAATGACCTTCCGAAAGCCCACTCTAGAAAAAGCGGGTCACTTTCAGGCGGCAACAGTCTGCAATTTGCCCGCTTTATCTTTGGCTTTAGTCACGCGGATCTGAATGTTTCTATCAAGTCTCAACAGAAACGCAGCAGGCGACCGCATAGAGCTGCATACGCCCGCACTCAATCTTTCACGCTGCGGCCCTGACCTGCCCCACGAATGTAGGCCAATCGAGTGAGCTAGGCGCGAAAAAGTGGACGCCTTCAACCTACTATAGGGGAGTTGGAGGTGTGGGATGGAACGATTACCACGACAGACGTATACGAAGGAATTCCGTGAGCACGCCGTCCGGCTCGTTCTCGAATAGGAACTGACGGTTCCGGAGGCGGCGAGACGGCTTGCGATGTCGGACAAGACACTCGCGAACTGGGTGTTTCGGGAGCGGCACGGGCGACTGACCTGCTCGGGCAAATTTGGTCCAGGGTGAATGTGAGACTGGACCGCAACCAGGGAGGTCAGGAGCATGTCCAGGAAACGGTACACCCCCGAAGAGATCATTCAACATCTGCGAACCGTGGAGCTGGACGCTGGCAAAGGCCTGGCGGTACTCGACGCCTGTCGGAAGCTCGGCATCACCGAGCAAATCTACTATCGCTGGAAGAAAGAGTACGGCGGGCTGCGCGTGGATCAAGCCAAGCGGCTAAAGGGGCTGGAACAGGAAAATCTGCGCCTCAAGCGGATTGTCGCCGACCAGTCCCTGGATCTGTCGATCCTCAAGGAAGTGGCCGCGGGAAACTTCTAAGCCCGGCCCGCCGGCGGGAGGCCGTGACGCACGTCGTCACCGTGCTCCCGGTCTCGGAACGCAGGGCGTGTCGGGCGATTGGTCAGATTCGGTCCGTCTATCGCTACCGGACCCGGCCAGACCCACATCGGGAGGGATTACGCGAGCGGATCATGGCCCTGGCCAAGACCTATGGGCGCTACGGCTACCGCACGGTGACGGAGCTGGTGAGACGTGAGGGTGGGATGCGGGGAAAGATCGCGTGTATACGATTTGGCGTGAGGAAGGCCTGCAAGTGCCCCGCAAGCAGCCGAAGCGGGCCCGACTCTGGTTGGCCGATGGCTCCTGTATCCGCCGGCGGGCGGAGTATCCGAACCATGTCTGGTCGTATGACTTCGTGGCGGAGCGGACGCATGACGGCCGGCCCTTGCGGATTCTGAATATTCTCGACGAATACACCCGCGAGTGCCTGGCCTCGGTGGTGGCCAGACGGATTCGTTCACAAGACGTGCTGGTGATCCTGGCGGATTCACGACAACACGGTCTGACCACACCGCAGCCTTGGGGGGGCAGCCACTTACCCCCGAAGCCATCCAGCTTGCCAGCTGAGGGCTAACATGGTAGGTGGTACAAACACTCCCGGCTGGTCAACGCCAGACCTACGGACCGGAGCGGCTGCAGGATGAACTGCGGGCGGAGGGCGTGACGGTTGGCATCTCACGCATCAAACGCCTGCGCAAGAAGCTGGGGCTGCGCTGTAAGCAGGTGCGCCGGTTCACGATCACCACGGATTCGAATCATCGTTTGCCCGTGGCGGACAACCTGCTGGCGCAAACGTTCGACGCCAGGCGCCCGAACGAGACGTGGGGCACCGACATCACCGACGTGCCGACCGCGGAAGGGTGGTTATATCTGGCAGGAGTGACGGATCTCTACACGTGTGAGGTGGTCGGGCATGCGATGGGGGCCCGGATGACGACGGACTTGGTGTGCCAGGCGCTGGTGAATGCCGTCGGGGCCAAACGCCCCGGCCCAGGACTATCAGGCTTGGAGGCACCAGTTCGGCATGACCGTGTCCATGAGTCGAACGGGCAACTGTTACGACAATGCGCCGATGGAAAGCTTTTGGGGTACGCTGAAGAATGAACTGGTGCACCATCAGCGCTATCAGACGCGGGAGCAGGCTCGGCGCGAGATCACGGAGTACATCGAGATCTTCTACAACCGCCAGCGTCGGCATTCGCGGCTGGGGAATCTCTCCCCGGCGGCCTTTGCCCAACAGTGGGCCCGTC
>SYGW01000057.1 GCA_005800255.1 Nitrospiraceae bacterium | reverse complement strand
GGCCTATCCGGTCGAACGGCTCCCGATAGGGACGATCGTCGTCGCCAATCTGCCCTACTACATTTCGACCCCCCTGCTCTTTCGATTGCTGGACCAGCGAGGACGGTTTCCCCGGATGGTGCTCATGCTGCAATCCGAAGTTGCAGACCGATTGGTGGCCAAGCCTGGCGGATCGGACTATGGCGTCCTTTCCGTGATGGCGCAGTATGCCGCCGATATCACGAAATCGTTTCGTGTTTCGGCTCAATGTTTTCGCCCCAGGCCGGAGGTCGCCTCGGCAGTGGTGATGTTGCGCGCGAAAGAGGACCGGAGGCTTAGCCCGGAGGCCGAAGTTTCGTTTCTCGCCCTCGTGAAGGCGGCCTTTGCGCATCGGAGGAAAACGCTGATCAACTCTTTGCGGGACGAAGGGTATGAGCTTTCCCGTATCACTGAGGCCCTGCAACGATTGGAAATTGCTCCGACCCGCCGGGCTGAGACCCTGTCGGTCGAAGACTTTCTCCGGCTGGCTGCTGAATTTGGCTGAGGCGGTGCGCGAGCTTCCTGAGGGCGCTTTCTCGTCGGTCTTCGTTTGAAATGACCGATTCCCTATGCTAGCATCGCGATCATGGCTGTTACCACCTCGGCCAAGCGGGGCGAAGCCCGCCGCGCCGCCGCTCCCCCGCCACACATCAAGCGAGAAGTGATCGGAGTTGTCCTGATCGCGTCGAGCCTGCTGACGCTCCTCAGCCTTGTGTCCTTCGTGCCCCATGAATTGAAATCAGTGGCCGCCGCTTCGGTCCCTGCGCGGAATCTGATTGGATCGGTCGGGGATTTCTTTGCGTCGACGCTTTTTTCGTTGATCGGTGGCGCGGCCTATCTCTTCCCTCTGCTGCTCGGCCTGATGGGCGTCCGTTGTTTCACCCAGAGCGACCTGTCGATTCGATTGCGGAACGCCGGCGCGTCGCTGGCGGCGCTCCTGTTTCTCAGCGGTTTTCTCCATCTCGAAGTCACAGCGGTGCCGACTCTCTCGAACGGGTTCATTTATCGCGGCGTGGCGGGCGGCCTCATCGGGCAAATGCTGGCCGAGGGCCTGCGAGCCTATTTTGCCAGCACCGGCGCCCATATTTTGATCATGGCCGGTTTGCTGATCTCGCTGCTCTTCACGACACCGATTTCTCTGTCGGAGATCGTTCAGAAGCTTCCAGGCTGGGGGAGCGCGCTGGTTACACGGGTACGCGGGTGGATTCCGGAACGGTCAGTGGCAGAGCCGGCTCCTGAGCCTCCCAAGAAAGCGAAACAGAAGTCGTCGAAATCTATTTGCGCGGTCATTGAAGAGACGCTGCCTGAAGCGGCGGCGGAACAGGCGTTCGATTGGCCGGTCATTCAGCCGTCGCGGCAACCGACGCCTGAGCCGGTGGAGACGAGCGAGGCGGAGCCCGAGCAACCGGTCTTTGTCTCCTCGGCGAAGGCGGGGGACTATACCCTGCCGGATCCGGTTCTGCTCTTGAGCGATCCGTCCGCTACCGTGGGTCGTGTCACGGAGGAGGAAATCAAGGCGCAATCCGATGTGTTGGCCCGCGCCCTGCTGAGTTTTGGCATTGCGGGGAAGGTGACGGAGGTTCGTCCAGGGCCGGTTGTGACGATGTACGAGTTCGAGCCGGCGGCCGGCACCAAAGTCGCGCGTATTGTGAATCTGGCCGATGACCTCGCCTTGGCTTTGAAGGCGGTCAGTCTCCGGATCGTCGCGCCGGTTCCCGGGAAATCGGTGGTTGGAATCGAGGTGCCGAACCTCTATCGCGAAATGGTGTCGATGAAAGAAGTGGTGACGAGTGAGGCCTTCTCGCGCGCCAAATCGAAGCTTAGTTTGGCTCTGGGGAAGGATATTTTCGGCGCGCCCCTGATTGCCGACTTGAAAACGATGCCGCACTTGTTGGTCGCCGGTGCCACCGGAGCGGGGAAAAGCGTCGGCCTCAATACGATGCTCTTGAGTCTGCTGTTTTCCGCCAGGCCCGATGAGGTCAAGCTGCTGCTGATCGATCCCAAGCGACTGGAGTTTCAAACGTACGACGGCATCCCGCACCTGCTACGTCCGGTCATCACCGATCCGAAGTCGGCGGCGCGCGGACTCAGCTGGGTTGTGGCGGAAATGGAACGGCGTTATCAGCTGCTGTCCGAGGCAGGGGTGCGGAACATCGATGCGTACAATCGCAAGGTCGCGGGGACGCAGGGTGTGTTGGAGCCGGAGTCGGCGGCCAAGGCGGACCAGCCGGAGCTGCCCATCCAGTTTCTGTCCGAAGAGGAGCGGCTCTCTGCCGGAGAGACGGCCCTTCCGGAGGGGAGCCCAGGGTCGTTTTCGCCTCCGAAGACTCCGCCGGAGCCCTTGCCCTATATCGTCGTGATGATCGATGAGCTGGCGGATTTGATGATGGTGGCGCCGAAGGAAGTGGAAGACAAGATTGCGCGGTTGGCGCAGATGGCCCGCGCCTCCGGCATCCATCTTGTGCTGGCGACGCAGCGCCCGTCGGTCGACGTGCTGACCGGCTTGATCAAGGCGAACTTTCCGGCCCGCATTGCCTTTCAAGTCTCGTCGAAGACCGATTCCCGCACCATCCTGGATGCCAACGGCGCGGAGGCGCTCCTGGGCCGCGGGGACATGCTCTATATGGCTTCGGGGACTGGACGTCTCATGAGAGGGCACGGGTCCTTCGTGTCGGATGACGACGTTCGCCGTGTGGTGGAGTTCGTGAAGGATCAAGCCAAGCCTGCCTATAATCAAGAATTGCAGATCGCACTGAAACAGGAAGATGCGAAAGAGGAAGAGGCGTTGGATGAAGTGTACGAGCAGGCCAAAGAATTGGTCCTGTCGACCGGTCAGGCTTCCGCTTCGCTGATTCAGCGACGGTTGCGGGTGGGTTATCCGCGCGCGGCCAGGATGATCGAGCAAATGGAAACAGACGGCATCGTCGGCGCGGCCGGCCGCGATGGGCGGAGAGAGGTTGTGGGGCGGCGTGGGCCGGTGGGAGAGGCGGAAGAGGCATGAGCTGGTGTGGGGTGGTGAGGGTAGGACTTGTAGTCGTTTGCCTGGGAACTTTCTTGTCAATGCCGTTCGTTGGGGCTGAGGAGAATGATGCGGTCGCGCTGAAGGAAGTGCGGGAGGTGGTCAAGCAGCTCCAGGCTCGCTATGAGAAGACCAAGGATCTTCAGGCGGACTTTACGCAGAAGACCAGGATTGAGGGATTCGATCGGCCCATCACTTCGTCGGGGAAGGTCTCGATCAAAAAGCCTGGCCGGCTGCGATGGAGTTATCTCGATCCGTCGATCGAGGACATTTACGTCAATCATGATGATGTCAAAGTGTATGTGCCGGAGCATAAGCAGGTCTTGGTGGGCAAGCTGACACAGATGGCTGCCTCGAAGGCTCCACTGGAGCTTTTGCTCGGGGCGGCGAAGTTGGAGCAGTCGTTCCACATTGAGCCGACGCCGGGGAATGGTCGAGGCGCGGGATGGCTTAGGCTGCTCACTCTTCTGCCGAAGTCGCAAGAGGGCGAGGCGGGACGATCGGTGCAACGGATCGTTCTGGAAGTGTTCCCCAAGACCTATTTCATCCGGACGGTTACGCTGCATGAAATGAGCGGCAATGTCGCGAGCTTTGAGTTTTCGTCGCTTCAATCCAATCTGGGGCTTGGCGATGCATTGTTCGAGCTGAAGTTGCCGGCCGATGTGGAAGTGGTGAAAGCTCCGGTCTTCAGCGTTCCGCAGTAAGGCCTGCGGGACGGATCAGAGGCGGTGAACGGGACGAGTGAGGAGCAGGTGAACCGAATGTCTTTAATTGAAGCAGTCGATGCAGCAGTCAAACGGTTGGATGTCGACCGGCTCTCTTCCGAGTATTGGGGCCAGAACGAGTTCCTGTTCATCCCGCAGTTTCTTCCCCGGTCTGTCGTGGAAGAGTATCTCGTTCCGCAGGCGCAGGGGGTGAAGGGCGAGCTGAATCGCAACTACATTCCCGGCCATAAAAAAGGCGGGAGCGTGAGCTATTACACGGTAATAGAGAAGGCCCCGCGTTTCCTCGATCTCTATCGCTCCGAGGCTTTCATCGAGCTCTTAAGGCGACTGGTGAAGAATAAGCTGAGCCTATGCCTCGAGAACGATCCCCATTCCTGCGCCCTCTATTACTACACGGAGCCGGGCGATCACATCGGGTTTCACTACGATACTTCTTACTACAAGGGGTCTCGCTACACCATATTGATGGGGCTGGTCGATCGCTCGACGCAGTGCAAATTGGTTTGCGAGCTCTTTAAAGATGATCCGGTCAAATCGCCCAAGCGTCTTGAGCTGATCACTCATCCCGGCGATCTTGTGATCTTCAACGGAGATAAACTCTGGCATGCGGTGACTCCGCTTGGCGAGGGGGAAGAACGGATTGCCCTGACGATGGAATATGTGACTAATCCAGATATGGGATTTTTTAAGCGGCTGTACTCCAACCTCAAAGACTCCTTTGCCTACTTCGGCCTCCGCATGGTTTTCAAGCAGGCCCTGACAGCTTCCAAACGACCGCACTCATAACAAGTCCTGAAAGTTTGCCGGCCGGGAAACTCTGATCGCTCAGCGCTCAGTTCACGTTCCCGTTTCAGCTTTCTGCTGGCTGTCGGGCGGCTCCGGAGGCCGACTCATTTCAACGGCTCGCCGTAGAACTGTACGTAGCTCATCGCGATTATAGGGCTTGGTGAGGTAGGAGAACGCGCCTCTGGACAAGGATTTTGCCCGGTGGTCCTGGATGTAAAGGCGGTGAGAATAATCACAGGGAGGGAGGGGGCGAGAGTTTGAATGGTTTCGAGGGCGGAGATCCCATCTCCATCCGGCAGTCCAATATCGAGCAGGACCGCGGCAAACTTGGCTGTTTTTATTTGGGACAGCGCACCGCGGCATGTTGACACTCCGGTCACGAGAAATCCGTCATGCTCAAGAAGGTCATGTAGCGCAGTTAAAATATCTGGATCGTCATCGACGAGGAGGATGGCCTGGCGGCCAGTCGGGATGTTCATCTGCCTCTCTTCTAGGAAGCGTGCGTCCTGAGATTCTTGCCTGAATCTCAAGAGGCATTGCAGCGTGTGTTTTGCTCAACGCAGGAAATATCGAGCCTCCGCCGATCACTTAATGGACTGGTGCGACTCCGGTCTGGCTTTGGTCATGGCTTCAGCCTGTCTGGTGGCTCATTGCTGGGTAGGCCCGCCTGAATGGGCGGGTGCATGATCTGACCGACCAATCGAGGGCGCCCAGCGCGGAGCGCAGTGGTTCGTCGTGGAAAGGGTTCCTGCTGCAAGGACTCCATTTCTGCCAGAGATGTTGCAGGGATTTAGCGATCAGCCAGGCGAGCGTTAATCCAGGACTCCAGTACACGGCATTGCGTAGCCGATCGACGAGCTCTCCTGGGAGGCTGACGGTCAGCCGGACCATTCGCGGAGGCGGCGTTTCAGCTGTACTCGCTTTGGCCGTCTGGTTCGTCTGCCTGACAGGTTGTTCCTTGGATATGTTGCGTGAACTGGTCTGTTGGCTTAGCGACATTTTGTCCCTCGCAAGGTTAGGTGTGAATGAGTCGGTCCGTTTGTCTAGCCGATGTTAATGTTCTGCAGTCCTGTGGCTCCTTGTCAGGTTGAAGGGCCGCGCCGCCGAAGAGCAGCGCGGCCCTGATGGCAGAAGCGCGCGGCGATGGGCGGACTCAGGATGGGCACAATCCGGAGGTGGTCCCGCCAGCGTGACAGACAATCACTTGTTGAGAGGGGGGCCCACCGGCATTTCGCTTTGCCACGTATCTTCCAGCTTCCGACCATCGACCGGGTTCCTCATGCGGTTGGCGATGGGAGGGCTACAGCGACACAGCAACTCCCATACCAGAGCGTTATCAATAAAAATACTCAGGTTTTATGATGTAACCTGTTGAGTAATTTTGGTTCGGCCGGTAAGCAAGAGAGAGGAGTTTATAGAGTGAGGCGTATCTGATGGGGTACGCCTTTATCTTTGAAGATACAGGCGTAGAGCTGTGCGAAAGGTGTAAACGAGAGGGAGTCGGAGGTGCGCGAGCCTATTGATGCAGGTGTTTCATCGCAGCGGCACAGAGGAGGATGAAGAAACCGATCCAGAGCGCAACCTGTTGAAAGGGGATCACCTCGTAGGAGGCTTCTTCGCCTTCTTCTGCTTCGTCTGATTTGAAGAGCACGGTATAGAGGAAGAGGGTCAGCAGGCCGAGCACGAGAAATAGTTTGATGAAGAAGACGGTCAGGTATTTTGCATGGTGCTGGATGCCGCTGCCGGTTTGCGAGATGATGACCTGATTGACGTAGTGGAAGTTGACCCCGCCGGTAAAGAGCAGGACGACGAGCAGCACGCCCGCCACTTTCTTGTAATGTTGATAGAAGACATCGGTGATCGGCTTGATCTGGTCCTTAGCGACTGCTTTTTTCAGCCCGGGGGTCACGGCCATGACGAGGAAGGCGAGCCCGCCGATCCAGATGACCGCCGACAGCAAGTGAACCCAATGATTGATGATCGGGATCAGCGTATTGAGGTCTGTGAAGAGGCTTTGCAGCGCGTCCATTTTTTAGACTCGTGAAACGTGAAAGGTGACTGGTGCAAGGTCGGTCGCGAATTCGAAGCTGTATGCTTCTTACGTTTTACGTCTCACGCTACGGCCGGAACATCGGCGCGTCGTTGCCGAATCGTTTCTTGCGGAGCTCTTCCATCAATTCAATGGTAATCAGGGGGATGCTATTTTCGCGCGCGTGCTTTTCGACGCCTTTTTTGACCATGGCCCGCAAAAAGTAGGGGATCTTGTTCAGCCGCGACTCCGAGTCCGCATCCCAGGCGATATCGCCTTCCTCTGGTGTATTGAAGGCGACTTTGATTTTCTCCCCGCCCTTCGGCGTGTAGAGACACCATTCATCTTCGTCCAGCCAGTCTCCGTGATCGACGTAGGGGCGCGCCCGGCAGCCGCCGCAGATGTCGGTATATTCGCAATCGCCGCATTTGCCCTTGAGCTGCGGATAGCGGAAGGAGTTGAAGACGTCGGACTTATCCCAGAGATCGGCAAAGCTGGTCTCGCGAATGTTTCCGGCCGACAGGGGCATGTAGGGGCAAGGAGTCAATTCGCCGTTGGGGGTGACCCGCGCGTAATTAGTGCCGGCGAGGCAGCCGCCTCCCATATAGCCGGTTGCTTTAGTGATCGGAGAATTTGGATCATTTTCGTAGGCCAGCCGTTTGAAGTGCGGGGCGCAGCGGGCCCGGACGAGCATACCTTTATAGTTATCCTGGCAGTTGACCAGATAGCCGAGCACTTCTTCGTATTGGGCCGGGGTGATGTCGGTGAGTTCTTCGCCGCGCCCGGTGCAGACCATAAAGAAGACGTTGAGCACCTTGGCGCCGAGCTGGTGCGCCCAATCGATAACGGCAGGCAGCTCCTGATAATTCATGGGCTGCGCACTGAAATGCACCTGGAAGGCCAGCCCGTTCCGTTTGCAGGCTTCGATGCCGGCGAGGGCGGATTCCCAGGCGCCAGGGACGCCACGAAACTGATTATGTTTCTGGGGGTCGAGCGAATCGATGCTGATGCCCATGCCCATCACGCCGATTTCGACCAAGTTCTTCGCCATCTGGTCGTTGATCAGCATGCCGTTGGTCCCGAAGACCACCATGAATCGGTGTTTCACGGCATGGCGCGCGATGTCGAGGATGTCTGGGCGGACGAGCGGTTCGCCGCCGGTGATCACGATGAGGCAACCCTTGTTGACCTCGGCGATTTGATCGATGAGTTTGAAACATTCATCGGTCGAGAGTTCGTCGTCCCCGCCGGCGGACTTCGTCGTCGCGTCGAGATAGCAATGGTCGCACTTGAGATTGCAGCGTTTCGTGAGGTTCAGCGCGAGCAGATAGGGCTTGAAGTCGTCGACCGTCCGGCCGTCGTGCGGCGCCGGAGCCGTCGAGGCCGGCGTAAAGAACTGCGTGACTTGCTGTTGGATGGAGCCGAGCGTTCCTGACAGAGCCGGAAAGTTCAGGACCGGGAGAGACCGTCCCATCAGCGGCCGGCCCCTGACTTCGGCGCACCGGTCAGGTTGGCGATCATGTCCTTCAGGTTGCCGGTCTTCATCGCGTCTGCCATGTAGTCCTTGGCCTGCTCGATCCCCTCATTGGCCACTTCGGCCGTGATGGTCGTGACGCCGATCTTCTCGGCATGTTTTTCGATGAGGGCGCGTGTGCATTCGCGCATGAACCCTTCCGGCGCCCGTTCGAGTCTGGCTTGCGCATCGGGAGACCAGGTATAGGGAGAAGCAGGAGCTGCTTCCGCAGCCTGGCCGTTTCCGTTCCCATGATCGGTCTCTGGGGAGGCGGCAGCGCCATGGGTGCCGTTCGTGACCGCTGCCACGGTGGCCTGGGCTTCGGCCGAGGCGCCGGTTCCCTTGTTCGCGAAGATGGGGGTGTAGTCTTCAGAGGCCGCTTCCTGAATCGTGGGGGCTGCATACTCCAGCGTGATCGTGGTCATGCCGAGCTTGCGAGCGGTCTTTTCGATCTTCGCTTTGGCGCGCCGGCGTTGGAATCCAGCCGGGACGGCACGGATGGCTTCTTTCGCGTCCTTCGTCCATTGCATGGGGACGTCATCGTAGGTCAGGTCCGTTTCCAGGGCTCCTTCGGTATTCGCAGCCGATTCAAAGATGGTCTTGTCGACCAGTTTGAAGCGGTCGCCGCCTGCGGCGCAGACGGGGCATTTGACGGGGGTTTCGCCCTTGCCGACATAGCCGCACCCGTCGCAGACGAAGTAGTTCTGGTTCATCCGGTCCAGATAGCCTTGAGTCGCTTCACTGACTTTCGGCTTTTCTTTCACGATTTCGGTCATCATGCCGCTGAGGGTATCGCCCATCAGATCCTTGGCCACAGACTCGTCCGCCTGCATCTTGTCACGGTCGATGCCGGCTGCTTCGAGATTGCCGCCCAGCGCGCGCATGGCGTCCATCGCGCCCTTGGGCAGGATGTGGCCGATGGCCGTATCGACGACTGTGTTGCTGATGATGGTATGGCCCTTTTCGATGGCATAACGATGGATAGCCGTCTTGGCCACGCCTCTGGCGAAGATCGGGATCTTTTCCATCCGGCGGAGGGCTTCTTCCGTCCAGGCGATGGTGTATTCGGCCAGCGTATCGATCGGAGGCACGTACTTTCTGTTCGAGACCAAGATATTGCAAGGCGCGGCGCGCAAGAGATTTTCCGTGTTGCTGCCGATATCCATATCCTCGTCGCTGTGCACGCCGATTCGCCCGACGATGAGCAGGGCCGGGATGTCCTTGCGGACATATTGAATGATCTTTTCGAAGGCCTTGCCGTCTAGGAGGGTGGTTTTGACGTCGGTCTGCTCGGCCTGCGCGATTTCGCGGCAGATATCGAGGTGCGACTGGTAGATTTTCGCGAGGCCGCTGTCGATGATTTCTTCGTGGAGCTTTTCCTGTTCCTTGAACCGGAACACCTTGCCGGCTTCCTCGTTAAGGACGCCCGAGATGCTATGGAAGGCGGCATAGTGGAAATAGGGATCGAAGGCGGAGATGGCTTCGACCGGCATGTTGAAGGCTTTGCCGAGCGCCAGGCCGGTCATGAGTCCGCCGAACGAATAGGGGCTGCCGTCCACCGCGACCACGATTCTGCCGCTGGTCATGGGCTGGGTCTGCTTAACGATCAGCATGTCCGAATTGCGCACGCGGCGAAGCACACGTTCGGTGTTGCTGCCGATCATGCTGTCCTTGACCGCGCCGACGCCCAAGGCGCCCATGATCACGAGGTCGTAGGCGTTGCTATTGATGTCTTCTGCCAGGACCTTCCAGTTCCGGCCTTCGAGCGAGCGGCGCTCGATCGGCAGGTTGTTTTCCGCACATTTCTTGTCGACGTAGTCGAGGTAGGAGTCGGTGATGATCTGGAGGCCGCGGGTAATCAGCGAATCGTGGATTTGGCGTTGCCGGTCGAGCTCTTTTTCATCGTGGTACTCTTCGGGTAAGCCCGCTTCCATCTGTTTGAAGCGCTTGTCATGCATTTTGGCCGCGTAGACGTGGCTGCCCACGATCTTCGAGCCGAAGGCTTTGGCAAAGTGCACTCCGATGTCGACGGCGGTGTTGGAATGGTCGGAGTTATCAACCGGCACGTAGATCGTCTTATACATTGAAAAGTCTCCTCAGGATGCCCTCCAGGCCAGGGCGAACGAGAGTAATTGTCAAAGCTTACAAATGGTTGACGTGCTTCCTCAGTCTCAAGGAACAAAGATGATACCATCGGCCCAAAATGGAATGCAAGGTATCGAATGGGGCAGGTGGACGGGATTTAGACCCCCCGTGTGACAGCGGATTTGTCGCCAGAATCCTTTGCGGAACGCAGCGATTGCCGGGAGCGCAGGATCTCTTCCAGGGACAGGAGGGCATCGCGGCCGGAGTTTCCTTCGATCCCCTTGATCAGGCTTTTGTCAGCATAAGTGACTGATTCTTTTGGAGTTTGCGAGAGGGATCCGGTCCATTTCCGTGGGTCTCTGCTGCCTTCTTTCCGTTCCCAGGCCCTGAGGCAGGCCTTGGCAATGAAGGAGTTGAGCGGGGCCGGGTTATAGAGGAGCTTCCTGATACTGGTCGGGGTCAGCATCAGAGGGTTATAGCCGGCCGAGAGGTAGCCCTCTTCCAATAGCCGTTGTTCCAGATCTGTGTTCGGTTGAATGCCTAAAAAGAACATGAGGGGGAACACCCGCTCTTCACCCAGGATCGCGGCGACTTTTTTATAGGACTCCACGCTTTGGAGCAGCGACTCCTCAGTCTCTTTGGGGCTGTTCAGCGAATAGTTGAGGATGACCTTCCCCTTGAACCCCGCCTCCGCCAGATAGCGGCAGCCATCGTAGAGCCGTTCCAGCTTGAACCCCATATGGAGGTCGTTCAGCACCTCCTGGGAGCCGGAGGTAATGGCGACTTCCAGGTCCCCGACGCCGGATCGGACCATGAGCTTGGCCAATTCCGGGGTGATGAGCGAGGTCCTGATATAGCCGGACCATTCGACCTCCAGCTTCTCCGCGAGAATCCGTTCCAGGATCTCGATACATTGGGGATAGGCCTCCTTGCCTGTAATGAACTGGGCATCGGTGAACCAGAAACGTCTGGCCCCCCATTGATGGTAGTGCTGTGAAATATCCTGAACGACCATAGCGGGGGGCCGATAGCGGACCCGCTTGCCTTCGATGTAGGGGTAGAGGCAGAAAGCGCAGTCGTAGGGGCAGCCCCGCTTCGACTGGACCCCGATGGATTCCCCCAGATATTCCTTGTACTGGGGGAAGATCGAGGTCAGGTAGGGCAGGTCCACGGTGAGCGTATCGAGGCGAGCCGGCGCTCCCTGCTGGCCCTTTCGCACGGTCTTGCCTTCCCTGAGGATGTATCGTTCCTGCTCCAGCGACTGGCCTTCAATCACTTTCAGGATGGCGTCTTCGCCTTCTCCCAGAATTCCGATCGTGCCTTCCGGCAGTTTCTGGATGAGCTGATCGGCAAAAGCGGTAAAGGCCCCTCCGCCGATCATGATCTGTGCCCTCGGGAACTCCTTTGCGATCAACCAGGGATAGGAGAGCGCCGCCCGGATATGGCTGTAGTAGCGGTAGAGCTGTTGCAGCCCCGCAAAGGAGGCGGTAATTCGCTTGAGGGGGTTGCTCGCAAAGTAGAAGTTAAACGCATGTTCTAGCGAGGAATCTCCCTCGTGCGGCGAGAAGATCTGGATGTCGCGCCAGGAGAAGCAGACGAGGTCCGGCTTGAATTCAGTGGCCGCATCGCGGACTGCGGCGCTTCGTTGGTCTTCGGGAAAGAGGGACAGGTCGAGGATGTGCTGCCGCACCTCCGGCTTACGTCGATGGATGAAATCAGCCAGATAGGTCACCCCGATGGGGTAGATCTTTTTGCAGGGCAGAAAAACATAAAGAATCGAGTTCATGCGGTTACTTGGTCGCGATATGGATGGCGACGATGCCGCCAGAAAGATTGCGATATTCGACCAGTCGGAACCCCGCCGTCAAGAGCCGCTGCTTTAACAATTCCTGGTCGGGAAACGCCCGGATCGAGGCAGGCAGGTACTCATACACTCCGGTCTTGTCTCTCGCGACCTTCGTGCCGATCCAGGGGAGGAGCGTAAAGGAATACCAATCGTATAGACCCCTGAGCCAGCCATAGACAGGCCGGGAGAATTCGAGGCAGACGAAGCGGCCGCCGGGCTTCAATACTCGATGGATTTCGCCCAAGGCCTGGGTGAGATTGCCGACGTTCCTCATGCAAAATCCCGTCGTCACGGCATGGAAGGTCCCGTCGGGAAATCCCAGGTGTTCGGCATTGGCTTCAAGGCAGGTGATTCTCTGTTTCAGGCCCCGGCTGGCGACTTTCTTCAATCCTTCGACCAGCATGGCATGGTTCAGATCCGAGGCAATGACCCGGCCATTGGCCCCCATGCGAGGCTCGACCAAGAGGGCTAGGTCTGCTGTGCCGGCTCCCACGTCGAGGGCCCTGCCTCCCGTCGTGACTGGGACGTAGGAGGCGGTGATTTTCTTCCAGCGATGGTGGAGCCCGAAACTCAAGAGCGTGTTGTTGAGGTCGTAGACGCGGGCGATTGCGGTGAACATCCGCTGGACCGCCTGTTCGCGGGCCTGGCCAGACCAGGTCGAAACGGCAAGCGGGGCAGCCGGGGCGTCCGTCCCCTTCTGAACTGGCGGTATAGAGGCCTGTACCATGGAAGGTTGGTAGCATCGGCCTTCCAAGTTTGTCAAGGCGAGCCGGTCTGCATGGTATAATCCCGTCCCTTATGCATAACTCAATCATCATCAAAGGCGCCCGCGAACACAACCTCAAGAATATCGACGTGACGCTCCCGCACGACCAGCTTGTCGTGATCACAGGGCTGAGCGGGTCCGGCAAGTCGTCGCTGGCCTTCGACACGATCTATGCTGAGGGGCAGAGGCGTTATGTCGAGTCGCTCTCGG
>SYGW01000056.1 GCA_005800255.1 Nitrospiraceae bacterium | reverse complement strand
CGAAAAGGGCCAGAGGGCCGAGGAAAACCAGGTGTCGAGGACGTCCGGGTCGCGGATGAAGTCATGGCCCTGGCAGGTCGGACAAGTCGTGGGAGCGGTCTTCCCGACGATCGGTATGGCCCCTTGGAGAATCGTCAGTCGTGGCGCGGGCGTGGCTGAGTCAGTCGATGCGGCCCCCTCAACGATCAAGTCCTTGTTGCAGCTCCGGCAATACCAGGCTGGGATTTGGTGCCCCCACCAGATCTGGCGTGAGATGCACCAGTCTTTGATCTCCCTCATCCAGCCGAGATAGTTGTTCGTCCAGCCTTCCGGAATGAGACGGATGCGTCCGTCCACTACCGCCTGGATGGCCGGGTCGGCGAGCGGCTTGATCTTCACGAACCATTGAGGCGAGAGGTAGGGCTCGACCACCGTCTTACAGCGGTAGCATTTGCCGACGGCCATTTTATGGTCGTCGACTTTCGTGAGGAGCTCACGGTCTTTGAGGACTTGCTCGATTTTGGCCCGCGCCTTGAGGGCTGGCAGGGTGGCGATGGCCTCAATGATGGCTGGTTCGACTCCGGCGGCTGTGAGTCCCTCGCGATCGAGCAGGGCCTGATGGTCGAAGATGGGCAGCCGGGGCAAGCCATGCCGCTCGCCCGCTTCAAAGTCGTTGAAGTCGTGCGCGGGCGTGATTTTCACGGCGCCGGTGCCGAACTCGCGGTCGACGAGGATCGCATCGCCCACGATCGGAATGGTGCGGTTCGTGAGGGGGAGGCGGACTCGCTGGCCGATCAATGTATTGTACCGGGGATCTTCCGGATGTACCGCCACAGCCGTGTCACCGAGCAGAGTTTCCGGCCTGGTGGTTGCGACCGTGAGGCGAACGGTCGGATCCTGCTCCAGTGGATATTCGATCGAATAGAGTTTACCTTTGATATCTTCGTGCTCGACTTCGATGTCGGAGAGGGCGGTCAGACAGCGGGGGCACCAGTTGATCAGCCGCTCTCCCCGATAGATCAGGCCTTCCTCATGCAATCGGACGAAAACTTCGAGGACCGCTTTCGAGAGGCCTTCGTCCATCGTGAAACGAAGCCGGTCCCAGTCGCAGGATTCTCCCAGCCGTTTTTGCTGGCGGATGATGGTATCGCCGGAGGTGGCCTTCCATTGCCAGATCCGTTCGATGAACCGTTCCCGCCCCAGAGATTCCCGCGAGGCCCCCTCGGCCATGAGCTGCTTTTCCACGACGTTTTGCGTGGCGATGCCGGCATGGTCTGTGCCTGGCAGCCAGAGCACATTGCGGCCCTGCATCCGCCGCCAGCGTACCAGGATGTCCTGTATCGAGTGATTCAGCGCATGGCCAACGTGGAGCGAGCCTGTGACGTTGGGAGGCGGAATCACGATGCTGTAGGGCTGGCCTTGATGGGTTGTCGAGGCGTGGAAATAGCCCTTCTGGGTCCAGACCTCATACCAGCGCGCTTCAACGGCTTTGGGATCGTAGCTTTTATCGAGTTGGGGTGCGCTCATTCAGTGGGGGTGTCCTAAGAAACAGTGATAGTGGTCGTGAACGACGCGATCTTAACATGCGGCTGGTAGCCTCTCAAGGAAAGATGGGGCCACAGATAGCTTGAGGGGTGTGGTGGCGTGTGCTATACAGACTCGCACAGGGCGAGGGCGAAAGGTTCGCTCCGCTTCCACTTTTTACGATTTGGAGAGACTATGGCCACAGGGCGTGAAAAAGACCGGAAGACCAGAAAGAAGCATTTGAAGAATATGGCGCGCGTGAAGGCCTTGGCGACAGCCAAACGGGGTAAGAAGGCCAAGAAGGGGTAAGGCCGAGCAGGGCAAGGCCTTACGCGGCAGCGGTGAGGCGTGTGAGCTCTGCGTTGATCTGTGTTTCAGCCAAGCCAGGCACCAGCCGCTGAACAGCTTCTTCGATCTGCTCGCGGGCTGCCGCACGAACGAGCTCTTCGACCATTCCCGCTGTCTGCTTGGCGGCAGCTTGCCGGATCTCTTCCTTGACGAGTCCCTCGATCGATCCGAGTTGTTCTCGAACCATATCGGGCAGCGTTCTGTTCAGCGACGAATTGCTCGATGCGCTCCTGGATCAGGGGGCCGGCGATGTCGGCCAGGCTGCGCTGGATGAGGGGTTCGAGAAGGGCCATTTTCTGTTCGAGCGCCTTCGGCAACGCCTGGAAGAGCAACGGTTCAAGCGCCAATGCCAGCTTGGCTTCCGAGAGGGAGTCGTCCGTGTGTGTGCGGACTTCTGCTGCCACGGCTTTGGCCACGAGGGCTGCCAGGTCTTTCTCCATCATCTGCGGGAGCAGTTCGGTAATCTTTTTTCCGTCCGTTCCGACATGGACTGGAGAAGCTGGCTGAAGAGGCCCTTCATCATGTCTTCCGGTTCAATCGCTGCGGTTGTTGTTGCGGTGATAGTCACGGGGCTGTCTTTCGGTTGAGGGTGGGGTGCGAGCGCCTGGTCCTGTTCTTTCCCGGTTGAACTGTCATCATGACCTGCCTCAGCATCTGAGTTTGTCGCCTGTGAGACCGGCGGCCAGGCGCGGAGTGTCTTCCTCGCCCCGTTCCTTTTGGCTGCCTGTTGCTCCTTGAGGTCCTTGATGACTTCAATGAGGTGTTCAGGCTGAAAGGGCTTTGTGAGCGAGGCCTTGACCCCCAGCGAACGTAAATGGGCTTCGTCCACATGGTCCGAGGCGCTGTTTAGAGAGACAATGTCGGTTTCCTCCAGGTTGTCGAGTTTATAGATTTCTTTGCAGAACCCTGTGAAGGTCATCTGGTCCAAATGATAGTCTGCGATGATGAGGCGGGGACTCATCGTGCGCGCCGCCTCCAGGGCGGTTGGGCCATCCTGAAACCCCAAGATCTCGCAGCCTTCCGAGGTCGAGAGCTGTTCGGCCATGCGGCGGACGGCGGGGCTGCTGTCGATAATGAAGATGGTGGAAGACACAGGATTCTCCAATGATATTAATGATATTGACGCTAGCAGTGGGTATATTCTTTGTCAAGAAAACGCAGGATCTATGCTGGGGGTTGCTTCGGAATGCTGAGTTGACCGCTCATCGAAGGGGAGAGGACTCGTGGGTTTAATGCAAACGCCAATCCAGGTCATATTTTTCGATGCGGCTGAGACCCTGTTTCACATGAACGGCTCGGTGGCGGATATCTATCTCCAGCATGCGATTCAGTATGGGTTCAAGCAGACTCCCGGTTCTCAAGCCTTGATTGCCCAAGCTTTTCAGCGCGCCTTTCGCGACGCCTCGCCGCCGATTTTTGCCGTGACCGACCCGCTTAAGTTGAAGCAATGCGAGCGGCTCTGGTGGTTCGACATCGTCCATAATGTGTTTTACCGAGTCGGGATGTTCGCGCGGTTCGATGAATTCTTCGAGCAGGTCTTTCAAGTCTTTGAGGATCCTCGTTCCTGGACCCTGTTTCCTGAAACCCATGCCGTGTTGACCAGGCTGCGGGACGAGGGGTTCGAATTGGGGATCGTCTCCAACTTCGATACCAGACTCTTTTCTGTGATCCGGGGCCTCGGCATCGACCGGCTCTTCGATACGGTGACGATTGCCAGCCTCTCCATGTGCGCCAAGCCTGCCTCGAAGATTTTCGAAATGGCCCTGGAGAAACATGCGATCGATCCCGGCGAAGCGATGCATGTCGGGGACAGTCTCAGGGACGATGTGGAGGGGGCGACGAAGGCGGGCTTGACCGGCGTGTTGCTGGATCGAACAGGGCGCGCTCAGGCGCCGGGCGGGCCTGTGATCAGGACGTTAGAAGAAATCCTGCCGCTGGTCCTGGCCTCAAAGCAGTAACGGAACCAGATCCTTCGCGCGGCCCTGCAGCGAGAGATCAACCAGGTCCGACGGCTGGGTGCTTTCTAGATTGATCTCCATGACCAGCGCGCCCATTTCCCTTGCGATCGACGCGAAGCCTGCTGCCGGATAAACGATTCCGGACGTGCCGATCACCAGCAAGAGATCGCAGGATCGCAAGGCCTCATCGCAGCGCCGCAGATCTTCCTCCCAAAGCGATTCCCCGAACCACACGATATGAGGCCGAAGCAGTCCGCCGCATTGCAGGCAGGTCGGCAGGGCCGGGAGAGGAACTTCCCGATTGTCCGAGACCAGGCCGCAGCCTGTGCAGCGTACCTTCCAGATGTTGCCGTGAATTTCGGAGAGGCATTGTGAGCCGGCGGCTCGATGGAGCCCATCCACATTTTGCGTGATGAGCCAGAACCTTCCGGGCCTGCGACGTTCAAGCTCTGCGAGGGCGATATGAGCAGGATTGGGTTGTGTCGTGGCAATCAATTCCCTTCGCCAGTTGTACCAGGCCCAGACGAGCCGGGGGTCCCGTGCAAAGGCTTCCGGGGTGGCGAGATCTTCCGCCCGGTAGTTGCGCCATAGACCATCGATGCCGCGAAAGGTCGGTATGCCGCTATCGGCTGAAATGCCTGCGCCGGTCAGGATCGTGATGGCTCGAGCTGAGGCGATGTGTGAACGGGCTTTCAGCAGGCTCATGGTGGGCTATTTTACCCTAGTTCAGCGGCCTGCTATAGTACGGCCGATTGAGAGAGGAGCATTGTAATGAAAAACATTCTGATGGTCGGGGCCGGGTCGGTGGGCGGGTTTTTCGGGGCGCATCTAGCGAAGAATAATCCCAATGTGTCTTTTCTCCTGAGGCCCAAGACGCTCGCAGCTGTGAAGCAGAACGGCCTCACGATCCGTAGCGCCAAGGGTTCCTTCACCGTCCATCCAATAGCTGCCTCAGATCCGCGAGAGCTGCCGAAACCGGACTTGATCATCCTCTCCGTCAAAGCCTATAACTTGGACGAGGTGCTGAATCAACTCGAGCCGGTTCTGACCAATCAGACCGTCATTCTGACCCTCCAGAACGGAGTTGATACGGAAGACCGCATTGTGGCGCGCCTGCAACGGGATTGCGTCGTCGGTGGCGTGGCCTTCATCTATTCCAAGATCGCCTCGCCCGGCGTCATCGACCACTACAAGAAGGGGGGCGTGGCCATCGGTGAGATGATGGGGCACCAGAGTCCTCGCTTGCTGGCCATCGCTGATCTGTTCAAGCAGGCGGGGATTCCCTGTCAGCTCACGGAAGATGTGCGGAAAAGCAAATGGGAGAAGATGTGCTGGAACTGCGTCTTCAACCCGCTCACCGTCATTGTCGACGATAAAGTTTCGAAGACGTTGGAATATCCGGAGATGCTCCGTGTCATCCACCAGATTGTCGAGGAAGTTGCGGCAGTCGCGGCCTCGGTCAAGGTGCCTCTGCCGCCTGATATGGCGGAGAAGGTCGTGCGCTGGACGCAGGAGATTCGCGACATCCATACCTCCATGTACGACGATTGGAAGGCCGGACGTCCGACCGAGATCGATTACTTGAACGGGTACATTGTGCAAAAGGGGCGTGAGCTCGGCATTCCCACACCGGTCAATGAGGCGCTGACGGCGATGATCAAGACGATTACGGAAAAGGAAAAGACCGGCCCCGGTATCGTAAGGATTGACGGGGCGGTGGTCCAGCCAGTCTCGCTGGATCGCGCGGCGATCTCAGCCTTGCCGGCGGAGCACCAGCTCGATATTTCGACGGTGATGCCCAGCATGAAGGGTACAGGGATTCGCTTGAAGGCCTTGCTGGATCTGCCGGCCCTGGCGATCAAGGCCGATCATGTGACGGTCCATTCGGGAGACGGAAAGTATTCAGCCTGTCTAACCCTCGCGCAGGCTTTGGAGTGGGGGATTCTGTTGTATGAAGTGGATGGGGCGGCGCTGCCTGAATCGAAAGGCGGGCCCTATCGATTGGTAACTCCCGGCCTGGGAGATCTCTGCGCCAATGTGAAGGGGGTCGCGAGGATCGAAGTCACGATAGGAACAGGCACGGACACGAGACCATCAGTGAGGACGAATTGCTAAGGCCCTTATCAGCGAAAGACCTGAATCGCTTTCCACCGTTCCGATCTGTAGCGCCACAAGAGTAACGCCATCCTGACCGTCCAATCCGCGATCATTGCGCTCCAGACATAGAGCACATCCAGCGCAAGCCAGGGGCCTGCGATGATGGCCAGGGGCACGCGGACTCCCCACATGCCGATGGTCGTGGCCCACATGATGAACCTGGTGTCGCCCGCTCCACGCAGCGATCCGGCCAGGACCATGGTGAGGGCCAGAGGCACTTGAAGGATGGCGACGATGCGCAGAAACCCTGTTCCCAGCTCAACGACCGCTTCGTCGTGGGTAAAGGCTCGGAGCAGGATGTAGGGAAAGAAGAAGAACAAGACGCCCATCGAGGCCATCGCGATGCTGGCCAGCTTGTTGGCTTCCCAGTTTTCGAGTTTCGCCCTCACATATTTCCCCGCGCCGATACTCTGGCCCACCATCGTGGCCGCTGCAATGGCGAACCCATATCCAGGCAGGAAGGAGAGGGACTCGATCGATAGGCCCACTTGATGGGCTGCGTAGGTTACGGTTCCGTAGAGCAGAACGATTTTGGTGTAAATGATGATGCCCGCCTGTTGAAAGATGCGCTCGCCTGAGACCGGCGCGCCGATTTGCCAGGTGGAGCGCATGAGATCGCGGCGCATCGCGAGCGACTTCTTGAAGACCCTTCGGTTGACCCAGAGGAGATAGAGGACGCCGGTTCCCTCTGCAAATCCTGTGGCCACTGCCGCTCCTGTGAGGCCCCAGGCAGGGAAACACCAGAGCCCGTAGATCAGCGGATAGGCGATCGCCAGATAGAGGAGATTCACCGCGATCAAGGCATACATCGGCATTTTGGTGTCGCCGGTTCCTTGCATCATGGAGGAGAGCATTTGCAGAAAGATGGTGCAGGGAATGACCAGGAAGATGAGGTTCGAGTAGGGCAGGGCCAGGGCGATGACGTCCTGCTCCGCTCCTAACAGCTTCATGGTGAGACGATTGAGGGACAGTCCGAGGATCACGAGGGCGCAGGAGACGAGGGCGGCCAAGCCAAGGAGGTGGGTGGCGGCTTCTCCCACGTCTTTGGTGCGGCGCGCGCCCCAGAGTTGAGCGATGAGGACGTTGGCTCCCACCGACAAGCCGGAGACGAGGGTGGTGGACATGAAGGCCAGCAACTGGCCGAGTCCGACCGCGGCAATGGAGGTCGCGCCGAGCCCTCCCACGAGAAAGACGGCGGCGATGCCTTCGGTCCGTTGGAGTAGGCTGCTGACCGTGACTGGCAGGGCAAGGGTCAGGACGGATTTTCTGATCTGGGCGATGCGGGAGGCCATGGCGGGCCATCCTAGCAGGCTGGTGATAAAGGCCGCCAGCATCTTACGCGCGCGACGGGCCAGACGAGCGAGATGCGCGAGACAAGGCGAATAGATGTCCTATCCACATCCCACCTTTCTCGCCAGTCCTGCCAATCTCGCTCGCACGGCTGCCTGCTGGACAAATGTGGGTCTGTCCGATTAGGGTTCTGTACGATGAATGACCTGAACGATCTAGTCCCAGCTGCTCCTCCGAAGGCCCCGCGCCTGTCCAAGTCGAAATTTCTATCCGGCCTGCAATGCCACAAGCGCCTCTATCTTGAAATCCATCAGCCCTTTCTTGCGACCAAGCCTGATGCGGCGACTCAGGCGATGTTCGAGATGGGGACAGAAGTCGGGGAGTTGGCCAGGAGTCGCTTTGCAGGGGGAGTCCTGGTGACCACCGGCTATCGCCAGACCGAGGCGGCGCTGGAACAGACGGCAGCCCTGATTCAGGATCTTGCGGTGCCGGCGATTTTCGAAGCGGCCTTCTTGCACGGAGGGGTGCTGATTCGCGCGGACGTGCTGGAGCGGGTGCCTGGCGGCTGGAGGCTGATCGAGGTCAAGTCTTCCACCAGGGTCAAAGACATCCATTTCGAAGATCTGGCTGTGCAAAGCGAGGTGATCCAAGGAGCGGGATTGACGCTGGTCTCAGTCGGTCTCATGCATATCAATACCTCGTATCTCTACCGCGAGGGATCCGTCGACCTGACGGAATTATTTTCGATTCAAGATCTGTCCGAGGCGGTGGCGCAGCGCAGGGCCGAGGTGCCGGGGCGGCTGGCCGAGATGACCGGCATGTTGCTTCAGGCTCAAGCACCTGCCATCGAGCCGGACCGTCATTGTCATACACCCTACGATTGCCCCTTCTGGGACCATTGCACTAAAGACAAGCCGGATCGGTGGATTCATTACCTGCCGGGCTCGAAGCAGGTGGTCGGTGAGTTGACGCAGCAGGGAGTGATGACGATCGACGAGATTCCTGCCGGCACGAAGCTCTCGCCGGTGCAGCGCCGGGTGAAGGAGAATGTGGAGTGGACCTCCGCGAAGCTTGGCACGATGTTAAAGGCCGTGCAGTATCCGGTACATCATCTGGATTTCGAAACGGTCATGCTGGCGGTGCCTCGATTTTCTGAAACGAGACCCTATCAGGCCCTTCCAGTTCAATGGTCGAATCATATTGAGCAGGTTACCGGTGAGCTGTCTCACGAAGAGTTTTTGCACAAGGATGTGAGCGATCCTCGGAAGGCGCTGGCTGAATCCTTGCTGGAATCTCTAGGGGAGAAGGGGAGTATCTGTGTCTATTCTCCCTACGAACGGTCCATCCTGGAGCAGTTGGCCGTCGCGATTCCGTCATTGAAGCCGGCGTTGCAGCGCATCATTGCCAGGCTCTGGGATCTCTTCCCGATCATTCGAGATCATTATTATCATCCGGCCTTCGGCGGGTCCTATTCCATCAAGTCTGTGTTGCCGGCAATGGTTCCCTTTCTCGCCTATGACGATTTGGCGATTAAAGAGGGAGGCCATGCAGCCAGCCAGTATTACCGCATGGTCTTTGTCGAAACGGATTGGGTGGAGCGGGCTTCGATTGAAGAGGCCTTGCTGCGATATTGCGAGCGGGATACCCTGGCGATGGTCGAACTCAGGAGAGCATTGCAGGAAAAGGCACAGAAGAAAGTAGACTGAGTCGCTGCCCGTCGGCCCTGATTAAAAGGCCGACGGCACGAGCAAGCTTGGTTTGGCGGAGAGGGTGGGGATCGAACCCACGGTCCCGTTGCCAGGACAGCAGTTTTCGAGACTGCCCGATTCGGCCACTCTCGCACCTCTCCGCATGGTAGAACTCGTCGAACGTCAGGGTAGGATTGGGACTGTGTCGTGTGCGTGATTGACAATAAGGCGAGCTTATCGCGCCGGGAGTATTTTTTCAATCGATTTCCTGTCTGAATCAGGTGGAGGGGTCGGTTGAGGTTGCAATATATGACAGACGCTGGTTCATCTGAAGCCCTGCCGCTATCCTTTTATCCAGTGGGAACGATCCTGGATGCGCAAGGGAAAGACCTTTGCCGCTTGGACGCAACGACCATCGCACTATGGGGTGTGATGCTCGACGGGCCTCAGGCCTGTCAGGACCGATGCCGGAGCTTTCTTTCCGATGAAGAGAGCACGCGAGCCAATCGATTCATCCGGGATGAAGACCGGCGACGATACATCGTTG
>SYGW01000055.1 GCA_005800255.1 Nitrospiraceae bacterium | reverse complement strand
CAGCAACCGCTGAACGCGAGCCTGCTCGATACTCAGCTGATCTGCTTTGAGAGGCCGCGATGTGACGGTGCGCACATAATCTCCGGCCCGAATGCCGGCGCGTCGGCCGAACACGATCGTTTCCAAAAGCGAATTGCCCCCCAGCCGGTTCGCGCCATGCACGCTGACGCAGGCACATTCGCCTGCCGCGTACAGTCCTGCGATGCCTGTTTCAGCCCATTGATTGGTCCGAACTCCGCCCATCTGATAATGAGCCCCTGGACGGACAGGGATGGGAGTCTCGATCGGATCGAGGCCGGCAAACTCCATGGCGAGCTCCCGGATCTGAGGGAGCCGTTCGAGAATGCGCTGGCGGCCCAGGTGCCGCAGGTCCAACAACACACAACCGTCGACCCCGCGGCCCTCAAGAATTTCCTGCCCGATGGCCAGGGAAACGGTGGAACGGGTGGCCAGCTCCATCTGCTGCGGGGCATAAGTCTTCATAAACCGTTCGCCCAGCGTATTCAGGAGGTAGCCTCCCTCTCCGCGAGCCCCTTCGGTAATGAGGATCCCCGTGCCCTTGAGGGTGGTGGGATGGAACTGCACGAATTCCATGTCCGCCAGTGGAGCACCGGCACGATAGGCGAGCGCCATCCCATCGCCGGTATTGATCACCGCATTCGTGCTCGTCAGGAAGACGCGGCCGCTGCCTCCCGTAGCCAGGATGACGGCTTTCGCCCTGATCGTCTGCAAACCTCCATGGATCAGGTCCCAGGCCACGACCCCGTGGCAAGCTCCGTCTTCCACGATCAAGGAAGTGACATACCATTCCTCATAGACGGCGATGCGCCGCTTGAGGAGCTGCTCGTACATGGCATGGAGGATGGCGTGGCCGGTGCGGTCTGCCGCGTAACAGGTGCGGGGGAACCCGGCTCCGCCGAAGGGACGCTGAGCAATGCGGCCCTGCTCGTCGCGGCTGAAGATGACCCCCAGCCGCTCCAATTCAAAAATGTCGTCAGGGGCTTCGCGGCACATGGCCTCGATCGCGTCCTGATCGCCGAGATAGAGCCCGCCCTTCGCCGTATCGAAGGCATGGGCTTCCCAGGAATCGTCCTCCCCCAACGCCGCGTTGATGCCCCCCTGGGCCGCAACGGAGTGGCTCCGGACCGGATGGACCTTGGACATCACGGCCACGTCGAGATCAGGGGGAGCCGCAACCGCCGCTCTCATCCCCGCGAGGCCTGCTCCGACAATCAAAATGTCATGTTGTTTCATAGCGGACATTGGAACAAAAGAGACACTTTTGCGGGAGGCTCAAACAGTTCGTCGGCAAGGCCGCAGCGAGTGAAGGCCCGAATCGTACCCGGAGGGTACGTTGAGGGCCTGAACGATGCGAGAACGAAGCCGGCGGACTGTTTCAGCCTCCCGCTTATGGCCTGCACTCATACGTGACTCTCCTCTCGAAGGCAAGTCCGGAAACCTTCCGGATGACCCTTGGAGGAAGGGGGGCGAGCATGGTACTCTGCGGGCCGCAAACGGCTCAGTCAATAGAGAACGTTCTCGACCAACGACACCGACCCGAAGGACAAGACGAACGCCATGGCTACACCGGACCTCCTCAGCCCGACCGATACCTTTATCCATCGCCATCTTGGTCCCACCGACACGGAGGTCGGCGAGATGCTGGGGACGCTCGGCTTGCAGTCGCTGGAAGCCTTGACGGTCGCGACCGTGCCATCCGACATTCGGCTGCAAAAGGACCTGGATCTGCCGCTCCACCGCAGCGAACAGGCCGTGCTGCAAGAAATCCGCTCCATCGCCGCGCAAAACACCCTCTGCCGTTCATTGCTCGGCATGGGCTATTACGATAGCGTCACGCCCGGCGTGATCCAACGCAACATTTTCGAAAACCCCGCCTGGTACACCCAATACACGCCCTACCAGGCGGAGATTGCCCAGGGCCGCCTGGAAGCCCTCGTGAATTTTCAAACGCTGGTGACCGACCTCACCGGCTTGCCCCTCGCCAACGCCTCGCTCCTGGATGAAGCCACGGCAGCAGCGGAAGCCATGGCCATGTGTCTCGCCATTTCCCGTTCAGCCGGCAGCGAGCGAAAAGAGTTTTTCGTGTCGCACAACTGCCATCCCCAGACCATTGCGGTGATGCACACGAGGGCGGAACCGCTGGGCATGACACTGCACGCTGGACACACGCAAACTCTCGACTTCTCCAATCCGCAGTTGGCCGGCATCCTCCTCCAATACCCTGCCACGGACGGCTCTGTCGTGGATTACAGCGAACTGGTGACGAAGGCCCATGCGGCCGGGGTTCTTGTGGTGGTGGCGACCGACCTATTGGCCTTGACCCTCTTGCGCTCACCGGGAGAATTCGGGGCCGACATCGCCATCGGGTCCACCCAGCGGTTCGGCGTGCCGCTCGGATTCGGCGGCCCCCACGCTGCCTTTCTTTCGACTGCGGAATCGTTCAAGCGGCAGATGCCGGGACGCATCGTCGGCATCTCCAAGGATGCCACGGGGAAACCGGCCAGCCGCCTGTCGCTCCAGACGCGCGAGCAACATATCCGGCGTGAGAAGGCCACAAGCAACATCTGCACCGCGCAGGTGCTCTTGGCCATCATGGCGAGCATGTATGCGATCTACCATGGGCCGGACGGCTTGCGGCGGATTGCCGAACGGGTGCATGGCCTGGCGGTGGTGCTGGCGGAAGATTTGCGGAAGCTCGGATTCGAGGTCGCGACGGCAACCTACTTCGATACGATCCTGGTCAGGCTGACGAAGGCGCAGGCCAATCTCATTTTGGCCAGAGCCAGTAACGTCTGCATCAACCTTCGCTTGCACGAGGACCACTCGATCGGCATTGCATTGGACGAAGTGAGCACAGAAGAGGAAGTCAGGCGTCTGCTGGAAATCTTTGCCGGGCACGACCATCTGCCCTTTCAGATAAAAGATTTGAGCCGCAGCGTCACCACCGGATTTCCGACGAACCTCTCCCGCACCAGCACGTACCTGACCCATGAGGTCTTCAATCGTTACCATTCGGAACATGAAATGCTCCGGTACATCCACCGCCTTGAGGCAAAGGACCTGTCGCTCGTCCATTCCATGATCCCCCTCGGGTCCTGCACCATGAAGCTGAATGCGACCTCCGAAATGCTGCCGGTCACCTGGCCGGAGTTTTCGCGACTCCATCCCTTTGCGCCCCAGGAACAAACTAAAGGCTATCAGGAACTGTTCCGTCAGCTGGAGGCCTGGCTGGCCGAGATCACCGGATTCGCTGCCGTATCATTGCAACCGAATGCGGGCTCTCAGGGCGAGTATGCGGGACTCATGGTGATCCGGGCTTACCACCGGAGCCGCGGGGACCTGCATCGGGATGTCTGCTTAATTCCCGTCTCCGCGCACGGCACGAATCCGGCCAGCGCGGCCATGGCTGGCATGACGGTAGTGGTGGTCGCCTGCGACCAACAGGGCAATGTGAATTTAGCCGACCTTGAAGCCAAGGCCGCGCAACATCGCGATCGCCTTTCGGCGCTCATGTTGACCTATCCCTCGACCCACGGAGTCTTCGAAGCGAATGTGCGGCGCATCTGCCAGATCGTCCATACACAGGGCGGGCAAGTCTACATGGACGGAGCCAATATGAACGCCCAAGTGGGACTCTGTCGCCCCGGCGACATCGGCGCGGATGTCTGCCACCTGAATTTGCACAAAACCTTTTGCATCCCCCATGGGGGCGGCGGTCCCGGGATGGGGCCGATCGGCGTGGCGCGCCATCTGGCGCCATTCCTTCCCGGCCATCCTGTCACGCGCCTGGGCGGAAAAGATTCCATCGGCCCGGTCTCGGCGGCTCCCTATGGCAGCCCCAGCATCGTGACGATTTCCTGGGTTTACATCGCCCTGATGGGACGGGACGGATTGACGAAGGCGACACAGGTGGCGATCTTGAACGCCAACTACATGGCCAAGAGGCTGGAGAAATATTATCCCATCCTCTATCGAGGCACGGCCGGGCTCGTGGCCCACGAGTTCATTCTCGACCTTCGTCAGTTCAAGGAGACTGCGGGAGTCGAAGCGATGGATGTGGCGAAACGATTGATGGACTACGGGTTCCATGCTCCGACTGTGTCCTTCCCGGTCGCAGGGACTCTCATGATCGAACCGACGGAAAGCGAATCGAGAGCCGAGCTGGACCGGTTCTGCGAAGCCATGATCTCGATTCATGCCGAGATCCAGGCCATCATCGAGGGGCGCCAGCCGCGCACGAACAATCTTTTGAAGAACGCGCCCCACACGGCGCAGGTGGTCACGACCTCCGAATGGACCAGGCCCTACAGCCGTGAAGAGGCAGTCTTCCCCGCCCCCTGGGTGCGCGACCATAAATTCTGGCCCAGCGTAAGCCGCATCGACGAAGCCTACGGCGATCGCCACCTCGTCTGCACCTGCCCCCCCATTGAGAGCTATTCCTAGGCTGCGCCGCATAGTCCCGCTTGCCACCATCCGCTCATCGCAGTAGAGTGAAGCCTGCCCGAACGTTCTTCTTTCAAGAAGGAGGTTGCCATGGGTACGATCGACCGGCGCGACTTTCTCATCCGTAGCGGACTGGCCATCGGCGCCTCGTTACTGGCCGCCGAGGCCCCTCTCTCCAAATCCTTCGCGAGCGCACCGCCGAAGCTCGATAACTGGCAAACAGTGCGCGAACAGTTTCAACTCTCCCGCGATTTCATCCAACTGGCCGGGTTCTTTCTTGCGTCCCACCCGGCTCCGGTCAGAGCTGCCATCGAACGGCATAGGAGCGGACTGGATGCCGATCCCATCGGCTACTGGCTCGAGCATGAAGAACAGCAGGAGGCAATGGTGCTCCGGGCCGCGGCAGACTATCTCGTGGTCGATCCAACGGAAATTGCCCTGACCGACAGCACGACGATGGGGCTAGGGCTCCTCTACGGAGGCCTTACCCTGCGCGAAGGCCAGGAAATCCTCACGACCCGGCACGATCATTATTCGACAGAAATATCCTTGAAGCTTCGCGCAGAGCGGACCGGCGCCACGGTGCGCCAGATTCCGCTCTACCGCTCACTCAAAAATGTGTCGCGGCAGGAACTCCTCGATAACCTGATCACGAACATCAACCCCCACACCAGAGTCGTCGCAGTCACCTGGGTCCATTCGAGTACAGGCCTGAAGCTGCCGATCCAGGAGATGGCTCAGGCCATTCAACAGCTGAACAGCTCCCGCGCGGAGCAGGACCGAGTGATCTTCTGCGTGGATGGGGTCCATGCGCTGGGCGTTGAAAATTTCCGCCTCTCCGAAGTGGGCTGCGATTTCCTGATTGCAGGAACGCACAAGTGGCTGTTCGGTCCGCGAGGAACCGGCCTGGTCTGGGGTCATCAGAGGGCCTGGCCTATCGCCAATCCCATCATCCCAACCTTCAATACCCAGGCCTACGATATCTGGATGGAACTCCTCCCGCCAAAGGAGTTACCGAAGTCCTCCTACCTGACTCCCGGAGGATTCCATTCCTTCGAACACCGGTGGGCGCTCGACGAAGCCTTTAAGTTCCATCAGGCGATCGGCAAAGCCCGTGTGACCCAACGGATCTACGAACTGAATCAACAGATGAAACAGGGCCTGGCGCAGATGCCACACATCGCGTTGCATACGCCGATGTCGCAGGACCTGTCGGCGGGGATCGTCTGTTTCGACGTGGCAGGGATGACGCCGCGCCAAGTGGTCGAGCGGCTCAAGCAAAAGAAGATCATCGGAAGCGTCACTCCTTACGCGACACAATATGCGCGCTTGGCGCCAAGCCTCCTCACCTCATCGGAAGAGATCGAGCGGACGCTTCAAGAAGTTCGGAAGCTGCAGGCCTAGCAAGAAACACCTTCATCCGGTACAGTCGGGATTCGATCCAGGCGCTTCGCACATTTTACGCAACCTTTCAGTCTGACATATGCTGCACATCTCCTCACACGTCATCATCCCCGATTCTGAAATCGACATCCATGCGATGAGGTCGCAGGGCGGCGGCGGACAGAACGTGAACAAGGTCTCGTCTGCGATCCATTTGCAGTTCAATATTGCCGCCTCCTCGCTGCCCCCCCTCTACAAGGAAGAGCTGATGAAGCTCCGAGACAATCGAATTTCAGAGGATGGGATAATTACGATCAAGGCGCAGCAGCACCGGAGCCAGGAGCAGAATCGGGAGGATGCCCTTGCCAGGCTCTGCGAGCTTATTCAGAGCGTGGCGATCCCACGCAAGAAGCGCAGAGCCACGAAACCGACGAAGGGATCGAAGCAGCGGAGGCTGGAGAGCAAGACGAAGCGAGGAAAGCTGAAAACCCTCAGACGAACGATCGAATAGCCGCGGTGAAATCCGTGAAGCGTATCTCGTGAAACGTGAAGCGCAGATCCTGAGAACGAGGAACGAGATACGAACGACACTTCACGTTAGTCGACAGACGCCAGCGATCCCAGAATGTTATAGCCCCCGTCCACGTAGATCACTTCTCCGGTAATCCCACGTCCCAGCGAGCTCACCAGGAACAAGGCCGTGTCGCCGACTTCGCCCTGTTCCGTGGCGCGGCGGAGAGGCGCAAACTCACGATGATGGTCCACCATCTTGCTGATCCCAGAAACACCGCGGGCGGCCAGGGTCTTGATCGGACCGGCGGAAATGGCATTCACCCGGATGTTCTTCGGGCCGAGGTCGTTGGCCAGATAACGGACGGTGGCTTCGAGGGCCGCCTTGGCGACTCCCATCACATTGTAGTGGGGCACCACCCGTTCCGCTCCCAGATAGGTGAGGGTGACGATGGAGCCTCCGTCGGTCATCAAAGGCAAGGCGGCTTTGGTGACGGCCACGAGCGAATAGGCGCTCACATCGAGCGCCGTGGCGAATCCCTGCCTTGTCGTATTCACGAACTGGCCGGTGAGTTCTTCGCGCGGGGCAAAGGCGACCGAATGGACCAGGAAATCGATATTCGGAGTTTCCTTCCCCACGCTCTCCATCAAGGCTGCGATTTGCGCATCGTCTCCCACGTCGCAAGGAAAAGCTTTCGCGCCAGGCATAGTGGCAATCAGCTCTTCGACGTTTTCCCTGAGCCGCTCACCCTGATAGTTGAAAAATAGCTTGGCGCCCTGACCTGCGGCAGATTGGGCAATGGCCCAGGCGATGCTATGCTTGTTGGCAACTCCGATAATCAGTCCTGTTTTGCCTGTCAGTAGGCTCATTGTCTCGATCTCCCTCATAATGATCCTGGCGGTTCAAGAGCCAGAAGATAGCACGATTGAGGCGCATCTGTGAATCGGCCAGCGCACGTTCTTAAAATTAATCCGGCTCAAGACATTTGAGCGCCTGAAACGACGCAAGCATCGCGCGATAGGAATAATGCGCATTCCGGCCGCTGGGATTCGGCAGGACAAAGACCGGCCGGCCGGCCAAAACCTTATCCTGCAATCCCAGACTAATTCCTCCGGTCTTCTGTTCCGGAAATAACCGGCGATAGATCGTAACCCCCAGCAGGGCCACCACATGGGGCTGATACCGCTGAACTCTGGCGGCAAGCCTCTTCCGTCCCGCTGCATATTCGCTCGGCTTCAACACATCGATCCCCTCGCTGGGCCGCTGAACGATGTTTGTCAGGCCAAGCCCCCAATCGGGCAGGCGCCAATCATCTTGGCAGGTGAGTGGCTCGGAGACGAGTTGCGACTCGAATAGGAGTTTCCAGAAACGGTTGGAGTGGCCAGCAAAGTGACGACCAATGGCCACTGAGCGAAGACCTGGATTGATCCCGACAAAAAGCACCAGCAGGCCCGGGCGAATATGGTCCGGGAGCCTCTTCGCCAAAAGAGATTTTGGCGTCTTCTTCGCAGGACCTCTCGCCATCGCCCTCGTCGCAAGAGTTGCTGAAGGTTTCATCATCGACAAGTTTTCAGTCTTTGAGGCGCTTTAGCTAACTTTTAACCATTCTGCCCCAGAAAATCGGGAGCGAGGCCATTCGCAACATGTCGAATAACGCTCGCAACTCATTGACACTATTCATTATTGAAAGATGTGCGTGGCCAGGCACTAAGCTTGCTGAATAGATCAGTAAGTGCCGAGGAATGGCACAAATTTCAACCACTAAAAAGGGGTTACATACTATGAAGAGCATCTTGATGGCGATCATGGCAGTGGCAGTGATGTTCAGCGCTCCTTCCTTCGCTGAAGAGAAGAAGGCGGACAAGAAGGACGACAAGAAGGGCGGCCACGTCCTCGTGTACGGCGACGAGAAGAAAGACAAGAAGGACGACAAGAAGGGCGGCCACGCCGACACGTTCGGCGATAAGAAGGACGAGAAGAAGAAGGACGAGAAGGGCAAGTAATCCATTTTCTTCGGCGAATTGCGCCAGCTAAGGGGTCTCCCGCTTCGAGTGGGAGGCCCTTGTGCGTTCTGCCTACCTGCTGTTTCGAAGATAGATCGTCTGTAATCCCACGATCGACTTCGCATCCCTGATCGCTCCGGTCTCAATCATCTTGACCGCTTCCAGCAATGGCAGCTCGATCACTTCAAGGACCTCGTCGCGATCCAGCTGTTGCCGCCCCACCGTCAGGCCGGTCGCCAAATAGATATGGATCACTTCATCGGTGAATCCTGGCGCGGTAAAGATACTGGAGAGGAGCTCGAGCTTGCCCGCCTTGTACCCGATTTCTTCCTCCAGCTCGCGCGCCGCGCAAGCGAGGGGATCTTCGCCTGGATGCAGCTTCCCCGCGGGAATTTCATAAATAAACCCAGCCGCCGCATGACGGAATTGCCTGATCAAGATGACCCGGCCATCGTCTTTCATCGGCACTACCGCGGATGCTCCAGGATGGCGCACCACTTCCAAGTCCACCGTGAGCCCGTTGGGCAGGGTGACGGTATCGACGTTCACGTTCACAATCATACCGGTGTAGATGCGTTTGCTTTGCACGGGCTAGGCCTTGCGTTTCTTATAGAACGGCGGTTTGACGACGGTGGCCAGAACGCTCTTACTGCGGATTTCGATCAGGATGGAAGAGCCGGGCTCCGCATACCGTGCCGGCACATAGCCCAACCCAATCCCCTTCTGGAGAAGCGGGGAAAGATTGCCGCTGGTGACGTCGCCGATCGATTGAGAAGTCGTGGGGTCGAGAATTCTGAATCCATGGCGCGGCACGGCTTTCTCGACAAGTTCGAAGGCCACGAACCGGCGCGCCACTCCTGCCTGTTTTTGCGCCAACAGAGCCTGGCTGCCGATGAACGGCCCCTTCTGGAAACTGACGGTCCAGTCCACGGTCGCTTCAAGTGGCGTCGTCTCTTCGCCCATGTCGTTACCATAGAGCAGATAGCCCATTTCTAACCGGAGCAAATCTCTCGCCCCGAGCCCGGCTGGCTTGAGTCCCCAGGCCTGGCCCTTGTCGATGAGCAGATCCCAGAGGCGACCGACCTTCTCTGCGTCGATATAAATCTCATAACCCAATTCACCGGTATAGCCGGTCCTGGCCAACAGACAGGAGAAGCCTCCGATCGTGCCCTCGCAGGTATGGTGGAGCTTAAGTCCTTCGAGAGATGCGCCGCCGAGGCTCATGAGGAGCTCGCGTGATTTGGGGCCCTGCACAGCGACCTGGGCCATTTCCACCGACCGGTCCTCGAGGAGAACCGTCTTGTCCTGCGCGAACTGGGCTTGCAGCCAGGACAGGATCTTCTCGCGGTTCGAGGCATTTACACACAGAAGGAACTCGTCCGACGAAGTCCGATAGACAAAGATGTCGTCCTTGATGCCACCGTGCTCGTTACAGACCATGGAGTACTGGGCCTGAGAAACGGCAAGCTTGCCGACATCGTTGGTCGTGACTCGCTGGAGAAACGGGACCGCTCCCGATCCGGAAACCCGCAGCCGTCCCATATGGCTCACATCGAACAAGCCAACCTGGGAACGGACCGTATGGTACTCGTCCAGGACACCGCTATATTGAATGGGCATTTCCCATCCGGCGAAATCGACGAGTTTGCCGCCACAAGCCTGGTGCTGCGCGATCAGTGGGGTACGTTGCATGGGGTGGCTCACAAGCCCAGCAGCTCGACGTCGAAAATCAAGGTCGCGTGGGGAGGAATCAGGCCGCCTCCCGCTCCCTGCGCGCCATAGCCGAGCTTGGATGGAATGGTCAGCTTTCGCTTCCCACCCACCTTCATGCCCTTAACGCCCTCGTCCCATCCCTTGATGACTCGTCCGACGCCCAGAGGGAACGAAAACGGCTGGCCCCGATCCACGGAACTGTCGAACTTCTTCCCGTTCTCCAGCCAGCCGGTGTAATGCACGGTGACGGTCTGGCCCGCCTCTGCCGTTGCGCCTGTGCCGACCGTAAGCTCGACATACTGCAACCCCGATGAGGTCGTAACTTCCTTCCCTTCGGCTCCTGTTTCTTCGAACGGCATAACTGCTCCTTTTCTGATCGTCGGGTACCCTGCCACAAGGCGGATATTTGAGAGTAAAAATCGTCTCGCAGAATCTTCTGCCGGCATCCAGGCAGGCAATTCTATTCGAGTCCTTACTGAACAACGCTCACGGATGGTCCTTGCGGGAATCAGGCTCGGCGAAAATCACCACACTCGCCGTGTACCCATGCAGGAAGTTGCGTCCTCCGACCGGGCCGATCTCGCCTTGGGCAAAGAACCCGGCCGTCGGAATGGGGCCAAGCCGTTCTTGCACGACCCCGCTGTCGTGATGGGGGCGGCCGAAGAGCCCCTCGCCGCGCCCGCAGCAGCTGAACAGGAGGGATCCGAGCGGGGGGTTGCGGTGTTTCGTGCGATCAGTGGCCAGGAGAAAATGCAAGTCGTCGCTCGCAGACTTCGCATCGCGAAGGTGGAATTGCACGGTCTGGCCCTCCTGAACGACTTCTCCGACCGCGACGGCCCCTGCCTGTTGGTCTGCGCCGATAAGGTTCCGAACGAGAAAGTCGCCCCGCTCGAAATGACTCCGGTGTTCGTCGATCACGATCCCCAAGTGCAATGCGCGGTGAGCATCGCGGCGCTGGGATCCTCCCAGAGACTCGAACACGTCCTGGAGCCGCTTCAAGGCGGAGACCCCGCCCAGTTCATAGATGAGATTTCCCTCCGCGTGAGTCACGACAAACCGCTCACCGATCGGGCGGCAACCTTGCGAGGTGACCGTTCGCACCGCGATCGGTCCTGTGAGTTGCACCCCCACCAGGCCGCCGTCAAAAACCTGATCGTCGAGGAGGAGTCGATTCTCTCCTGAGTCCTGGCCTCCCCCGGCGAGGCCGCCGATGACTTGGCCCTGGGGATACCGGTCGTTCATGAGGGCCAGCACTTCCTGCGTCGGAGTGGAAAAGGGATCGGCAAGGAGGAGAAACGTCGAACCATCGAGTCCCGGCTCAGGCCACCACCCAGGCATGAGGATTTGATCCTGAAGCTGAGAGACGGAAAGCCGGAGCGGAGTCAATTGGACATGGGGGAGGCGGGCAGCCCACAGGGTCAGAGCTGCCGCGGTTTCAATCTCTTCGGAGCCGGCGATCACGCCCTCGCCTGAACAGCCCAGGCAGACCTTCGCCCGCAGTTCGCTCTGCAACATGGCCGAGATCATAGAGGCTTTCTCCGCATGGTGTGCGGAGAAAAAGACGAAAGCCAGGTCGATAGGATCTGTGCCGAATTGCATCCGGATCGCATCGGCAAGATCGCGAACAGCAGCTTCCGTATCGGTCTTGCGCGAGAGAGCGATCGCAAATTGAAACGTGGACGACGTGGCCGTGGCGGCAGACGGAATTATCATAGTGCGAATGTTTCTTCCCGTTGTTGCCGGCACATGAATAGGATGCTAGACGCCTGGATCCATTCGTTCCGGCCGGTCCTTCACCAGCTTGTTATAGTAACGCCACAGATAGGAATGGTAGTCGTCGAGTTGAGCCAGGAGATAATGCAATTCTGCGGGGTCTTCGGACTCCACGGCTTGCACCATGCGGGTTTTCAGGAACTCGCCAAAGGCCTCGGTTTTCTCTATCGCGGTTAAGAGACGCAAGCCGCCGCCGAGCTGATATTCGCTCATCTCAATCCTCCAGGCGCAAAAAATCTCAGAAAGGATAGCGAGGAGGGAGAGGGAAATGCAAGCGAGAGACGCCTCTGGCAACGCGGCAAAACGAGACCGCCGCTACCGGGCCTGCCGATCGAGAATGGCGCGGAGCCTGGCGAGGGAAATGGCCTCGACGCGGCGGCCGTCTCGCCCCACGACGGTGGTGGCCATCGTAAGCGCATTAAGGATCGCCTCCTCCGTCGCGTCGACTGTCGCGGTAATCAGCGGGTTGATGTGGGTATCGGCTAACTGGATCAAGGGATAGGTTCGGTCTTTCGGATAATGGGGGATGACGTTCGCGGTGGAAAATGCCAGCATGAAATCGCCGCTGCCATGCCGCGCCGTGGAGCCGGTTCGCGCCAGTCCCAGCGCCGCTCGTTTCGCCAGCCTCGTGAGCTGCCGGCTGTCGAGCGGAGCATCGGTGGCGATAATCACGATGATCGAGCCTTCGCTTTGCCCGGGCGACAGAGTCTGCGCGACGGGAGGCACGGCCTCATAGAGCCGGCCGACCGGCGCGCCGCCCACGACGAGCTCGGGCCTGCGCCCATGGTTCGCATTGACGAGCACCCCGACCGTATAGCCTCCTTCCTCTTCCGGCAATCGCCGCGAAGAGGTCCCGATGCCGCCCTTGAACCCATAGGACACCATCCCGGTTCCCGCTCCGACCGATCCTTCCTGCACGACTCCAGACGACGAGCCGTTGAGCGCCTTCACCACATCCGCCTCGGACACATGCCGCCCCTGAATGTCGTTGAGCCGCCCATCGTCGCATTCGGCGACCACCGGAGTCAGAGTATCGTCGGTAATGCCGACCTCCGGGTACTGTGCGATCATCCAGTTCATCACCCCGCTGGCCACTTTCGGCACGTTCAACGTATTCGTAAGGGCGATCGGATACTCCAAGAAGCCTGATTCGGCGACCCAGGCAAGACCGGTCATCTCGCCGGTCCCATTGAGCACGAACGAACCGGCCGGCACTTTCTTATGCCAGACATCTGCTCGAGGAACCACGATCGTCACGCCGGTTCGCACCGGGCCATGGCCCGGCTTGAGTGGCCCGTCGCCGGAGATGAGAGTCGTCTGGCCCACCGTCACACCAGTCACATCGGTAATCGCATTGAACGGGCCCGGCTCATAGGAACCGACGACGATGCCCAGGGCGCGAGCCCGTACTCGTGATTCTTCCGGCTCGCTGGCTTGCGCAGGCCAGGACGGAACAACGCCCATCCAGATGGCGAAACTCAGCCACAACATTGTCAGACGAACGATGCGATTAGATCTCATGGCTGGATCCAAAATGAGGAACCATGATCTCGACCTGGGAATGTTCCGCCTGGATGGCGGCGGCCAGCGACAGCGCCTGCCTCTCTTCGCCATGGACGAGAAAAATCTTGCTGGGCGTCGGGGTAATGGCCCGCACATAGGCCAAAAGATCCTGGCGATCCGCATGGGCCGAGAGCCCGTTGAAAGTGACGACCTTCGCCCGCCGCCTGGTAGGCACGCCAAAAATCGGCACGACATCCCATCCTTCGACCAGCTTGCGCCCCAGCGTATGCTCAGCTTGAAAGCCCACGAACACAATCACGTTCGCTTCATCCTGAATCGCATGTTTGAGATGGTGCACGACGCGGCCGCCTTCGCACATGCCGGAGGCGGAAATGATGACGCAGGGGCCCTTCAAGCTGTTCAGGCGCATGCTCTCTTCCGGCGACGACACAAAGTGAATATAGCGAGAAGCGAAGAGGTCGCCGGACGCCGTAAATGTTTTGGTCGTTTCTTCGTCGTAACATTCCGGATGGCGGCGGAAGACGTCCGTGGCCCGAGAGGCCAAAGGAGAATCGATATAGATCGGAATGGGATCGAGACGGCCCTCGCCGACGAGCTCCTTGATCCGCATCACCAATTCCTGGGTCCTGCCGACGGCAAAGGCCGGGACGATAATCTTGCTCTTATGCAGCTTGGCATGGTTGAGGAGGTCCAGGGCCTGCTGCTTCATGACCGCCCGATCGGCTTCGTGCAGACGATCACCGTAGGTCGATTCGAGAATCAACACATCGCAGGGCTGCGGCGGCTCAGGGTCTCGCAGGATCGGCATGTTGGAACGGCCCAGGTCCCCGCTGAACAGCAGCGTGGTCGTATTGCCGCGCGCCGTATATTTCACCCGGATGGTCGCAGATCCCAAAATATGACCTGCATCGTGAAAGGACGCAGTCACGCGCGGGGAAACCTTGAGCAGGTCTCCGTATCTCGTCCCCTCGAACCGCCGAACGACCCTACGGACGTCGTCGATATTATAGAAGGGCCGGACACAGGACTTGCCCTTCCGCTGCTCCTTCTTATTGACGTAGCTGCAGTCGCTGACCTGGACATGAGCCGAGTCTTCCAGCATGAGCTCCGTCAAATCGGCAGTGGCTCTGGTCAGGTGCACTTTCCCGGTGAAACCATGCTTCTGGAGCATCGGGAGCGCGCCGGAATGGTCGACGTGGGCATGGGAGAGTAAAACCGCATTGATCGAATGGGGATCGAAGCCCAAATCCTGATTCTGACGAAGCGCCTCTTCTCGACGCCCCTGAAAGAGTCCGCAATCCAGCAACAACTTGCATCCCGGCAATTCGACCATATGGCGGCTGCCTGTGACCGATCGTGCTGCGCCGTGAAAGGAGAGCTTCATAATGGAGGCACTCCATGGTGGCGCCCGATCAAGTCCCAGGCTTCCTGCGCCGTTTCCGCATAGTGAAAGAGCCGCAGCTCCTCCTCTCCGATCAACCCCTCCTCGATCAACATCTTCCAGTTGATCAACCGTTCCCAAAAGGCCCGCCCGACGAGGACGATGACCACATGCTGGGCCTTGCCGGTCTGAGCCAGCGTCAAGGTTTCAAAGAGCT
>SYGW01000054.1 GCA_005800255.1 Nitrospiraceae bacterium | reverse complement strand
GCGAGACCGCACCTCCATCGAGATCTTAACGGATGATCCGGGCGATCTCGATCGTGTGGCCGATATTAAACGGACCTTCCCCGGCCTCACCATTCGCTTTGCCATCAGCCTCCGTCGTGACATCGCTCAATTTCTCGCTGCAGCAACAGGACAGGGCCCAGGACCGGGAGATCCCAGCAACACCAGAAAGCTGGACGAAAATGTCTCCGACATTCTCGGCGAACTGGCCAACGAAGCCCAGGAAGAGGCGGCGGAAGATGCCGGAGGCGGGCTCGACTAAAACGACAATGCCATCGTGCGGCTGACCAACCAGATCATCGCCGATGCCTACCGACAGGGCGCCTCCGATATCCACGTCGAACCCTACGGGAAAAACGCGAGACCATCGTCCGGTTCAGGATCGACGGCGACTGTTTCGAATACATGAAGATCCCCCCCCCCAGCTATCGACGCGCCATCGTCTCGAGGCTGAAGATTATGGCCAGTCTGGATATTGCCGAGCGCCGCAAACCGCAGGACGGCAAAATCAAATTCAAGATGTCGAAAAACAAAGAGATCTAATTGCGCGTCGCCACGATTCCCACTGCGGGATTCAACGAAGACGTGGTCATGCGTCTGCTCGCCGCCAGCGAGCCCTTGCCGCTCGACAAAATGGAGTTCTCCGAGCGAAATCTCGCCGCGATCAAGGAGATCTCGGCACGGCCCTATGGCATCATTCTCTGCGCCGAGCCGACCGGGTCGGGAAAAACTACGACGTTACACTCCGTCCTCGGCTTCATCAATACGCCGGACCTGAAAATCTGGACAGCAGAAGATCCGGTCGAAATCACCCAGTACGGACTCCGCCAGATGCAAGTGCAGCCGAAGATCGGCTTCACCTTTGCCGCGGCTATGCGGGCGTTCCTGCGAGCCGATCCAGACGTCATCATGGTCGGAGAAATGCGAGACAAAGAAACGGCGGAAATCGGCACCGAGGCCTCGCTGACCGGCCACCTCGTCATGAGCACCCTCCACACCAACAGCGCCGTCGAAACCGTAACCAGGCTCCTCGACATGGGCTGCGACTCGTTTAGCTTTGCCGATGCGATGCTGAAAGTCCTGGCCCAGCGCCTCACCCGCCGAATCTGCAAAGACTGTAAAGAACAGTACGTTGGAACACAGGAAGAATACGAAGAAATCTGCCAAGCTTACGGATTGGAACATTGGGACAAACTCGGCATCCCGCAGGACAAGACCTTCCGCCTAGCCCAAGGAAAGGGCTGTGAAGCCTGCAATCGTTCCGGCTTCAAAGGCCGCGCGCGCTCCACGAGTTGCTGCTGGGAACGGACGGAATCAAACGTTTGATTCAGACAAAGGCCCGCACGGAAGAAATGGTACAAGCAGCGATTGCAGACGGCATGACGACCCTCCTGCAAGACGGAGTGCAAAAAACCCTCCTGGGCTACACCACGCTCAAAGAAGTCAAAGCCGTGGCCATCAAGTAATCGGCTTCGCGGTGCGTAGGGGAACCGTCCCTGCAATCGCTCACAATCCTCCCTCTCGCCCCAGTCACGCTCAGACAAAAACCGGCCCTCACTGCCCCAGCACCACTCGAGCGGCAGAAAGACAGGGAAGCAATGTCCTGCTACAGGCCTAGCTAAATACCCTGCTTTGACTACAGATGGCCCCCATGGTAACCTGTTTAATCGTACGAGCCAGCAATAGGTCCTCGCGCAGCCCATCTCCCTCGACTGTCTTAGCGCGAGCCCCATCAGGACTTACGGCTCATACGTTCCATCATAGTCTGTGCTCGGATGCCTGGCAGACAGATGGACGAGCGATTTCGGCATTTCTATCCGACCCCCTCATCTCCATCACAGATTTTCCCACGATGGAGATGCCGGTTCTACAAAGGAGCACTGATGAAGCTATCCACTGGGTGGCGAGCCGACAAGACGAGGAAGAACCGAGCGCGGGCGCCGCGGAAGCCAAAAATCCGATGGGAAGTGCTCGGCCTCCCAACGCCGCTCGATACCAGCCTGACGACCTCCATGGAGGATATCCGCAAGCAAGTATCGAATATGGCCAGCCGGGGATTCGGCCAGGGCACTCGTTCCCGCACGGCCGAACGAGAGGCGAAAACGACCAACCATGTTCCTACCCCAACAGGCAAGAGGCGCCGCGGAGCGACAGAACCGTCGGTCTAGTCGGGGCAGAATCTAACGGGACGCGAGGAGCGGCTCACGACGAGTCGCCACGCAAAGGAGGGCACCATCGGACGAGCAGGAAAAACAACCATCGCAAAGAGAGACCGCGAAAAAGCGAAACAGATCCAGCGGCGAGATAAAGACGCGAAGCGGGAGCAACGCAAGGCCGAGAAGCCAGATCGCCCCTCGAACACCGAGGGAGGAGAAGATCCGGATTTGGCAGGACTTCAGTGGGGCCCACAAGAACCGCTCTACTAAGCATGATGTGAGGGCAGGCCCCGCGCATCACATCACGCCCAACCGACGCCGCCCTCACAATTCGCTCGACGAGAAACCAGCCCAGCCGCGTGGAGGCAACCACGCGGCGACATCAGCCCCTAGCCTCTGAGAAGCGCCAGGGCCCCCGCATCCACCAAAGCCGGCCCATCAAGTTCAATCGTCGCAGGCCCAAACTTCCAGCATGGATCTGAGCCGGCGCCCCTCTTAACCGAGAAGCCTAGGCCCCCTCAGGCACGACAGGACCAGACTGTTGCTAGAGTCGATCCTCGCCAGGACGGCCCCACCGCTGACGATTGCCCCTGGAACGATCAGCCCCTCCCCGCGAAGAGGAACGTTCACCGGGGCCCGGGCTTCCCTCTGCCAAGGGCACAACATGCCCCAACAAGGTCTCGATCGCTCGCAGCAGATCATGATCCTCGGCCGTCACAAAACTGGTGGCTCGCCCCGTCATCTTCATCCGGGCCGTCCGTCCAATCCGATGGATATAGTCCTCCGGCGAGTTCGGCAAATCGTAATTCACCACATGGCCGATATTCGCCACGTCGATTCCGCGGGCTGCCACGTCCGTCGCGACAAGAATCCTCACTTGCCCGCGTTTAAATCCATCGAGCGCACGGAGGCGCTGCGGCAACGTCCGATCACCATGGATGACCGCAACACGATGGCCGGCCTGCTC
>SYGW01000002.1 GCA_005800255.1 Nitrospiraceae bacterium | reverse complement strand
TGCCGGAATTTTCTGCGCGGCGCCGATCGCGTCCAGCCCCGCCTGAGCGCAGGCATCATCCAGATGCGCGCCTGGCGCTCCGCCGACACCGATCCCTCCGACCACCTCGCCGCCGATCTCGATCGGCAAGCCGCCCCCCAGAATCAACACCTGATCGTTCATCTCGCGAAGGGCCTGCAGGGTCGGCACCTTATTGATCAACTCCGCCAACTCGGTCGTCGGACGGCGCAGACTGGCAGCGGTATAGGCCTTCTTCCTGCTGCTATCGATCGTATGGGGCCCGGCCCCATCGGCTCTGACCATGGCACGCAACACGCCGGCTCGATCCACGACCGACACGCTTACCTTATAATACCCGTCTTTTTTGCAGGCCTCTAACGATGCCTGAATCGCCTTGCTAGCCATCCCTGCCGGCAAGACCAACTCTTTCGTCAGTTCATCGGCAGCCGGCGCCGCGACAGGCAGCAGCGCAAGCGATGCCACGATCATAAGACGGCAGGCCACAGTGACAGAAAGCCGATGCTGCGCGTGGGCATATACCATGGGTCTATCTCCTGGTTGCAGATGAATCAGTCTGGCGAGAGCGTACGAAGGCCCGCCCGGCCTGTCAAGGGGACACGTTGGATCGGAGATTGATTGAAGGGGCAGCGCGAGAGCTTGTTAGCTCCAGATGACGCGTTCTTGATTGAGGAGATAATCGATCACTTCGATGCTATTGCGCATTTGGATCTGCGCCTTTTCTGACATGGGCAGCACGGCACCGACCAGCTTGCCGGACTCGATATCGTCGAGAGACTGGATTCCGTCTCCTCCTGTTTTTTCATGCTCTTGTCGATAACTTGCCACGGTCGCGCTCCTGGTTGTTTGACTGCAGAAGGAGTAGAGCAATTCCCACGCCAGAAACTTACGGGCCATCAATTTGCGCTACATTTTAAGCATAGTACATGGAGGACCCGCCTGACGGCAAGTCTCTATCCTATTGACTCAATGCTGTTTATTGCTCTATCGCGTAGCAGCACTGGCAACTGGAGCCAGGGCGCCCAGGTAGGGAAACCGACCGATCTTGAGAAGCGGCGTATCCATGCGTAGGCGGAAATCGTCATGGACCGGGTCAATAAAGGAGGGGTCCCCGATAATATCTGACAGGGCCTTGAGCTCCGGAGCCGGCTGGGCCGGGTTGCCAGGCCGAAGATAATCCCCCTCCCTGTTGTAGAACGCATTAAACGACGTGCTGGTCTGACTGGAGTGTGCGATCAGAAACCCCACTCCGTTCAGCCCCACCACGTTGCCAGTGACGTCGCTCTGGGATTGCCCGAGAAACGCCGCCCCTCCGCCGTTCTTGACCAAGGTATTGCTCACGATCGCGGCGCGGGCCTGGCCACTGACCACCACCGCTTCAAAAAGACTCCGCGTAATCACATTCCGCTCCAACCGCACGTTGGACTTGCCGGCAATCGAGACCCCATGGTCGTTATCATGGATAACGTTCCCGGCCATGACCGCCTCTGAGTCGGCAAACTGCACGCCGGTCGTTTCGCTCCCGCCGATGAGACAGTCTTCGATCCGCACATCATGGACCTGCTGGCTGAACAACATCCCGTTGATGGTGAGCCGGCGGAGGATCAGCCCTTGTCCATTGAACAGGCCGACCGCATGGCCGCCATGATCGTTGATCGTCATATCGCTGATTTCAATGTCCGTCGCCCCATAGGGCCACTTCCCGACGTGGAGCGCGCCCACCACGATGTCGCGCCCCAGAATCGTCACCTGATCGACGCCGGCTCCGACGAACTTGATCTTCTCTTTGCTGTGAATGGTCACGTCCTGAGCATACCGGCCTGCCTTGACGAAAACGGTGTCGCCTTTCTTGGCTGCATCCACCGCCTCTTGAAGGGACTGGAAATCTCCCGTCCCGTCGAGCGCCACGACAATGGTCCGGGGGCCCATCGGAGGCCCCTCGTCCGCCCAGCCCAGGCTGAAGCCCGATAGCCCGATAGCCGCAATGAAACTCAACGCCATAAACCTTTTCATGGAGAAACTCTTACAGGCCAGCCCCTCTAGAAGTCAATTGCGGTTTATTGTGAGGCGCACATCCGCGTGCTATGCTCCGCCCCCATGATTGTGATCGGCCTCACAGGCGGCGTCGCGACCGGCAAAAGCACCGTCGCCAAGATGTTCCAGCAATGCGGCGCGATCGTGATCGATGCCGACCTGCTGGCGCGGCAGGTCGTCGAACCGGGCAAACCGGCCTGGCGGGCCATCGTCAAAACGTTCGGTAATACCGTCCTCAGTCCTGACCGCAGCCTCAACCGCCACATGCTCGGAGCCATCGTCTTTCGCCATCCTGCCAAACGGCGGGCGCTGGAATCCATCATCCATCCCCGCGTCGCGCGCGAGCAAGCCAGACTGACGAGACAGGCCGCACGACAAGATCCTCATGCCGTGGTGATTTACGATGTACCCCTGCTCTTCGAAGCCGGCATCGACAAGCGAGTCGATACGACCATCGTCGTCACAGCGGATCGACCGACCCAGATTTCCCGTCTCAAAAAACGAAACGGCCTCTCCCGCGCCGACGCCCTGCACCGCATCAATAGCCAAATGCCCTTGGCCCAGAAAGTCTGGCGAGCAGACCACGTGCTGAATGGAACCCTCCCCCGTCCGACCCTCCGCAAGCACGTCGGCCAGTTATTCAAATGCCTGCGCCTGCTCGCGTAACGCCCCGCCTGCTCCGTGCATTCCCTCCGCCCCCTGTGTTAAGTTTTCGCCATGCGCAACGTCGTCATCATCGGCTCCGGACCTGCCGGACTCACGGCTGCAATCTATGCAGCCAGGGCGAATCTCTCCCCCCTGCTCATCGAGGGCTGGCAATCTGGCGGACAACTGACCACCACGACCGAGGTCGAGAACTACCCGGGTTTTGCCAAGGGCATCATGGGCCCGGAGCTGATGAAAGAAATGCGGGCGCAGGCGGAACGATTCGGCACGGAGTTCCTGACCGGCGAAGTGACAGAAGTCACGCTCGCGCGAAAGCCCTTCACCCTCACGGTCGACGTCGAACAGACCCTCCAGACCAAGACCCTCATCATTGCGACCGGCGCGTCGGCCATTCAGATCGGGTTAAAGAACGAAGCGCGCCTCACGGGGCACGGCGTCTCCACCTGCGCCACCTGCGACGGATTCTTCTTCAAGGGCAAGGAGCTGATCGTCGTCGGCGGCGGCGACAGTGCGATGGAAGAAGCCACCTTCCTCACCAAGTTCGCCAGCAAGCTCACCGTCATTCACCGCCGCGACAAACTCCGCGCATCGAAGGTCCTCCAGGATCGCGCGATGAAAAATGAAAAAATTTCTTTCCTCTGGAACTCCACCGTCGAAGATATTCGGGGCGCCGATCTGGTGACAGGCGTGAACGTAAAGAACCTCGTAACGGGTAAGGTCTCAGAGGTGCCGTGCGCCGGTGTTTTCGTCGCGATCGGGCATCGCCCCAACACCGCGCTCTTTCACGGCCAAGTCGATCTGGATGCCAAGGGCTACATCCGCTCGACAGAGGGCAGCGCCACAAGCGTGCCAGGCGTCTTCGCCGCAGGCGATGTGCAGGACTCGGTCTACCGCCAAGCCGTCACCGCAGCAGGCTCCGGCTGCATGGCCGCCATCGATGCCGAACGATTTCTGGAATCGGGCAATCATAACCTCTAAATACTCCCGGGATGCTCAAAATGGTCGACCAACAAGGCCGCAGGCGAGACACATGCCCGAGGCGTACCCTCAGGGGTACGTTGAGGATTGTGTCGAGCCGAGAACGACGTTGGCGGCCATTTTCAGTATCCCAATAAATTATGCGCTGCGCCATCGTCCACTACCACGAAATCGCCCTCAAGGGCCGCAACCGGGAATACTTCGAAGAGCGGCTCGTGCACAATATTCAATGGATGCTAAAGGACCTCGGCGTCAAACGCGTCGAGAATCTCCGCAGCCGGATTCGCGTGGTGCTGCCAGACGGGATTCCGGACCAGACCATCATTGAGCGGCTCACCAAAGTCTTCGGGATCGCCAACTTTTCGCTCGCCCATGGGCTGCCGCTCGACTTGGCCCATCCGGACCTGGGAGCGCTCAGCCAGGCGGTTGTCAAATCGCTCCGGTCAGAATCCTTTTCCACCTTTCGCGTCTCGGCGAAACGGGCCGACAAACGCTTAACGCTCACTTCTATGGAAGTCGCGCGGGACGTCGGTGCCGCGGTCTGTGACGCAACCAGCAAAACAGTCAGCCTGAAAGATCCCGACCTCACGGTCTATCTCGAACTGCTCTCCAAAGAGGCCTACTACTCGATCCGCAAGATTCAGGGGCCGGGCGGCATGCCGGTGGGGGTCAGCGGAAAGGTCGCCTGTTTGATCTCCGGAGGAATCGATTCGCCGGTCGCAGCCTACCGCATGATGAAGCGAGGCTGCCGGGCTCTCTTCGTCCATTTCTCCGGCCGCCCCCTCGTAAGCCGCGCCTCGGAGGAAAAGGTGCGGGAACTGGTACAGCTCCTCACGGCCCATCAATACACGTCGAAACTCTACGTCGTTCCGTTCGGCGAGATTCAACGGGACATTGTGGCGAGCGCCACGGCCCCCTATCGCGTGGTGCTCTACCGGCGCGTCATGATCCGTATTGCGCAGGAGCTAGCCAAACAAGAACATTGCTGGGGACTGGTCACGGGCGATAGTTTGGGGCAAGTGGCCTCACAGACGCCGGAGAACCTGACGGTCATCGAAGAAGCGGCAGAGTTGCCTCTCTTACGCCCGCTCATCGGCATGGACAAGCTGGAGATCACCGACCAAGCCGAACAGATCGGCAGCTTCGCCATCTCGATCGAGCCGGATCAAGACTGCTGCTCGCTCTTCACCCCGCCCCACCCCAGCACGAAAACCAGGCTCGAGGACATTCTGAGAATCGAACAGCTGTTCAACATCGACGCGCTGGTGAAACAGGGTCTCGACAAGGCTGAGCTCTCCCAATTCACCTTCCCCCAGTAGCAGCCTGCAAGAGGACGGTTCGTCAGCCATCCGCTCATCTCCCCGACTGCTGCACCTGCGCGAGTGCCTTGTCCTTCACGATTCGAAAATGCGCCTCCAAATCCCGTTTCATCGCCACTGCGACAAGCCAGTCCGGCACCACCGACTCGATCTCAACGGACAGTTCGAACTCGGCATGAGTCTGCGTGCCCCCCTCGACCGGCGTCAGTTTCCACCGGCGATGATAGCGGGTGAAATCTCCGCCTTTCAGATCGGACAACAACTCTCCGTTCGGCAGCGTCCGCGACTCCGTCACCAACCGCCGTTCCCCCGGCAACAGGGCATGGACGATCCGCACATCCAGCCTGGTGACTCCATCCTGGACGCTCAAGTCGGCAATCCTCGTCCGCACATCGAACAATGCTGGCCAATGGGCATAATCGATGAGGATCGCCTGGACCACCGGAACAGGAGCGGGAAAGAAGACTGTGGCCGTCGCCTTCACGCCACCGGTCGGTTCCGTCCGAACCTCCAGCATGCCCGGCTCAGCCGCATGGCTCCAGCCTGACCAGCCGAACAATAGACAACCCATGACAATCAGCTCGCGCCACAACATATCTCGATTATACATAAGAGTCTGGTCAGTACTAATGGGATGCGAAAAACTATTTCACTGACTACCACCACGGCAGTCTATCCATGATAGACAGAGAGAGAGCACTCTAGCGGGATGCTCAAAAAGGCCATCCAGCAAGGCCGCAGGCGGAGCAAGAACCGGAGGCGTACCCTCGGGGTACGTTGAGGATTCTTGCGAGCCGAGAACGACGCTGGGGGGATTTTTCAGCATCCCGCCAAGTCGAAACGTGATTGACGCGTCTAAATGCCTCTGTGCTAGGATGCACGTCATGACACGTTGGCCCCTCATATTGTTCATGCTCATCGGCCTCTGGAGCTTATCCTCAGAGGCTCAGGCACAATCGCTCTCCGAGTCGACCGCCACCACGGAACAATCGTGCAGCTTCGGGATGGCCAAGGGAGAGGCCTCGCAAAACTGTCACGTCCCCTTCCCCACCGGCTGCCTCGTGGCCAATGTCCCAGGCACAGACAAGCCCTGGACGACCATCTCCAAGGGCGGCAAAACCTTCTGCCGATTCGACGACAAAGCCACGGACTGGAAAACCAAAATCACCGGCTCCTGCGGCCGCTGCAAATCCGACCATTGCTCGGTCCAGTTTATTGTCCGATTTGACTGCTCCCAACAAGCCCACTAGCCATGTCTTTGGCTCACGCCATCAAACGCGAAGCCCTCTCGCTGGGCTTCGACGCAGTCGGTATCAGCCGAGTGGCGGGCAGCAATCAGCCTTCAGCCTTCAGCCCTCAGCCTGACTCTTCCATCCCCCCTGGCCCCGCCACCCCGCTGTTCCAGCTCTTATTCAGCCGCCTTACGGAATGGCTCAGGCTGGGCTACTACGGCACGATGGGCTGGATGACTCGCGATCCCGCTCGCCGAAGTAATCCGCAACTGGTCTTGCCAGGCTGTCGATCGATGATCTCGGTCGGGATGAACTATTACACGGACAACCGCGCGAACGAGCAGCCTGGCATAGGCCGCATTGCCCGTTATGCCTGGGGGAAGGACTACCATACGGTCATGAGCCAGCGGCTCTCGCAACTCGAAGCGAAGATCGCGGCCCTGGCGCCTGGCGGGACCACCAAATCCTACGTCGATACAGGCCCGATCATGGAAAAGGCCTGGGCCCAGCAGGCAGGCCTCGGCTGGATCGGCAAACATTCCAACCTCGTCTCGGCCGAATCAGGCTCCTGGCTCCTGCTCGGAGAAATTCTGACGACCCTGGATCTGGAACCAGATGAACCAGCCGCGGACCTCTGCGGAAGCTGCACCCTCTGCATTCAGGCCTGCCCAACCGGCGCCATCGTCGAGCCC
>SYGW01000053.1 GCA_005800255.1 Nitrospiraceae bacterium | reverse complement strand
CCTCCTTCGAACAGCCCGAAGACCTGTTCGCCACCGGCGCGGATCGCGACCGTTTCCCCGTGATCGAGCCCCATGAAGACGTCCAGCCATTCCTTCATCCGCTCCGGCTCCGTGATCTCGATTAGCAAGGTCGCGCTCAACTCACCGGCCCCTGGCATGAGGGCGTTGTAGACATCCAATTCATCCTGGATTTTATGGGGATCGAGAATCTGCTCGACCCGGATCATCTCCTGGGTCTGAAATCGCAGGGTCTCACGATTTTCAAAGACGAGCGTAATGAGCGGACCGAGGGAAATCCGGCGCCGCTGCTTCAGCGCAATGATCTGCGCGCGAAACTCCTCCCGCTGCCGTTCATACTCGGCCGCTGGCAAGAGGTCGTGAGGAGTCAGGACATTCATGATGGCAACCCATAGGCATCGCGCACGATTTGAATCGGGTGTTTCGTCGATCGGCCTCCGGCATGGGCCATCGCACCGGCCTGATCCAGCTGCAATCCCGCCAATGGGCAATCAGAAGCAACCAGATCGACCGGAGCCTCCTCAATCGCTCGGACAGCCTTTTTCGCAATCAACATGGAGAGAGGGAAAAACTCCGTTTTGGCAGACCAGGAGCCGTCGTGCCCGGAACATTTCTCAATCAGCTCAACCTGGGCTCCGGCACATTCCATCAGTTCCTTGGACTTGAATCCGATGTTCTGGTCACGCAGATGGCAGGGAACCTGATAGGCCACACGCCCTGGCTTCTGGGTGAAATCGGTGGCCAGGGCTCCCTCCTTCTTCAGCCTCATGAGATATTCGCAGACGTCGAAGGTCCGTTCCGCCACGCGCTGCGCCTCAGCCCCTCCGACGACTTCCGGATATTCCCGTTTCCACATCAAGCTGCAACTGGGCACCGGCACCACAATCTCATAGCCCTTCTCCACCCAGGGCAAAAAGGACGCGATATTCGCCTTGGCTGCCTGCTGAATCGCAGCCGTATCGCCGATATCGAACGACGGCATCCCGCAACAACGTTGCTCGGGAATCACCACATGCACACCATTCTTTTCGAGGACCTGAATCGTCGCTTTCCCGACATCGGTCGCCTGATAGTTGATCAGGCAGCCCCCGAAGAGCGCGACCTTCCGCACTGCGGAAGTAGGAACCTGGGCCGCGCCGCGCCTCTTCCACCAACGAGGAAAGGTCTCGGAAGCAAAGGGCTGGACCTGCCGCTCGCGATGCACCCCCACCCAGGACTCCATCGCACCCCGAAGGGGCCGAAGGCCCAACAGCCAATTGGCCACCGGCGCCACCAGACTCCCAAGGCTGCCGATCAAATCCGTCTTGATCAGGAACCAATCGCGCCAGCCTACCCCGCGCGTGGCGGCCAGGTGCTTCTTCCAGGCAATCATCAAACGGGGGAAGTCGAGGCCATACTGATGCGGCGGCGCATAGGGGCAATGGTTGTAGCAGAGCTTGCAGTAGTAACATTCGTCGATGACCTTCTGATGGTCGGTCGGCGTCAGCTTGGCGACGTCGCTCTCATACTGGTCGATGCCGTCCAGCAACGTGTTGAACGAGGGACAGAGATTGAAACAGCGCCGACAGCCATCGCAGACTTCGTAAATACGCTGCGTGTCTTTCTGGAGCTGCGCGGGATCGATGGGATTGATCAGACTCAGGCCATTCACGGCGTCCATTGTCTCCTGGGAGGGCCCGCAATACAAGATCGGAAAACACAAAGGGTGGGCCGGGTCATCCCGGCCCACCCTTGCACTATCAGACAACGGACAAAACTAGAGCTGCTTCAGGCTCTCAAGCCCCTTGGTGAAGCGATTCGCATGAGACCGCTCCGCCTTGGCGAGCGTCTCGAACCATTCGGCCAGTTCGGGGAATCCCTCGTCCCTGGCCGTCTTGGCCATCCCGGGATACATCTGCGTGTACTCGTAGGTTTCGCCTTCGATCGCCGACTTCAAATTGGCTTCGGTATTGCCGATCGGCACCCCGGTCGCCGGATCTCCGACTTCCTTCAGAAAGTCCAGATGCCCGAAGGCATGGCCTGTTTCTGCCTCGGAGGTGTCGCGAAAGAGGCCTCCAATGTCTGGAAAACCTTCGATGTCAGCCCGCCGCGCGAAATAGAGATACCGCCGATTGGCCTGGGACTCGCCGGCAAAGGCGCCCTTCAGATTGTCGTGACTCTTGGTTCCCTTCAAACTTTTCCCCATTACATCCTCCTCCATATACGATGAAATCGTCCGGCCACCGTCCCCGCAATCGTACCACTGTCTCCTCGCTGAATAACATAGCTATCCTCGCAAGATCAATGGAGTCCCGGCAACTCCTATCGAACCGGCCGATAGCGCGGCAACGACGGCTCCATCTCGGCCAAGGTTTTGTGTGTTTGGTCCTTGGCGGACAGAATAGGCGTAGTCACAGGCCAGGAAATAGCCAAAGCCGGATCGTTCCAGATAATGCCATGCTCGTCGCTCGGCGCATAATAGTCTGTGCATTTATAGAGGAACGAAGCTCGGTCGCTGGTCACACAGAATCCATGGGCACAGCCTGGCGGCACATAGAGTTGGCGCCGGTTCTCCGCTGAAAGCTCGACCCCGTACCAACGGCCAAAGCTCGGCGACCCCTTTCGGATATCCACCACGACATCGTAGACGGCCCCTTCCGTCGCCATCACGAGCTTCCCCTGGGCATGGGGCTCTTGATAATGGAGCCCGCGCAAGGTGCCCCTCATGGACTGTGAATAGTTGTCCTGCGCAAAGGGGCCGGGAATGCCTGCCTCCCCGTACCGACGCGCATGGTACGTTTCAAGAAAGAATCCCCGTGGGTCCCTGAAGACGTCCGGTTCAATGAGTAACAGGCCTGGGATATCAGTTTCTGTGACCAGCACGATGCTCCTCTTTCCCCTTCTTGTCTGTCGTTTATTCTGCCGGTTTTTCCGGATCGACGATCTCAGGGGGCTCGGGGTACAATTGCCCCAGCCGATCGATCAAGGGCTTCGCGGCTGGCGTGCTTTCGCGAGTCGGCTCACTCACCGGATGGTCCCAGACAAGGACAGAAATGCCTGCTTCTGTCAGCAGAGAGCGGATGGTAGACTGACAGGCCTCCAGGGTCAGTTCTGTGCCTTGGCGAAGATCGAGCACCCGCTCTTTGGGATCGGTCGGCGGCGCGTCTGTATGAATGAGCGCCCAACAACGGTCGAAAATAGTGGTTCGAAGTTTCGGGGAAACATTAAACGTCGCCAAATCAGCAGTACAGAGGGCCGATACAAACAGCACGAATTGCAAATCCGGCATCCCGGGATTCTGAATATCCAATGATGGCATGGCTGGGCATTATCGATGGCAACCGGGATGGAGTCAACGGGCCGTGGGCCCGCCCCCACAGACAGCTGTCACGACTGAGCATAAGGAGCTTCCGACCATGATTACCATTTCGCTGATGGGTCAGCTGCAAACCGCCGATGGAGAGAGGGATCTCGCCTGTGAGGTGCCATCCCCCATGTCGGTCCGCCAGGTGATCCAGCGGCAGGGCATTCAGTTGCGCCACCTCCTCCAGCTCATCCGCGAGAAGAAAGTGCTGGTGACGATCAATAAAAAGATCGCCAGCGATGACTCACTGGTTCAGGACGGTGATGCCATCAGGCTGGTCGGTCACGACGGGATGGGGGGCAGCGGGCTCGGACCCTCGATGTAGTCAGTCTCTCAAAGGACAGGGCCGGCGCCCCTCTCGGGGCGCCGGCCCTGTCGTACTCTCTACCGCGAATCTCGTCCGATCTGCGCCGGACGGTCTCCGCTTACTTCTTGCCGAGGATCGCGTCTTTGGCGGCTTTGGCCACGCGGAACTTGACTACGCGCTTGGCTGGAATCTTGATGGACTCACCGGTCTGCGGATTCCGTCCCATGCGGGCCTTGCGGTTCGCCAAGACCAGCTTTCCGATCCCGGGCACCACGAAGACGTTCTTCGCTTCTTTGTAGGCCAAGGCGGCAAAATCCTCGATCATCTGAACCGTGGCCTTCTTAGTCAGGCCGGTCTTCTGAGCCATATACTCAGCTATCTGCGACTTAGTCATGGATTTCGCCATACGGATAACCTCCTTGCAATAACAAAATGATAAAGAAAACTTGCCTCTGATCTCTTCGATTAAGTACTCACCTTTGAGCGAATGAACGGCCACACTACTGTTCACAATCAATGAAATCTGCGCGATTTTATCCAAGCGATTAAATGCTGTCAACCGGAAAAGCACAGAATATATACAGGAAAACGTCTTCGCCGACTCTTGCAGTTTTAAGACCCGCCAGCGTACAGTACAGCCTTGCATAGCCTTTGGGGGACAATGTTGCCGTATCCTCGGAGCCACTCACATGGGAAAAGAACTACCCATTTTGCCATCGGCCGCCCAACCGGCTGAAACCGCACCAGAGGAAGCATTCCTCTATTCTCGCGTGTTTTGTCAAAAAGAAAACTCCCCCCCGCTCCGGCTGCTCTTGGAATTCCTCAAGTCTCGCAACCAAACGCCGATTGCCCCGCCGGAGATGGACGACACCATGCTGGACGAATGGGCCTGGGTCCAGGTCACGCTCGGATACGATCGTGACCGGAAGCCAATTCAGATAGTCTGCGTCCGAGATCGAGGCACCTATCAAGACGTATTCGACAAAGAAAAGGCGCAGTTCCTGGACCTCCTCTCCGCTCACGACGATATCGAAGCAGGACTCGTCCGCGAATATGTCGAGCGCGCGCGATTTGTGCTCACGACTCGATTCTCCTTGAATGACATGACCGACGAGGGCTACGACTTCAACGGATGGATCCTGGAATTCTACCAAGAGCAATGCAACGGCATCGTCCAGATTGATAACCAGGGCTTCTACTCCCCCAAGGGCGATCTCATCGTCGACCTCTCCGTCAACGTGGAATGAGCGACCGTGGCAGGTCCAACGCAACCTAACCCTGCCCCCCTGTATCAAAAAACTGATCGCTGGTTCCAGCGGGCCACCGCCACCTTACTCGGTGAAGTCCCCTGCCGGCGCGGATGCACCAGCTGCTGCATCGGCCCCTTTCCCATCACCCTCCTCGACGTCCAGATCCTCCAAGAGGGGCTCGCCAGCCTCCCGGCAGACCACCGCCAGCGCATCGAACAACGCGCCACCGAACAGACCGCCGCGATGGAAGCAGCCTTCCCACAGCTAACCCAGACCGATCTGCTCGATGAATGGTCCGACCAGGGAATCGACCGGTTAGCCGAAGAATTTCGCCAACATCCCTGTCCAGCGCTAGAAACTGATGGAGGCTGTGGTGTCTATGGGTACCGCCCCCTGGTCTGCCGATCGATGGGGATTCCGACAGAGCGGGACGGATTGGCCCAGGGTGCCTGCGAGGTCCAAACCTTCATTTCGATTCTGCGGCTCCCCTCGTCATTCCGAGAGGAGGAAGACCGTCTGATCCAGGAAGAATCAGCAGCCCTGGACGCGCTGCGTCTGGCTACCAGGTCAGCCGGGGAAGAAGTATTCCTGCCCTATGGATTCTTAGCCAGGCAGGGCCACAAGGGTTCGCAAGGGAACCGCTAGACAGGGGCCGAAATCCTATGCTAATGTTTCAAATCTTGGTTGCGGGAGCGCCTGTAGCTCAGCTGGATAGAGCATCAGCCTCCGGAGCTGAGGGCCACAGGTTCAAATCCTGTCAGGCGCACCAGCAAACAGGCAAGGAACAGTAGCCGCACGTCGATATCTGCCAGAGACATACCCGGTGGGCCGTTAGCTCAGTTGGTAGAGCAGCTGACTCT
>SYGW01000007.1 GCA_005800255.1 Nitrospiraceae bacterium | reverse complement strand
GGCCGTTAGCCTCGGGGCTCTTGTCGGAAGTCTCCTCGGCGCGTTGCTCGCCGGGTTTTGGGTGGCGGCCCGCGTCCGCGCGACATGGCAGGGGCAACTGCTGACGACCGGCGAACGGGCGCAGCGGGCCGAGTCGGTGGCGGAGGAATTGCGCCGTCAATCGGCACAAGATCGTCTCGATCTCGATCAGGTAAGACAGAGTCTCGCGGAGGCTTCCCGGGCCCGTGCCGTGGCGGAGACCAGGGCGGCGGAGGCGGCGCTCCATCTCAACGAACAAAAGACGCTGCTGGGCCAGGCGAGGCTGGAATTGGCCGAGACCTTCCAGGCCCTTTCCGGCGAAGCCCTCAAGCAGAACAACGAAGCCTTCCTGAATCTCGCGCGCAGCTCATTCGAAACGCTCCAAGCCGAGGCCAAGGGCGATCTCGCCCAGCGGCAACAGGCGATCGACAGTTTGGTCAAACCCCTGCAAGACTCGCTGCATCGATACGACGACCAGCTCCGGCAGTTGGAACAGTCGCGGCAAGCGGCCTATGGAGGTCTCGACCAGCACCTCAAGCTCCTGGCAGAATCGCAGCAGAAGCTGCAGTCGGAGACCGGCAACCTCGTGAAGGCGCTGCGCGCGCCGGCTGTGCGCGGTCAATGGGGCGAGATTACGCTCAAGCGCGTGGCCGAGTTGTCCGGCATGGTGGCCCATTGCGATTTTTTCGAGCAGGAATCCGTCACGGTCGATGGCAGCCGGCTCCGTCCCGACATGGTGGTCCAGTTGCCGGGCGGGCGTCAGATCATCGTGGATGCCAAGACCGTGCTGGCCGGTTACCTGGATGCACACGAAGCCTCGAACGAAGAGCTGCGCCTCGAAGGGATGCGCCGTCACGCGGCTCAAGTTCGGTCCCGTATGGACGAGTTGAGCTTGAAGGCCTACTGGAATCAATTCGCGCAGGCGCCGGAGTTTGTCGTGCTCTTCTTGCCGGGCGAACAGTTTCTGGGCGCCGCGCTCGAGCATGACCCTCGACTGATCGAAGATGGATTTCTTCGGAGCGTGGTTCTGGCCACCCCGACGACGCTGATGGCGCTCCTGCGGGCGGTCGCCTACGGATGGCGGCAGGAGAAGATGACCGAGCATGCCGAGGAGGCCGGGCGGTTGGGGAAGGACCTCTACGAGCGGATGGCCGTGTTGACGGAACATTTGAACGACGTCGGACAGGCGCTGGGGAAGAGTGTTCTCTCCTATAACAAGGCGGTCGGGTCGCTTGAAACCAGAATCTTGCCGGCCGCCCGCCGGTTCAAGGAGTTGGGTGTCTCGTCGGAGAAAGAGATTCCACGGTTAGACCCGGTTGAGTTTGTTTCACGCAAGGCCTTGCCCTTTGAGAGTGAATAAGGAGTTCGTATGATCGACGAGCAGGCAATGGTGGATGACTTCCACCGGGCATTCGATATTGTCGTCAGTCCCGCTCCGACGGTCGTCGACGGGCGGACCCGCGAACTGCGGGTCAAACTGATTCAGGAAGAATTCGACGAGTTGAAAGAGGCGCTGGACTCGGGCGATCTGCCGTCTATTGCCAAGGAGATGGCGGACCTCCTCTACGTCGTCTACGGCACGGCTGTGTCCTATGGCATCGATATGGATCCGGTCTTTCGGGAGGTCCATCGCTCCAATATGAGCAAAGTCGGCGGGCACAAGCGCGAAGATGGGAAATGGGTGAAACCGGCCAGTTACTCGCCGGCTCGCATCGAGCCGATTCTTGCGGAGCAGGGTTTGGCGCAACGTGATGTCCCGTTCAGCTCATGAAGGAGCTGCATTGTCCCAGTTGCGGAGCCCCCTTCGTGCGTGTGGTGTCCCAGGCTGGCAGGGTCGAGCGCCTGTTAGGCTTCGTGAATGTAGTGTCGTTTCGCTGTCAGCTCTGCACGAATCATTTCCGGTCCTTCTCGCCAGGCGCGCGCCGCGAAACGCAGGCATCCGATCGACGCCAATATGCTTGATTGGCTGCCTCTATCGAGGCCCGGGTCCTTGACCGTCATGAGCCGGCTGCACCCAATCAAATCACTGACATTTCAATGGATGGCTGTACCCTGCAGGCGACAGGACTTACGCAGGGGGCCGTTGTCGAATTGCTGTTGAAACCAGCGGTGGAGGAGTACACGATCCGTACCGAACGGGCGCTGGTCTGTTCCGTCCTCCCAGGCTCGATTGGGATCAAGTTTTTGAGTGTCCCGCAGGAATATCGACAGCGCCTGGGCCAAGTCGTCCTCGGCCTCCTGGTCAGCCAACGTTCCTACCTCAACTCTCACGAGTAACTAGCTGAACGCTGAACCGGTCATCGTTTTCCTCATCACGCATCGCCCATCACGTACCGTTCAGCGTTTGACCAACATATTATCGATCAGGCGAACCTTGCCGATTCGAATCGCGCCGAGGAGCAGCGTGCGGCGCTCAACCTGCGTGAGCGGCTCCAAACTTTCCGGATCGCAGAGGGCGAGGTACTCGATGTGGGCTGTCGGCTCCTGCGCGACCGTTTCCCTCATGATGCACTCGACTGTCGCAGCGGCCCTTGTCCCTTTCTCGATCGCTTGGCGTCCAGCCTGGAAGGCGCGGTAGAGGATGGCGGCGGCGCGGCGGTCGTTGGGGGGGAGGTACCGGTTGCGGGAACTCATCGCGAGTCCGTCCTCCTCCCGTATCGTCGGCTTGATGTCGATGGCCACTCCCATATTGAGATCGGCCACGAGCCTCTTGATCAGCGTTGCCTGCTGGTAATCTTTCTGGCCGAACAGGGCTAGATGGGGCCGCACGATTCCGAAGAGTTTCGTCACGACCGTGGCGACGCCGGCGAAGTGATGGGGCCTGGCCTCTCCCTCCCATCGCCGCGCAATGTCCGGAACCGTCACGACGGTTTGAAAGCCTTCGGGATACATGGCTTCCGGTGTCGGTTCAAAACAGACATCCACCCCTTCTGCGCGGCAGAGCGCGCGGTCGTGGGTGATCGGACGCGGATACTTGGTTAAGTCTTCGGTCGGGCCGAACTGAGTCGGGTTTACGAAGATGCTCACGACAAGCGCATCGCAGCGCAGTCGTGCGGCCCGGATCAGGGAACGATGGCCGTCATGCAGCGCGCCCATCGTGGGGACGAACCCGATCGTCACGCCTTCCTTGCGGAGTCGTTCGCTCCAGGCGGCCATGGATCGTGGGGTGCGAAGGATCTTCATGAGCCTGGGGACTGGATGCAAGCGGGGCGTGAGCCATAGCGGGTGGAGGGTTGCGGAAAGAGGAGCCGGACTTCCGGCTGTTCCCCCGCCTCGGCGAGCAATTGGCTGACGGTGCATTGAAGTGAGGGATGCAGGAACAGCGGATCGAGTTCGTTCAAGGGCATGAGGACGAACCGGCGTTGGTGCATGCGGGGATGCGGCACCATGAGATCCGGCTCGTCGATGATCCGCTGGCCGTAGAATAAAATGTCCAGGTCAATGGTCCTGGGGCCCGATCGATTTTCCTCATCCCGTCCGAGCGCCCGCTCGATCTCTCGCAGAATCGTTAAAAGGCTGTTCGGCGTGATATCCGTCTCGATCTGGACAACGCCGTTTAGGAACCATCCGTCTCCCGGCTGGGCATGGTCATTGACCGGTTCTGTTTCATAGAGCAGCGATACGCCCAGGAGCTGGGAGTGGGGCAAGAGGCTCAGCAACGTCACGGCCCGATCGCAGAAATCCTGCCGATCGCCGACATTGGAGCCAAAGCCGATGAACACCGTCTCGCGTTCCATCTTTTCTTACTCTCTCCTGAAGGATGATCGTGGTGCGCGGTGAGGCGAGGTGCCGGGGCGAGAGGCGATTGCGCGCGTCGAACGAGCACATTCTGATCGTGCGCGTTCCGCGAGCAAGCCTTCGCCTCGGCATCTCGCCCCCAGCCTAGAACCCTGCCTTTTTAATCCGCTCCACTGCTTCCGCCAAACGTTCTTTCGTCGTGCATACGGTCATCCGGATATAGCCTTCGCCCGGCGCTCCGAAGCCGTTGCCAGGCGTCGTGACGATTCCCGCTTTCTCCAGCAAATGAGCGGTGCAGGAGGCGGAGGTATAGCCCTTGGGCACCGTAACCCAGATGTAGAAGGCGGCCGGCGGCGGATCGACTTCAAGCCCCAGTTTCTTCAGCCCCGGCACCAGGGTGTCGCGCCGCTCCTGATAGATCTTGCGCAGGCCGTCCGTGACCGAGTCATCCAATCCCAGCGCCGTGATCCCTGCTGCCTGGACCGCTTCGAATACGCCGGAGTCCAGCTGGCTTTTCACCTTGCCCAGCCCGGCCAGCACGTCCTTGTTGCCGACGACGAATCCGAGACGCCAGCCCGTCATGTTGTAAGTCTTGGAGAGTGAATGGAACTCCACGCCGACTTCTTTGGCCCCATCGACTTCCATGAAGCTCGCGGGGGGCTTGCCGTCGTAATAAATTTCCGAGTAGGCCGCGTCGTGGCAGACGATGATCTGGTTCTCCTGGGCGAAGGCGACGACGCGCTTGAAGTAGTCCTTGCTCATGATGACCGACGTGGGATTGTTCGGCGAGTTCAGCCACATCAGCTTGGCCTTTTTCGCCACGTCCTTCGGGATCGCGTCAAGATCCGGCAGAAACCCGTTGGCCTTGGTGAGGGGCATGAGATGCGAGATGCCGCCGCAGAACCCGGTGCCGACCGGATAGACCGGATAGCCGGGGCTTGGGACCAAGACGATATCGCCGGGGTCGACGAAGGCCAGGTGGATGTGGCCGATCCCTTCCTTCGAGCCGATCAGCGTCAGCACTTCGTCGGCAGGATTCAGCGTCACGTTGAACCGGCGCTTGTACCAGTCCGCCACCGCGGTCCTGAACGACAACATGCCTTCATAGGAGGGATATTGATGGTGCTTCGGGTTCTTGGCGGCCTGCGCCAGGCTGTCGATGATCGGGGCTGGCGTTGGCAGGTCGGGATCGCCGATGCCGAGGTTGATGATGTCCACGCCTTTCGCAATGGCTGCCTGCTTCATCTTGTCGATGGCGGCAAACAGGTAGGGAGGCAGGGTCTTGATTCGGGTGGCGACTTCAATGGGAAAACCGGACATGCTCACAGACTCCTTTCGTGAATCTATCGGCCTACAGTCGTCAGGTCGTCACGTCTTCAAGTCGGGGTGGGACTCCGCAGACTTTCGACTTCGTGACGTTCGAACGTTCGATAATTAGGGGGTAAGACTACAGCAGGAATGAGGCTGCAATCAACGTTAAGAAGCGAGGAGGTGGCTGATGAGCCGGTCCGCTGTCCGATGCAGGGCAGGAAGGTGCGGCAGCGCCGTCGCCATGACTTCGTGGGCCGTCACGCGCGCCTTCGTGAGATCCGGCGCACATTCTCGGCATAACGATTCGATTCCGCTTTCTTCCATCTCCAGATGGAACAGAAGCCCATAGGCGCGAAAGCCATAGCGAAAGGCCTGCAGCGGGGCAATAGCAGAGCCGGCCAGCGGGACGCAATCGTTCGGCAGGTCGAAGATTTCCCCGTGCCACTCGAAGACATCGAAAGGCGTAGGACATGAGCCGAACACTGGGTCTTGCTTGCCTTCCTCGGTCAGATGGATTGGCGTCATCCCGATTTCCAGTTCCCTGCCGGCCCGCACTGTTGCTCCCAGAGCCTTCGCCATGAACTGACTGCCCAGACAGATGCCGAGCACCGGCTGGCCTGCCAGGAGCGCCGACCGAATAAACGAGGTTTCTTCCGCAATCCAGGGCTGGGGATCGTTCACTGACAGGGGCCCGCCCATGACGATCAGGAGGTCTCCCGCATCCTGAGGCAGCCCTTGCAAGGGAACCAGATAGGACTCGATCGTGACGCCACGTTTGGCGAGGGCGGCAGCAAAGGCGCCAGGGCCTTCAAAGGGGACATGTTGGAGGCAGACTGCGCGCATTGACACCTTGGATCCGTCGAATTAGGCTTTGGTGGCGATGGGTCCGAGAGATACCCGATTCGGGTGGGGACTTCAAGCTGGGACTTTGCGACGAACATCGTCTCAAAGGTCGTGATGGACGCCCGCGGTTTCTGGTTTTATACTGGGCGCAGGGCCGGCGGACTTTTTCAACAGCCGGCGAGGTGGAGGAGCGATGGCATTCCCGTCAGATGATCGTGATCAGATCCAGTTGGAGCTGGACGGGCTGAAACGCACGCTGCAGTGGACGGCAATCCAGCAGGAGCAGTTGCTGGATCGTTTGGACCCGCTGCGGCGCGAGAATGTCCGGTTGCAGGATCGCGTAGAAGAATTAGTGCGCGAGGTCGAAGGGCTCAAGCAGCAGCAGCCCTTGTTTTAGCCGTCCGTTACGCGAGGGCTTCTCCGTTGGTATGTTCTGACAGGCGCGTGCCGTTGCTGTGGGCATAGGCGGCGCCGTTTCCGTTCTTCACGGCACTGACGTGGGCCGTCCCGTTCTTCTCGTTCACACATTCCACTAAGACCCAGAACCGCAAGGGGTTCACGCTTTGCTTCCGGGCGACGTGCAGCGATGTGCCCTCGAGCACCGTCTGAAGGGAGAGGTCCGTCCGCCATCCCAAATGTTTCGTGACGGGAGAGATGACTCGCTCCATCGCGGCGATGACCTTATTGTCGGTGCTGAAGTGGTTGAGCATGATGATGCGCCCGCCCGGCCTACAGACACGGATCATTTCATTGATCAGCTTGCGGTAGTCGGGAACGGCGGTGACGACATAGGCTGCCACGACGGTGTCGAAGCTGTCGTCGGCGAAATCCATGGCGCCGGCATCCATCCGGTGGAGCTGCACATGGTCCATCCGGTGTTCCGCCGTCCGTTGCCGTGCTTTTTCCAACATGCCTTCCGAGAAATCGATGCCGACGATGTGGCAGTGGCGCGGGTACATCGGCAGGGCCAACCCGGTGCCGACTCCCACTTCAAGGATTTTTTCATCAGGCTGGACGTCTAAATTCCGGATGACCGATTCGCGTCCCTCGTGGAACACTTTGCCGAAAATCCGATCGTAGATCCCGGCGTAGGACGTATAGACTCGTTCAACTTTTGCTAAATCCATCTCACCTCCGACTCCACGGCTGATACGACTTATAAAGCCCAACCGAAGCAGAGATGACGCGAAGATCGCAGCTCCAGCGGGGGGGGATTTGTATGGCAGAGCATCTGACTGGAGCGAGGAGCCCCGCCCGATTAGCAAACCGCGCTACTGTAGCCAACTCGCTGTGGTGAGTCAACAGATACCCTCGGTTCGGTGACTTGATTCAGCCCGGGCCCCTATGGGATAGGTAGGAGCATGATTCTCGCTGGGTTCTTCGCCGGTGTTTTATGTCTCGGCCTCATTTTGGGAGACTGGTTTTACTTCGTGAGGCTCACGCCGGACGCGAGCCGGTACGGTTGCGGAGTGGCCCGCACGCAGGATCGATTCACCCGGATGACGATGGCGCAGCTGGCCGATCGGTTCGATGCAGGCGGTCTCTTGATCTTGCCGCATGGGACCGCGCGGTTCTTTCCGTCCCTCAACCAGATTGTGATTCGGCAGAAATACCGGCTCTTCGCAATCGGGTTCCGAACTTTGTGGCCGTTAAAAGGGTTGATTTCCCTCGCTCCCGAAGGCGACGAAATCTCGGTGCTCTATCGAAAGCTCACGCCTTGGTCGTCGGCTCTGTTCACCGGTATCTGGTTCGTGCTGGTGTTGGTAGGCACAGTGGGGGCTCTGATTGCTTTGTTTCTTGAAGGCGAACTGAGCTCAGCCGGTGGAGTCGTGTTGGCTTTTGGGATTGTCGGGTTGGGGCTTGTTTTTGTACTATCCGGGGCGATTACAGTGGTGTTCGCCTACCGGCTGGAGAACGCCAGGCTGACGGTGGTCTATCAAGAATTGAGAGAGGCGCTCGAGGGGACTAGATCGCCCTCTTGAATTGGCTGGTTGGAGAAGGGTGCTTCAGGGCGACTGGTCGTTCGTGAAAAGTGAAAGGTAAAACGTGAACCGTTCCGGATGGACAATGTCCGCAATCCTGCGGTTCACGTTTTACCTTTCACTTTTCATGGAAGCGACTTTTTCAGCTTCCTGCTATGAGTAGAGGCTCAGGAACTGATCATACTCGGCCGGAAGATTCAGGCTGGAGCGGTTGCGGGCAAGGCCGGCGATGATGCCGCGATGTTTTTTGCTGAGGCCGGACGTTTCAAAGGCTTGGCGGAAATGTTGCCATCTGGCTGTGGCGTCGGTCTCTAGTTTGGCACGCTCCCCTGACGACAACGAATGGACAGAAGTGGTGAGGGCTCGAATGGCCTTCTCGACGCTCTCATAGGGAGGCGCCAGTTTGAGCTGGGCATAGAAGGTTTCGAGGTGATGGCGGAACTCCTCCCGGAGCGTCAGGGTATAATCGGGTGAGGTCGTAGTCGGTTCAGGCATAGTCGGTGGCACGATGATACGGGAAGAGCAGTCGTTGTGACAACAAGCTTATGTTCGGCATCGCACATTCATATTTCAGGGAGGGTTGCATGAAACACATTCAGTGTTATGTGCTTGGACTCGTGGCAGTGTTGGCCTTGGCCGGTTGTTCAGGGCATCATCATCATGGGATGGGCGGTGAAGGGAAAGGGGAGAGCTATTGGCAGAAGGGTCAGCAGGACATGGCGGCCTTGATCGATCGCACCGTCAAGGATCCGGCGAAGGCCCAGCAAGTGAAGGCGATCGTGGACGATGTGGTCGCGGAATTGCGGTCGAGCCGCGAACAAGCGCGCGCGTCCCATCGCCGGCTGTATGAGTTGAACGCGAACTATGCGGCGACCCCGGAGGAGTTCACCAAGGCGTTGGATGACGCGAGCAATCAACGGATGCAGTCGGCCGCGAAGATCCTCTCGCTCCGTTTCAAGATGAAGGACCTGATGACGGGGGACGAATGGAAGGCCCTGTCGGACCAGATGTTGTCCTACAGCAGCCGGTATCGGCATAGCGAGTCGTCGCCCAAGAGCGGTTATTGAGCAGTGGCCGGTGCGGCCTTGAGAGGGATCGGAGTCCAGGTCGCACCGGCGTCGGTCGAGCGGTAGAGACCGCTGCCGTTCGTGCCGACATAGAGGATGTGCGGGTCGCGCTGGCTCATCGCGAGGGTGCGAATATTCAGCGAGCCCAGTCCGTTGTTGATCGCGGTCCAGGTCTGCCCGCTGTCGGGGCTCTTCCAAACTCCTCCCGGTCCTCCGATATAGAGGGTTTTGGGCTCGATCGGGTCGATGAGGATGCTGCTCACGAACGGATCGGGGAGCGATTGCCCGATCCGCTCCCATTGCTCGCCGCGCGTATCGGTGCGGAAGAGGCCCTTCGTGGTGCCGGCATAGACGATGTCCGGATTGATCACATCGAAGACGATCGCATTGACCCCCAGCGCCATCCCCCCCATCAGTTCCTGTTCGGGAATCAGCCCGTTGTTGATCTTCTTCCACCCCATCGCCGCATTGTCTGACCGATAGATTCCCCCCGTGGTACCCGCGTAGAGGACGCGGGGATCGCGGGGATGAATGGTGATGGAGACCACGATGTGGACCTCCTTCATCCCGGCCATCCGCTCTTCCCATTCGCGCCCCCCGTCTTTGGTGTAAAAGGCGCCGACGGTCGTGGCTGCGTAGATCTGATCGTGGTCGGTCGGATGAAAGACGAATTCATTGATGAAAGAGACATGTTCTTTGAGTCCGACATTGTGGGGGAGCCAATGTTGCCCGCCATCCGGACTCTTATAGACTGCGTCGGCCATGGTGCCGGCATAGATCGTGGCGGGAAACTGAGGGTCAATGGCAAGGGTCGTCACACGCCGCGCGCTGAAACTGGGGAACCGCTCCCACAGTTGGCCTCCGTCGCGCGATTTGTAGACTGCGTCGTTCGTCGCCACATAGAGGATGTTGACGTTGGTCGGATGGAGCGCGATCGAAACGATCGCCTCGCTGTCCTTCTGGCAGCCGACCGAGAACAGCACGAGTAACAGCGTGGCGAGTTGAATGAATTGAGAGGTCGTTCGAGTCAGCATGGTGTTGTGGCGTGAGACCTAACCATAGGATTCAGCAGTGAGTCAATCGACTAGAGTTTTTTGGTGAATCGTTCAACGTATCCAGTCAGTTCCATATACCCCTGGCCTTTGATTGGCTTTCCCTGTGAGGCGCCGGTTGCCTCGATGGCTCCTTCCCAATAGGTCACTTGGGTACTGCGCTTGGTGGAGAGCTCCTGCTCTGCCATGAGGGGAGCGAGCTCCAGCGAGAGTTGCTGCGAGGGAATGGCCAGGCGCCAACGTTGCGGATAGCGGGCTTTGCTCGTAGGACTGGTCCAATAACTGGTTGGCTCCAGGGTGAAGTCTTGGATCGACAGATGCTGGCCTCGTCCCTCCCGGTCGATGAGGGTTCCGCTGGAGACGGGATCGGCCGATCCATCGGAACGGCGGAGCCGATAGAGCATCAGTTCTCTTTGGTCATCGAGTTGCAGGCTGAACCAGTCCCATCCGACCAGGCCCTTGTCGAGATCGGCGGAGCCGAATTCATGGTCCATCCAGCTTGTGCCGGTCACGTCGAACGATTCTGAGCCGATCGTGAGCTGGCCGGTCGTGGCCAGTCTGGTAAAGGAATAGTAATGGGAGGCTTGGCCCGCGGCAGAGCCTTTGCGGCTGATTCCCTCTGTGCCATGCAGAACGAGCGGTTTTTCCGGTGCGAGGGTAAGCTGAAGGGCGAGGTCCCCATCTGCAGCCTGGAGGGTCTGGGTGTCTGGCCTGGCAGTCGACGATTCGGCGCTCCAGCCATCGACCCAGACATGGAGGCGATCGGGATTCGCACCGGCCTTGCCCAAACCGGCCCGGCTGATTTTTTCCGCATAATGAAAACGGCCCTGGCCGAGATCGCTCACGGCGAAATGGGCCAGGTAGAGTTGGGTGACGGCCCATTGCGACGGGAGGGTTCGTACTTGTTGTTGCGCCATGCCCCGGCGGAAGAAGGTGAGTTGATAGCCGAACGAGCGGCCGTCTTTTGCCGTGAGCTGCCCCGTGTAGTACCACCATTCCGTGCGAAAGGCTTCATGCGTTCCGTGATCGCGTGGAAAGGAATAGCGGTAGCCTTCCGTGGCGATGGTGAATTCCTTTGCCCTGTCGTTCGCGAGCCCAGGCAGGGCCATGAGCAGACTGCTTGCCAGGAGCAGAATAGGTCGGAGGGGACACCGCAATTCGCGCATGGGTGACGGAGGCTCCGTGAGGTGATGGACTCGTCGATCGCGCTTATAACATGCTTCGGCGGGTGGCACAAATCTCCTGTATTGATGATGGTTTCCGGCAACTCTGTGGGTGGAAGACGCCCAGTTCTCGCCGTTGACAATTTTGTCGACCATCAGCTATCGTGAGTGATGCAGACCGATCACGAGCGAGAACCGCAGGGGCGCGATCAGCGCGATATCGCGCCGCCGTTTCCCATCCCTGGACGGATCCCGGCGTTCCCGCTTCCGAATGTCGTACTCTTCCCCAAGACCTATCTTCCTCTGCATATCTTCGAGCCCCGTTACCGTGACATGGTCTCAGATGCCGCGATTAGCGGACAATGTATCGGCATGGCCCTGCTCAAAGAGGGCTGGGAGCCGGACTATTATGGCCATCCACCCGTGTTCCCGATGGGCTGCGTTGGTCGGTTGGTGAGCGTGCAACCGCTGGCCGACGGCCGATCTAACATCCTCCTGCAAGGGCTAGAGCGGTTTGAGATCGAACGCGAATGGCACGACAAGCCCTATCGTGAGGCGACGATTGCCGTTAGGCCACGAGGCGCAGAAACGGCGCTCGCCCCGGCGGTCCGCCAGCGTCTTTGTGCTCTTTTGGAGTCCTATCTCCGGTCTCACGACGACATGCCGACCTGGCAGGAGTTTTTCCATAAAGAAGTCAGCGACGAGATTTTCGTCAACACCTTGTCCACCTACTTGGAGTGTACGCCCTTGGAAAAGCAGTTTCTGTTGGAGGCAGACAGTCTCCATCAACAAGCCCGCCGTCTCAGCGACCTTATCGAGTTCATGATGCAGGACCAGTCCGGTGCGAAGGGCTGGGGCTGATGGATCGCGCAATCGCCATTGAGGTCTCCCGGCTCACCAAAACCTATGACGGCGGCCATGTCGCCGTTGCCGATCTGTCGTTTCAGGTCTATGAAGGCGAGATTTTCGGCCTCCTCGGACCGAACGGAGCGGGGAAAAGCACCACGCTCAGGACCCTCATCACGCTGCTGCCGCCGACGTCCGGCTCCGCCAGCATTTTGGGTCACGATACGGTGCGCGACGCGGACGTCGTCCGGCAACTGATCGGCTATGTGCCGCAGGAGCGGGCCATCGATCGCTTCCTTACCGGGCGAGAACATCTCGAACTCCTCGGGGCCCTCTACCATTTGTCGAAGGCGGAAGCCGCGAAGCGCATCGCCGAGCTGCTGAAGCTCGTGGAATTGGAAGAGGCGGCCGATCGCCCGGCGAAAACCTATTCCGGGGGCATGAAGCGGAAGCTCGACATTGCCTGCGGTCTCCTGCCGAATCCGAAGATTCTGTTCCTCGACGAACCGACCCTGGGCCTGGATGTGCAGAGCCGCCTCCGCATTTGGGACTATGTGCGGATGTTGAAGGGGCGCGGCATGACGATCGTGATGACGACGAACTATTTGGACGAAGCGGACCAGCTCTGTGATCGCCTGGCCATCATCGACGGCGGGAAGATCAAGACGCTCGGCTCGCCGACCGAGCTGAAAATAGGGCTGGGCGGCGATATCGTGTCGCTGACCTTGAAGGACCAGAGCAAGATTCCTCTGTTGGTATCTGCGTTGACAGGGCAACCGGCGATGCGCGCGGTCAAGGCCACGCCGGCCGGACTGGATATCCGGGTCGATTCGCCGGAGAAGGCCCTGTCCGCGATCCTCGAGTCCGCCAACCGGCTGGATTGCCGATTAGAGTTTATCGAATATCACCGGCCGCGGCTGGACGACGTGTTCATCGCCCATACGGGGCGGTCCATGACCGAATCGGTTCAAGACATTCAGGCAGGATCATAAGGAGATACGGTGGCCCAGTACTGGCAAGAAATTCATGCGTTGACGATGCGGTGGGTCCGGCGGCTCAGCCGCGAGAAATTCAGCATGTTGTTTACGCTCGTGCAGCCGATGCTGTTCTGGCTGATCTTCTTCGGCAACTTGTTTCAGAAGGCCGCGGATGTGCAAGTGACGCAGGCCCCGAACTACATCAGCTTTCTGACGGCCGGCGTGGTCGTCATGACGGTGCTGAACAACGGGCTGGCGGGCGGCGTCGATCTGCTGTTCGACAAGGAGAACGGGTTTCTGGAACGGCTGATGACCACGCCGATCCACCGGAGCTCGGTGATCCTGAGCCGGTTCATCTTCGTGATGACGATTACCTCGCTCCAAGTGCTCGTGATCCTCGGGGTGGCCTTTTTGTTCGACGTCCAGCCGGCGACGGGGCTCCTGGGTGTCGCGGCCATCTTGCTGATCGGGATGCTTTTCGGAGTCGGCCTCACGGCGATTTCCATGGCTATGGCCTTTTCCGTGAAAAGCCACGGCGACTTCTTTTCGGTGCTGGGCTTCCTGTCGCTGCCGATGATTTTCTTGAGCTCGGCCCTGGTGCCTTTGGCGGGCATGCCGGCCTGGATGGGATTTTTAGCGCGGTTCAATCCGATGACCTGGGCGATCGACGCGGTGCGGCCGTTGATCCTTTCCGGCTGGACTGAGGCCCTGCCCCACGTCGCGATGGTCGTGGTCGTCATGATAATTTTTGACGCTATCTGCCTCTATGGGAGTGCCAAAGCGTTCCGTCGGGCGATGGGCTAATGGGCTTGTCAGGGAGTCCCGCCATGCTGGTCAACGAGAGCCAAATCCGGGCTCTGATCCGGCTGTTGTCCGACGAAGACGAGAGGATCGTCCGGACCATCAGCGGTAAGCTCATCGACATCGGCCCCTCTGCCGTCCCCCTCCTGCAAGAAGCGGAAATCGAACAGCCGGAAATGGCCGACCGTTTGCTCTCCGTGCTGGAGGAAATCCGCGGCGGCAATCTCGAAGATGAACTGACGCAACTGGCGGCCTTGCCGGACGGGGCGATGGATCTCGAACGGGGCGCTTTTCTGATTGCCCGCTACGCCTATCCCACCCTCACGGTTTCCTCCTATGCCAGACAGCTGGACGAGATGGCGCAGGAAGTACAGGATCGGCTCGGTTCGCGGGCCTCAGGCGAGGAAACGATCAAGACGTTGAACCGGTATCTCTTCACGGAGCAGGGTTTCAAGGGCAATACGAAGAACTATTACGAGTTGGAGAACAGCTACCTCAACTGCGTGATCGACCGGCGGACTGGCATTCCCATCAGTCTCTCGACCCTGTACCTCTTGATCGGGAAGCGGATGGGCCTCCCGGTGCATGGGATCGGAATGCCGGGCCATTTCCTCGTGAAGTACGAGTCGGACCGGTACAAGATCTTCGTTGATTGTTTCAATGGCGGAGCGTTATTGACCGAAAAGAACTGCCAGCGGTTCCTTACGGAAGCCGGCTACGGATTCGACGAAAAGTATCTGCAGCACAGTTCCGTGCGCGCTATTCTCTCCCGCATGGTCAAGAATCTCCTGGCCATTTATACCAAGCTCGATGAGCCCCTCAAGAAAGCCCGCCTCACGAAATTCATCGGGATCCTGGGTGGTGGCGACAAAGAGGGTGGGCTGTAATACGTTAGACGTGAAACGTCAGACGTAAAAGGCATTCGAGGGACAGGACTCAGCAATCCAGAGTTTCACTTCTCACGTTTTACGTTTCACGGCTCTTTAGAGCTTGATCGTCATCAAGTCCTTCCCGACTAGGATCTTCCCCCCGAACGTTTCTCCCGCTTGTTCCCTCACATCATAGCGATCAGCAATCGGATAAAAATGCGAGAGGACCAGGCGAGTGACGCTTGCTTCCTTCGCCACCAATCCGCATTCCCCCGCGTGGAGATGTCCGAGCCCCGGCTTATTGGCGGGGAACGAGCAATCGAGCAGGGCCAGGTCGGCGTCGCCGCAGAGGCGGATGAGGCTGTCGCAATATTGCGCGTCTCCCGAATAGGCCAGGGCCTTGTTGCCATATTCGATTCGATAGCCGACACAATGCAGGCGGGGACTATGGACGACCGTTTTGGGGTAAATCTTCGTACGGCCGATCGTGAAGGGCCGGTTCGATACCTCTTTACAGCGCACCTCGAAGCGGGCCTTGTTGAATCCAGGCAGGGTCTGGATCAAGGTGCGGAAGAGTGCCTTGGTGCCGCGCGGCCCGATCAGGGTCAGGTCCGGCCTGGTTCCGAGGTGATTCGAGTAGAAGACCGCATCGAAGAAAAACGGGATGAAGTCGGCGAAGTGGTCCGCATGGTAATGGGAAAAGAGGATATGGGTAATGCTGTGGCGATCCACGCCGGCCTTCAGCAGATTCATCAAGGTGCGGGGTCCGAAGTCGAGCAGGAGTGGCTGGTCGGTGTGGAGGAGATAGCCGGCAGCAGCGCGGGTCGGGTGGATGTTCGTGCCGGACCCGAGAATCGTCAGACGCATAGAGTTCTATCGCACGAATTGATCGATCATGCCTGCCATGGAGAGGATAGGCTGCGGTCGCAGAGGGGTCAAGAGGGAAGGAGGGAGAGGCCCGATGGTCTTCGGTGGTCGTGCGTTGCGCGAGCATAGGAGATCAACCGCCTCCATTCCGCTCCTTGTCTGGACTATACTGTGCCCTATGCCGCGTCGTCCTAAATTGTCTTTTGCCGAGTCGCTCACCAGCGAGCAGCGCCAGATTTTCTATGAGGGCCACCGGTTCCTTGCGATGTTGATGATTCTGATCG
>SYGW01000052.1 GCA_005800255.1 Nitrospiraceae bacterium | reverse complement strand
GCGCCTCGCCATTAAGCTGGTGGGGCTGTTCCTCCTGATCATCGCCTTCCTGCCCTGGACCCAGACGATTACTGTCACAGGACAACTCTCCGCCTATATGCCCTACGAGCGTCCGCAGGATATCGAAGCGCAAATCACCGGGCGAATCAAGAAATGGCACATCTTCGAGGGGGTGCGCGTCAAGCAAGGCGATCTCATTCTCGAGTTGGATGACTACGATCCCAACTTCATGTCTCCAGACCTCCTGACTTTTCTGGACCAACGACGCAAAGCGCTGAACCAGTCTCGCAAAGCCGCGCTCGCGCGGGCCGAGCAACTGGATAAACGGATCGTGGAGATGCAGAACCTCGTCAAGGCCGCGGTCCCCTCTGCCCAAGCGCGGGTGGTCGAAGCGGAGAACAAGGTGCGGGAAGCCTACCAGAAGGTCGAATCGGCAAAAATCGCGGTCGCAACCGCCGAGTTAAATGTAAACCGGCACAAACAACTAGCAGAACAGGGCCTCGTGTCGCAACGCGAACTCGAGTTGACCATCCAAGCGGCGATCGCCACCAAAGCCGATCTGGCCGGGGCGCAAGCCAACCTCAAAGGCGCAGGACAGGCGATGAAATCCCTCAACTTTGGCCGCGACCAAGTCAGCGCCGACGTTCTCCAACGATTACTCGATGCCGAAGCGGCCCGTGAGGCCTCCATCGGCGACGCAGCCAAAGCCACCGATCAGCTGGCCGATATCTCCCTCCGGATGTCCAATGCGGAACAACGCCGGGGCGCCAGCCGCATCCTCGCCCCGATCGATGGCACCGTGGTGAAGATGGCTCACGCTGGGGCCGGCGAAACCGTCCGTCCAGGAGACAAGCTCGTGAAACTGTCTCCGGCGAGCACCGACAAAGCGATTGAGATGGTGGCTGATGGAATCGACGCGCCCCTCCTCAACGTGGGCCGCAAAGTTCGCATCCTATTCTACGGGATCCCCGCTATTCCACTCCCAGCCTGGCCGGAACTCATGGCTGGCACCTATGGCGGCTCGATCAAGGTTATCGATCAAGTCGACGACGGCAAGGGCGGCTTTCGTTTCTGGGTAATCCCGGATCCTGAGGATCGGCCATGGCCACCCCAGGAACATATCCGCCAGGGCACGAAAGCGATGGGATGGGTCATCTTGAATCGGGTCCCCCTCTGGTACGAACTCTGGCGGCGCTTCAACCTCTTCCCGCCGGACTACCAAGAGCGCCCGCCGAGCCTACTCGACACCCTCATGCCAAAAGCAGGACGAGGGACAAAGTAAATGCAGCACAAAGAAATCCATTCCATAAATGCCAGCCACTGCATCCCGATCATTCTGCTCCTGGGAACGATCTGGCTGTACCCCCTCCCTGTTGCTGCGGGAGAGGCGACAAAATCAAAACCGCTGCCCCCGATTCCCTTGAGCGTGGAAGAAATTCACGCCTGGATTGATCGTGCGCACCCACTCCTCAGGGGCGCCGGCACGGAGAAAACGCTGGCTCGTGGGAAAATGCTCAAAGCACTCGGCGCCTTTGAACCGACCCTCATAAACGATACAGAAATCGAACGATTCATCAAGAGCTCAGAGCCAGGCAAAGGGACCCAAACCATGGGCTTCAACGACACCCTCATCGAAGCCCGCCATCCCTGGGGCTTTCGCTACAGCGCAGGCGTGCGAAAATCAATCGGCGACGCTACCATTCCAGACCTCTCGTTTGGCAACAACAATCAAGTTCTCCTCGGAGGCTACCTACCCCTCCTCCGAGGCCTCATGATGAATCCGGAAAATGCTGAACTCCAGCGCTCCGAATTGGCTAATCCCCGTGCAGAGGTACAGATTGCCCAAACGAGACAGGATCTCTTCCTCGCAGCCGCCACGCAATTTTGGGATTGGGTTACAGCAGTAAAGCTGGCGGACGTACAACGCCGAGCCGTGGGGGTGGCTGAAGATCGCCATAAACAGATCGAGGGCCGCGCCAAAGCGGGAGCCGTCGCACCACTTGATGTGGTTGAGGCCAACCAGGAAGTCCAGCGCCGGCGCGAAACGGCTATCGCCGTGCAACGGTTGGTGGAACAGGAGCAACTGAAACTTTCCATGTTCCTCTGGGACAGCAACGCCCCCGTAACCCCACCATTGGAGCGAGTCCCGAATTTTCCATCGCAGATGCTGGTACCGGCGCCCGACGCCATCCAAGCCCACAAACTCCAAGCCAAGGTCGAGCGCCCGGAGATCAAGGAAATCGGCATCGAGGCCAAACTAAACAATATCGATCTAGAGTTAGCCAAAAACAATCTCCTCCCGAGCCTAGATGCAGAGGCCGCGCCGGCCCGCGCGCCAGAAAAGTTCGTATTGGGGCTCGGTTATCGCTTCGGGCTTGAGCTCAGAATTCCCATTCTCCAACGCAAGAGCCGTGGGGAAGTCCTGGAAGCGCAAGGCAAAGCAGACCGGTTCGTCTTCATGCAGCAGTTCCGCGAGCAACAAGTGCTCGTCGACGTGGACAATGCCCTCTCCGCGATCGAGCGAGCCAAGGAACGAGTGACCACCGCAACCGAATCGCTTCGCCTAGCCAAGACGCTCGAAGAGGGGGAACGGTTCCGATTCAGCTTAGGAGCTACCAGTGTCCTCTTCGTCAACTTGCGGGAACGCAACTCGGTCGACTCAGAAAACCAAGTCATCCGCGCCAAAGCGGACTATCAGAAAGCCCTGGCCCTCTACCAATGGGCGATCGGCGCCTGGGCAAAGGGAACGCCATACACGACTCCCGTCACCTATCGCGCCAGGGACTGAGATGGCAGCCATAGCTTTTATTTTCGGGCTTTGATAACGTGCGAAACAGGCGCACCGGTTCCTATAAACAACTCATCCTATCCATAATCAAGCAGGGCGACAGCGGACGGGACTGAGCTGAGGAAGAAAGCGGAATCCGTGCAACATCAGGTCGGCAAGCAACTTAATTTCTTTCAGCTGCTGCTCAGCTGCCTAGGCATCCTCTTCCGCTTGGAGCGGCGAGTCCTCACTCTGATTTTTTCCTATTCCCTCGCCATCGGGCTCTTCTCGCTCATCGTCCCTCTCACCGTTCAGGAACTCGTCAATACCTTTGCCTTTGCCATTCAGCCCATCACCATTGTAACCCTCGCGATAATCATGGTGGCCGGCCTCATATTTGTCGGAACGTTTCGCGCCCTGCAATTCTACGCCGTCGAGATGCTGGAGCGCCGGCTCTTCGCTCGCATCGCTCTCGGCATGACCCAACAATTACCCTACCTGCGACTTACAGAATTCCAGCCACGCTATGCCAATTACTTCATGGAAACGGTCTTCATGCAGCGAGCGCTCTCGGTGCTCCTCGTCGACCTGATCAATGTTATCGTCGGCGGCGCCGTTGGCATGACCATCCTGGTCTTCTATCATCCATACTTCTTGCTGTATAACGCCCTGCTCCTGGCAGGATTCAACGTCATCTTTTTTCTCATGTCGCATGGAGGACTCAAAGCCACCATCAACATGTCCCATGCCAAGTATGACACCCTGCACTGGCTGCAAGAGATCTCCCACAACCTGCTGCACTTGAAGTCCACGGACAGCCAAGAGCTGTTGATCAAACGAACCGACGAATTGGTCCTTGCCTACGTTGAGACCAGACAGGCCCGGTTCGACATTCTAGTCCGCCAATACCTGGGGTCGGTCGGCTGGCAAGCTATCGCCCACAGCGGACTCCTCGCCACCGCCGGCTGGCTCTTGTCCATAGGCCAATTGACACTCGGACAACTGGTGGCCGCCGAAGTTGTTGTCAGTGGACTCCTCTCGAATCTCGATGCCGTCGTCAAGCGCATGGGGCATATTTATTATTTCTTAACCGGCTTGTCCGAGCTCAACTTCCTTTTCTCACTTCCGAAGGACCAAGCCATCACCGCCCTATCTATCCCGCTGCCAGACCCAACCGTTCACGGCATTCGCGTGACCTGTACGAACTTGGCGTTCACCGATCCAGGCATGCCGCCAGCGTTCAAACAATTCAATCTTGAAGCCACCTGCGGAGAAAAGATCGGCCTCTACGCCCGCACAACGGAGGCTAAAACAGCACTCGCGCGCATCCTGGCTGGCATGGAATCGCCGACCGACGGCGTCCTCCGATACAATGGCGTAGACCTTCGCCACCTCGATGTCCACACGATCAATCGTTGTCGGGGATTCATGATCGACTCTCAACTCACCCTGTTCGAGGGCACGATCGAGGATAATATCGTACTGGGAAGATCCCATGTTCCCTACAGCGACGTGCGCTGGGCTCTGCAATTCACTGAACTGGAAGAAGAAGTCGATGCGCTCCCGCAGGGACTCAAAACCCACATCAGAGTTCTCGGGAAGGCGCTAACCCCGATGCAAATCATGCAGATCTTGCTCGCGCGGACGATCCTGGCCCGTCCCAAAATTCTGATCTTCGACGGCATCCTCCATGCCATGCAGCCAGCCATGCGGGAGACCATCTTGCGACGTCTCTGCTCAAAAGACGAGCCCTGGTCGGTGATCTTCGTGTCGAACGATCCCAACCTCACGCCGCACGTTGACCGGCGAATCATTCTCGATTGAGCGGAGGAGCACAGTGGGACTCATAGCCTTTCTTCGATCGTTTCACCCAAGCGCCTCGCAACTGCTCATCAGCCTACTCATTGCAGGACTGGGCTGGATGAGCGGACAAGCCTTGCGCAGCGTCGACCAGGACCTACGAATCATGTACACCGAGTACACGCTCGGCGCCGCCGATCTCGCCCACATTTCCGCAGACGCCATGCGCTACCGAAACACCATCATCCGCGCCCTCGCAGCAGACAGCCAGAAAGAGTTCGAACGGATCACGGAGTCTTTGCCAGTCCAGCGCGCGAAAATTCAACATGCCGTCGATCGCTATGCGGCCGCCGGGCTCCGCGTCTCCCGAAGCGGCCGCAGTGAACCGGAAGATATCGAAGCGGTCCGGCAGAGTCTGGATCAGTACTTCTCTGTGGCCAGCACGACCGTCCAACTCTTGACGCAGGAATGGCTGGCCGTCTCTCCAGCAGAGCGGGAAACCCTCAGGCGGAAAGCAGAAGAGCATGCCTCCGACAACGCCGGTCCCAAAATGATTCAGGTGAGTCTGGCGCTGGATCGACTGCTGGACACTGTGGCGGACGTGGCCAAGGATATGCGAGATGAAGGGACGAGAGCGATCCAGCGCACGGGCTTGCTGATCGTAGGGGGGAGTTTCTTTGTCGCCTTTTTAAATCTCTTTTTCACCAGGCAGCGCAGGGGAGACTCCCCTCAGGCCGGCAGCCCAGCTGAACCTGAGATCAACTCCCTCCACAACCAGGCGCATCCACAGTCCGATGACAGCCCGCAGCCGGCGCTACGCCAGGACTAATTCACTGCAGAGTCACCCGCGCTGCGCCTCGCCCTGACTGCCCCCTCGCCCGATTGCCTGAAAGAGCTGCCTGCGCTCCTCGTCGGTCAGCGGTTTCCAGGACTCGGGAACCAGCCCCTCCAGCGTAATATGCATGATCCTGACACGATGCAGCGCGAGCACCCGGTAGCCCAAAAGCTGGCACATACGCCGGATCTGCCGATTGCGCCCTTCGGTGAGGATGATGCAGAACCCCGCGGGACCGATCCGCTCGACCCGGCAGGGCTTGGTCGGACGGTCGAGGATGATGACCCCTTGCGCCATATGATCGATGAACGTCTGATCGAACGGACGATCGACGGACACCTCGTATTCCCGCTCATGGCCATGCTCGGTTCGGAGAATCTCATTCACGATATCCCCATCGTTCGTGAGCAGGATGAGGCCGGAGGAATCCTTGTCGAGCCGGCCGATCGGAAAAATCCGTTCCGGATGACCGATCTCCGCGATGATGTTACGGGTCACATGCGACTCACTGGTCGTCGTCACGCCCACCGGCTTGTAATACTTGATATAGATCGGGGCCGTCCCCCAGGGAATCACCTGGCCGTCCCGCGCGATCACGTCCTCGGGACTGACCTTGTCGCCCAGGGACGCCACCCGCTGATTGATGGTCACACGACCGGATTCGACCAGGCGATCGGCCTCCCGCCTAGAACAAATCCCATGGTGCGTAAAAAACTTATTGATGCGCAGTTTCTCAGTCACGAGGTAGTATGCCGTTTCAGTGAACGCGCCGACCCGCTTTGATCCGTCCCAGCATGCGGTAGATCAGCCTGGCGATACAAAACTGCGGCGCGACAAACCCTTCGAGCGGGGCGATCTCGCTGATGTCCATCCCGAGGATACCGGGCCCATTGGCCAAGGCCGTGATGAGGTTCAGCGTATCGTACCACCCCAACCCGCCCGGCTCGGGAGTGCCCAGCGCCGGGACCAGGGAGGCATCGAGCCCGTCACAATCGAACGTCAGGTAAACCGGCCCCCGGCAGGCCTTCACCACCTCTGGAATCCAACGGGAGGCCTTGCCTTCGTAAGGGCCCGATGGGTCGAGAATGTTGGCGGCAAAGAACGTGGCGATGCGATCGTTGCCCTTCAGCAACTCCACTTCTTCAGGAGAGATGGAGCGGATGCCGACTTGGACCAACGGCAAGCCGTCGTCGACCACACGGGCCATCACACTGGCATGACTGTAGGGATTCCCCTGGTAGGCCTTCCGCAAATCTCCATGCGCATCGATTTGCACCACGCAGAGATCGGGATAACGTTTGGCATGGGCCCGAATCGCCCCCAACGCGCCCGTATGTTCGCCGGTCAAAGTGACGGCAAACCGCCCGGCTCCGACATGGGGCGCGACGAACGATTCAATCGCATCCACCGCCTGCTTATCGACTTTGCCTGCAAGGTCGAGCGGACGGATGGTCGCGACCCCGCCCCACTCGCGATAGGGTTCACAGCCGAGCGTTTCGTCGTACAGCTCGACTTGCTGCGATGCCTCGATGATGGCTGTTGGGCCCCGATCGGAGCCCAACACGTAGCTGGAGGTATGTTCGTACGGCGCGGGCAGGACGTAGACGCCCGCGTGGTCTGGATGGCACCAGGGCTCTTCAAGCCCGAGGAAGTTCTGGTCGATGCCTTCCCATCCGGCGGGAAGTGTCATGGGCGTGTGCTCACGTGGCAGGACTACCGGCGCCGCTTCGGAATATTTTCTTCCGGGATGAACACGGCAAACGCCACCACCGTCGTCCAGCGATTGGGCTTTCCAATAGCGGACTGCGTGATGTTCTGGGTCCGAACGATCTTGCCGGCCATCTTGAAGACCTGCTCCCGTTCTTTCCACGCGATGTTCGGATCGAACTCGACCCCGAGCGTCGTGGCCAGCATCTGCGCCGCCAAGTCTTCCGTATATTCACCCGTCTCTTCATCAGTTTCGCCATGCGCATGGTGCTCGGACAGATAGCCGTACGTGCGACGATCCGTCGGCACCGCCAGCCCGATCGACGCAGACACTAAACGGTTCCGTTCATTCGTTTCCGAGCGCGCCATCACACAAAACGTAATCTCACCGGGGTTCAATAACTTCTCGCCGCGCACACGCGGGATAATTTTACAATTCGGCGGAAGAATCGACGACACCGTAACGAGGTTGCAATAGGCGACGCCGGCGCTACGCAAGGCCTCCTCGAAAGAGGCCAGCTTTTCCTTGTGGACTCCAACTCCTCGCGTCAGAAACATCTGCGTAGGTACCATCGTCTCTTCTCCTTACTTCGTCCGACCGACCGGATGCCGGACACCTCGTTAGCTGAAATACGGCCCTCAAATCTTCCTGCACATGCAGGGTGGCTGTTCTACCAAAAATTGACGCTGCTTCGCAATATCCCGAGACCTTTTTTATTTAAGCCCCGGCCGGAGGCTTCAGATTCAACACCAGCATGCGAGGCTCCGTCATATCCTCCATCGCCGCCTGCACCCCTTCGCGCCCGATTCCCGAATCCTTCACGCCGCCATATGGCATATGGTCGGCCCGAAAGGTCGGAATCTCGTTGGCCAGCACCGCCCCGACTGCAAGCTGCCGAAAAGCATAAAAAATAGCATTTACATCCTGGGTAAAGACCCCGGCCTGCAGCCCGTAGTTGGACTGATTCAACGCCGCAATCGCTTCGCTGAAATGGCGATAGGGAGTCACCGTCACCACCGGCCCGAACACTTCCTGGCAGGAAACCTTCATCGCCGGCGTGACCTGAGAGAGCACCGTCGCCTCCATAACCGAGCCCCTGCGCCTGCCCCCCAGAAGCACCAACGCCCCCTGCGAGACCGCTTCCCCGACCCACGCCTCCACACGCCGGGCAGCGGCCTGATCGATCAAAGGACCGACGACCGTCGCCTCGTCGCTGGGATCACCGGCCTTCAGCCGCGCGACCTGCGCCAGCAACTTCGCCGTGAACGACTCTGCGATAGAATGATGCACAAAGATTCGCTGCACGGAAATACAGGTCTGCCCGGCATAGCCGAACCCGCCTGCGGCGCAGCGCTGCGCCGCAAACTCCACATCGGTATCTGGCTCGACAATCACACCGGCATTGCCACCCAGCTCCAGCACCACCTTTTTCTTCCCGCACTTGGCCTTCAACATCCATCCGATGGGAGCGCTGCCGGTAAAACTCAACAGCTTGAAACGGGAATCGACGACGAGCTGCTCCGCCACTGTGTTATCGCAGGGCAGGATATTGAGCGCACCGGGAGGAAGCCCTGCCTCCAGCGCCACTTCGCCCAGGAGGAGCGCAGTCAGAGGCGTCTGCGGCGCAGGCTTGATGAGAATAGCATTGCCGGCGGCCAAGGCCGGAGCGACCTTGTGCGCGACAAGATTCAGCGGAAAGTTAAAGGGAGTGATCCCGAGCACCGGCCCAATCGGAACCCGCCGGAGAATCCCGAGATGCGAATCAGTCCCCGGCGTCCAATCGAGCGGAATCACCTCGCCGGGAAGGCGCTTCGCCTCCTCCGCCGCAATGGTAAAGGTCTGGACGGCCCGGCTGACTTCCCTCTTCGCGTCGGCGATCGGCTTGCCTGCTTCCGCCGTCATCAACCGGGCAAATTCCTCGCGCCGGTCGTGGATCGCACCGGCGATCTTTTGCAATAGCTGATAGCGGGCATGGGACGGCAGGGCTCCCATCACGACAGCGGCAGCAGCCGTCGATTGGATTGCAGCCTCTGCATCGAAAGAGCTGGCGTAGGAGACCGAGGCAAGCCGCTCCCCCGTAAATGGACTGTTTACAGGAACAGAGGTCTCCCCCTGCCGCCACAGGCCTCCAATTAAAAATGGACGTGGGTCTTGCACGAAAGGCGCCCCGCGGATAATGAAGACTTAGTCGGCGGACTTGACCGATGCTGCAGGGACCGGCTCAAGGCTGGCCTCTTGCTGAGCGATGCCGGCTTTGGCGATCAAATCCCCGGTGCCCCAGTCACGAATCGCGTCGAGCGTGAAGGCCTCATAGGTCGAGACGCTGTGGCAGGTCGGACAATCCGGCATGGGCACCTTGAGATAGAACACTTCCGACAGGCAAGACATGCAAACCCGGTAAGCAGGCTCCCCTGCGCGCTGAGGAACAGACCAAAACGATTGCGTGGCAGACATAGGGTGATCCTTAATGAATGGTGAACTGACTGTTCTGCGCCACCGCCGTCGACCCGGAAGGCTCCGTGGGAGCCCTCTGGGAACGCGGAGCCGTGGCCAGCATGCGATCAATCTCTTCCGCAAACTCTTCGAACGGAAATGCGCCGGGGATCGCGATAGCCGGCTCTTTCTCGGTCGGTCCCCCGACGGTCCTGATCAAAATAAAGCCGGGCGTGCCATGAAACCCCCACCGGTTCGCTTCTTGACGATCCTGGAAAATGGCTTCCAGATGCTGGCGCTCGTCGAAGCACTTGGCAAAGGCCGCCTGATCCAAGCCCATTACCTTCGCATAGCCCTTGAACGATCCGGAATCTAACCGGCCGCCGCCGCTGAAAAGCCGGTCATGCATCGGCCAATACCGGCCTTGCGCTCCGGCGCAACGCGCCGCCACAGCTGCTTCCACGGCAACGCCCTGATCCGCCCTGGGATAATCCCGATACACAAACCGCACTTTGCCCGTGTCGATATATTTGGCCTGCAACCGGGGCAACGTCTCCTTGAAGAACTTGACGCAGTACCCGCACGTAAAATCGGAATACTCGATCAGGGTCAACGGCGCGTCTACCCGCCCTCTGATGCGGCCGTCGTCCATGATCGACCCGGCGCTTGCCTGCGTCAACGGCGCGAGAACCAACATCAGTACCACCGCTGTGCGAAAGAGGCGTGGCATCATCATGAGCGGGCCGCGCGCTTCGTTTTGGCGCGCTCCAGCAATCCGACCATGAGAAGAGGCCAGACGACCGTGGCATCGCTCAAGACTTCCGCGAAGCGCCCGCCTTCTTCAGGCGGCACAAACTTTCCCCAAGAAATGCCTTCCTGGTAGGTACAGCCGCTCAATCCGCCCCAATAATCCGGCTCCGGACAGATGCGCACACCGTACTGGAACCGAGGCGGCTGCACATTGAGACCGAGCCGCGAATTGCTGATCTCGATATAGGGACCGACCTGTTGCGCCCAATTGCGTGGCACGCCTCCGCCGATCGTAAAGATCCCCAGCTTCTTGGCCGACACGACATGGCTCGCATAACTATTGAGATCGAGATAGGGATTGAACTGGGGATAGGCGCCATGGATCGCCCGCAGCACATCGAGGTCGCTGCCCCCTTGAAGCTGCGCGCTCGCTCGATCCAGCTCCCGCCCCATCGCCCAGGTCCCGACATCCAGCCCCATCTCGGAATCGGTAAAAGCCGGAATGAAGACCGGGACTTTTTTTAGATAAGCGCTTTTGAGGATACCGGCCCCGTCATATTCTTCCGCAAGCGTCTGACCCAGTTCGCGGGTCAGGATCTCGGAAGACAGCGTCCGGTCAGGCTTGACCCGCTTCATCGTCTGGGAAACCACCTGCTCCACGTAGTTCAGGTTGGATTCCATTTCCAAGGTGTCGTACACCCGGTTATAACCCTTTTGGAACAACTCTTCATCGGACATGGACGGATGGTGCCGGTAATGGGTCTTGCCGACCGACTCGCTCAGCCCATGCGCGATCAAGGCGCCGGTCGAGACGACCGCTTGCACCATCCCGTGATCGATCATTGAGCTAATGATCTTGCCCATCTTGGCAATGGTCATCGCCCCGGACAAAGTCAGCACAACGAAACAATCGGGATCCTCGATCATCGCCCAGAGCACTTCGTAAGCCTCGCCCAATCGCCGGCCTCCGAAGGCCGTCTTGCGCATGGCGGTCAGCAGGCCATCGAACGATGCGATCTGGTCCGGGTCGAGCGGCTCGAGCGCTTCAAGTCCATCTTGCGCCCCATCACGAAACTCACGTGCACCCATAGGAAAGTCTACCTACCATAAGAAGTACAAAGCGGCCTGGCGCATTCTTCAGGCACAACATACACAACCGGCAATAGAGGCGTCAACGAAGTTGCCGCGCAAGACGTGACGAGAAGGGCCGGCGAAAAACGCCTGCAACGAAGGGATCGTTCTACCGTGATCAGGGGTTTGCGAGCATGGTGTGGTGGTCCCAACGGGATTTGAACCCGTGTTTAAGCCTTGAGAGGGCTCCGTCCTAGGCCAGGCTAGACGATGGGACCAAACAACCATGACGTGTGATCGAACGGCCACAGTAGCACAGGGGCTTTTCACTTTTCAATTCCTGATGCGGCCGCACGGTGCTCAGGCCCCTCCACCGCCGGCAGGCCCACGACTTGACAGAGACCATGGCATAGCCTGCCTTGAGCGAAATACGCGTGACGAGCCTCAGGGAGAGGGGATTCTTCGATGGCCGCCCTGCTCCCCATCGGCAGACCCATCCAAAAACATGAACAATCCGCTCAGAACCAAAGCCACCGGCATCACAGACTCTCCAGAGTTGATCGACCTCGAAAAGCCCGAGCAGGGCCTTGAGTTGCAGGTCGGCTCGAACGTATTTCGAAATACGAATGGCGTCCTCACGCTCCAGAACAAGGAACAGGTAGTGCTGGAGATGCAGTCCGCTCCCTTGGCACTGCTTCTGACCATGGACTTTTACGATGACCAGGGCACGCGCATCAGGCACATCAGACGGAACACGCTCTCCGTTCACAGCGCGGGCCGCTTCGCCCTCCAGTCCAAGACCGGAGACGAGGCAACACAGGACGGCTCTCCCTCCGTCACCGTGGCCGACCGGGCAAGCGGCCACACGGTGTTCGAAGCCTGCCTCTTCCAGAGAAGAAAAGTCCGCATCACCGTCGGGCACTTCTATACCCACCAGGGTGAATTGGTCACTATCAGCCCGCACTACTGCCGCATCGGCACAGGCCTTACCCTCTTTGGCGATGTAACGGAAAGCCGCGGCGACGCCGCATCCATCGGTTAATCGTCGCCTCTCTGAATCCCCGGCTAACCCCCCTCACCCCTCCGACAGATAGCAGAATTCCCTGGACGCCAGGCCGCCCAGCGCTCCGCCGCCGCGCCTCCTGCAATGAGGCCTTCTCCCCTGTGCCGTTCTTATGGTAGAACAGCCGCACATGTCTGAACCATCCAGTGCGTCAAATTTTATTCGCGAAATCGTGGCGGCCGACCATGCAGCCGGCAAACATGGCGGCCGGGTCGTCACGCGCTTCCCGCCCGAGCCCAACGGCTATATCCATATCGGCCACGCGAAATCCAT
>SYGW01000051.1 GCA_005800255.1 Nitrospiraceae bacterium | reverse complement strand
TAGTCGAATGCCGCGCTGGTTACTGTGGGATCTAGCTGCAGATTGACGGTCAGAGGCAGCCAATAGCCTCGGCTATCGCCGCCGAACCAGGGGCGCGACGTGAGACCGCTGCAGCCGGTGAGGGCCGCAAGGAGAAGAAGCCAGGTAACAACGCGAGTCATAGGAAGTGTACGCGCGGGCAGGGGGACCAAGAATGTGGACGGAGCCCACACGTTAGGTGTTATACCGGATTCCTCGCCGCAAGGCAACCGCAAAGGCCTGATGCGGCCCCTGTGGATACCACGTTGACAGGGTTTTCGTGCTTGCGTTAAGGTCAGCGGCATGGTTCCAGTCCCCTCGCCGGAGAACTTTTCTCCACCCCTGTGTGGGGAAAGGCAACCCCGTTGGCAGCCACTAGCCGACTTGATTCGGCTTCGGAACCAGTCCGGCACCCTCCTCCTGTTGTGGCCGACTCTGTGGAGCCTAGTCTTGGCCTCTGAGGGACGTCCCTCTCCGACGCTGCTGGCCGTATTCGTCGTTGGCTCGTTTCTGATGCGCAGCGCCGGCGTTGCACTCAACGATCTGGCCGACCGCTCCTTCGATCGCCAGGTGGTGCGCACCCAAACACGTCCTCTGGCCAGCGGGGCGTTGAGCATACAGGCCTCACTGGTCACCGCCCTCCTGCTCTTGTCCGCCTCTGCCGCCCTCTTGTATTTTCTCAATCGTCTCACCATCTTGCTAAGCCCAATGGCCTTCTTGTTGGCCGTCCTCTACCCCTTTTCCAAACGATTTGTGCAAATTCCGCAAGCCGTGCTCGGCATTGCGTTTGGCTGGGGCACGGTCATGGCTTGGGCCGCAGTGCGAAACCATCTGGACTTTCCAGTCTGGCTCCTCTATGCCAGCACCATCTGCTGGGCTCTGGGCTATGACACGATCTATGCACTGCAGGATCGCGACGACGATGAGCGGATCGGCGTGAAGTCCTCGGCCATCTATTTCGGGCCACGGACATGGCTGGCCGTAGCCTGTTTCTTCGCCGGAACATTGGCTCTGGTCGGGGCTACCGGATGGCTTACCGGTTTGGGTCCGGCGTTCTACGTCATGCTGACCGGAGCGGCATGGACCATGAGCCGGCAGGTTCGCCTCCTAAGAGGCCCTGTGTCGCAGCCCATCGCGTTCGCCTTGTTCAGACAGCACGTATGGATCGGCATGGCGATCCTGGTAGGCATCTGGGCCGGAGTTCTACTTCCATAGACCGCTCCGACCGGATGAGAGACCAGCTTAGCTGGCCGGCTTCTCGATCGGCTTCTCTGGCTTGGGAGCCTGCAGGGTGGCCAAATACATGGCAATCGCCTTGGCGTCCGGGTCACTGATCCCGAGATTCGGCATGCGGGTCTCCGGCTTCATGCTCTGTGGATACTTGATCCAGCGCACCACCCAGGTGCTGTTCAGCCGAAAGCCGGCTCGGTCCAGGGCCGGACCGACGACTCCACCCTCCTCCCCAACCCGGTGGCAGGCATTGCAGCCATACTTGTTCGAGTAGAGCCGCTTGCCCATTGCGGCTTGCTTGGCCGCCACGTCGGCGGCCATCGTCATATCCGGCCTTGGGACGGACGCAAACTTGGGTCTGGCGGTGAAGTTTGCCAACGCGGCCTTGGCCACCTCAAGCTCCTTGGAGGCCCCCCCCATGGTTTCTTGTTCTTTAGCGGTTGCGGCATCATCCACATCTTTGCCGCTCTTCTCCGCCTCGTCGCTGGCCTTCTTTTCCGCCGCATCGAAAGTCTGCTTGGCCTGATCGAATTTCTGCTGGGCGGCCTGCAATTGATCCGCAATTTCCTTTTTCCGACCTTCGACATTATAGGTCAGTTGCATCCCGTGCAAGGTTCGGACGTAGGCGACAATAGCCCAAATTTCATCTTCCGACAGCGTGTACTTGAACGTGGGCATGGTCGGAACGGCAAAATCGTCGTCCCCGATCTTATCGCCAATCTCCGGGGTCGTATCCTTCATGTCTCGGGAGACCGTGTTGAAGATCTCCTCGTCTTTGAATGTGGACATTTCAGACTTATTGGAAAGATCCTTGGGCTTGGGATCGGGCATCTGATTCCAGTTGTATCCTTCGTTCTGCCGCCCGTGCTCGCCATGGCAATGCATGCAGTAGTGTTCGTAAAGATGCTTGCCTTTGGCGACCTGTTCGCTCTGGAAGAGGGCGCAGCCTGCGCCTCCGACCGCTGCGGCAATCCCGATCACCAGAGCCGCCACGACAAACTTCCGCCGGCCGCCCGTCGTCCCCATGCGCGCGCCGTCTATCGCCTGCGCCACCGCCTTCATGAGGTCGCCCCTTTCTTCAACTTCCTGATGATGACAAACTGAAAGCCCACCGCAAGCCCCACCGCCAGGGCCACGTAATAATAGGCTGAATAGTCCGGCGGGGGATCAGCTCTGAAGTACCACCAGGAAGAGACCGCCTTCTGCGAGCCCTTTTCCTTCAAATCCCCGCTCTCCAGCTTCTTTCCATCCCAGATGGCAAAGGCAATATTGATAAAGTCACCCGGCTTGATCTGCGTGTCATGCTCGACATCGGGCGTGGAGAGGGCCCGGCTGAAGACGACCTTCCAGGAGCCGTTCTGATAGACCCCCTTGGCCTTGACATCCTGCTGGTCTTGCACCTTCAAGCTGCCGAAGCCCTGGGCATTCATGTCCAGCGCGTTGTTGTCCTTGTTCTTCCAGAACCAGATGTTCACCGGACCGCCCTGCACCTGCGCCATCGGCTGCCCGTGCGCAAAGTGGGCTTTCTTATCCCCCACCATAAACTCCAAGCCGGCGGCATCATCCGGGTCCTGGCTCGGATCTTCATACTCCAGAAGGACGGCAATCTGCTGCCCATCGTGCAACGCGCGAACCTTGACAGACTTGACCGTCACTTCCTGAATCCGGTTGGGCCAGTGGACCTGCGGGGACATCGGAAACTCCGAAGCAGGCGCACTATTCCAGGCCGCCGCCGCAGGATCATCGGCCGGCAGCGCCCCCTTGACCAGCGCCGCTCGGACCGACACACTTTCCTGCGCAAGGCCTGGGGAGGGGGCCAGAGAGCCAACCGCCAGCATCGTCCCAACCAGGAGCCCGGCACACCAGGGCTTGACTTGACCCAACGTCCTCATAGGTTCCTCTTGATTCGCTCGTACGGCGTGGAAGACGGCCATCGACGGCTCTCCTCCGTGACTATTCCCAAGTCCTTGGCTTCTGGTGGGCCCCGTCGTATTCGCCCATGATAATCTTCCAAATCCACTCATCAGGCAACTCCACTTCCCAGCGCGGCATGGCCGACTTCCAGGGCATGCCCTCGATCGGCAGGCCGACCCCGCCCTTTTTAATGCGCCAGAACAAGTAGCTCTCCTGCAGCATCGCGATGGTCGTCGGATCGGAGAAATTTGCCGGCGGCGGATTGAACCCTCTCGACGCGGGCCCCTTCCCGTCAAAGTTCCCTCCATGGCAGGGGGAACAGAACGCGGCATAGAGCCCCTTTCCGGTCATCACGTTTTCCGGAGTGTTCGGCACGGGATTCGAGAGCCCAGTGTACTCCCCGGGAGGCGCCGGATGGATGGTGCGGTTCTCGGCCGGTGGCTGATCGCTCGGCGCCGTACTGGTATAGGTTTGCCAGCCGACCAACATGGGGAACAGAAGCAGCACGGCGACCCGCGCCCCCTGAGCCGCCCCACCCTGCCCTTCCCCGGTCAGAAACCGCACGATGGGCCCGAAAAACGCATCCGTGGAAGGGCCGCTGAGCGTGGCGAAGATCACGATCCCGGTCGTTGTCAGGGCCAGGTAGAGGAAAATCAAGCTGGCCGGAAGCGGGGCCGTGAACAGCGGTAACACCATTTTCAGGAAGACATAGACCCCGACGATCAGGATTGCTGGCTTAAGGAATACGCCGCCTTTCATAATCTTCCACCCCTCTGTGCCAGGACCGGCATCCCTCCGGCCCTCGGATGCCGTCTCGTGGTTACTGCGCGTGCGCGATCGCCACCGGCGCCGTCGCTTGAGCCGTCTGGGTAATCTCTTCCGGACTCACGGTAATCGGCTCCCCGCTCATCTGCTGCAAGAAGGCGATCACGGAGAGGATCTCATTCTTCGACAAGCCGATCGGGTTCTTGTTGATATAGGGCATGCGCGCCGGGTACTCCTTCGGCGGCCCCTCGTGCCGATAGTCCAAATAAATGTACGCCTGGGGTTGCGTCAAACTCTCAAAAATAAACTCCCGCGATAGTTTCGCCCCAATCCCTTTCAGGTCCGGACAGCGGGCCGACTCGCTGGGCCCGATCGAATGGCAGAGGGCGCACTGGCCCTTGCTGAAGAAGATCTTCTGTCCGATGGCCGCCATGTCCGACGCGGTCTTGATGTTGGCCACGTCAAACTTCTCTTCCGCTGGCGGCAAGGAGGCCATTTGGGGCACTCCCAGCGCCGTCATGGAAAAGAGCCCCAGAACGATCATGACGAAGCCGACGACGCGGACGAACCGAGCCTTGACGAACAAGAGAATCGAGACTCCGGTGCCGATCACACAGAGTCCGATGATCTGTAACAGCGCAACTTCGCTCATAGCGCCCTTCTCAGTTGTAAGGTGTCAGTTCCCCAACCGCCGGGCTGTCGCCCAGCCACAGCCCGAATTACTTACGCTCATCGAGCGCCGGAGACCCGCCCGCCATCGCCGGCAAGGTGCCCTGCGCTCCATGACCCTTGTCTCCCGCTTCTTTCGCCTTGGCCTTGTCCCCCATGGTGGCCACCCAGAAGATAAACGCCACCAACATGCAGAAGAGGAACGTATTCAGCGACATAAAGGCTGCGGCATAGCCCAATGCAGGAGAATACGCATACTGCGACGAATCGCGCATCACCCCATAGATGTGCCAGTGGACCCGTGAAGAGGACCGGGCGTAACCCATCAGCGTCATCAGCAGGATGACCATCACTGCGTTCAGCACAAGCGCATAGCCGGCCCGCGGCGGCATCTTTCCCCACACCATCTCGGTCGTGGTCTTGGCGCTGCGCAGCAACAGAGCCGTCAGCGGTGTGATGGTGAGCATGACGAACAATACGATCAGCACCTGAGCGACCGAGAAGTAGTTGATCCGCACGATGGCCGGAACGAAATAGCCCCAGACTCCGAGCACGATGACCACGATCGCAGCCACCCCGAGCACCCCGCCCATCAGGGACCTGGCGACCTTGGCCCAGGTGGCGGTCTCCTCTTTCCCGGCGCGCCAGTACATGATGAAACTCATGAACGTGACCAGGATCATGAGATTGGCCACCGTCATCTTGGCGGACATGACTCCGAAGACGCCCAGCAATGGATGGTGCGTTCCACCCATCTTGCGCGCCTCTTCCAGACTGGCGACTAGGGAGTGCGGCGTCATCCAGACCCCGAGGCAGAGCAGCAGAATGATCAGCATCGCCATCATCGGCTTTCGGTACTTGATCTCCGAACCGGGGATCCGGTGCGTGATCCCGAGCCAGAAGTAGTAGTTGGAGCCGAGGAATAGGACGCCGATCAACATCGCCTGGAGGATGAACAGCCAGGAGAGGAACCCGCCCATCAGGGTGATGCCCATCTGCTGGTTGTACTGATAGATTTCCCGCATCAACCAGTAGCCGGCGAATGGCAGGGGCAGAAGCCCGAACACGCCGATGAAGTTCCCGACGTAGCCCATCCAATCGTAGTGGTCCCGCTCCTCCTCGTTCTTGGCCGAGAGGTACCGGATGCCGGCATAGGCGCCGCAGATATACCCGCCCAGCACCACATTCGCGATCAGGCGATGAATGTTGACCGGCCACCAGGTTGGATTCCAGGTCGCGGCCCACGCCCGCTGGAGGTCCGTGCCTTCGGAGATCACCACCGGGCTCGCCTGGAATGTCGCCCACGAATTGGGCACGATCATGATGAAGAAGGCGAAGACATTGAGCAGGAAACCCAAAAACAGGTGCAGCCCCTTCTTGCTGTCCTGCATGGCATCCCAGCCATACCAATAGAGGTAGAGGGTTGCCGTTTCCACTAAGAAGAGCAGACAGTAGACGATGAACGACGGAAAGAAGACATCCGCCAGATAGTTCATCAGCTTCGGGTAGAAACCGATCAGCAGGAACAACAAGATTCCGCCGAAGAGCGCCGTAGTCGCATAGGAGGAGGTCAACAGCTTGGTAAACTCCTTGGCCAGCTTGTCATAGCGCTTCTCGCCGGTCTTCCACCCGACGAGTTCGCACAACCAGGCGAAGATCGGCACACCGAGCACGAAACCGGCCAGCAACAGATGGAGCTGAGCGACAACCCAGACCATGTTCCGGCTGCCCAATCCAGGGATGTCGCGATAGGCAGTGGCCGAGGCGGCGGGCGCATCCTGCGCAAAGCCCAGCAACGGCATGGCCCCAAGCGCAAGAAACACCAACAACCCGGCGAGCCAAGCTCCTCGTCCTTGCTCTCCTGCAGTGCCGCCGGTCGGATCGTCGCCCTGGTTCATCATGACATTCTCCTCGTCAGACACTGGGGTCAGGGTTTCGCCGGCCCAGGCTTGGCCGGTTTGCCTGGCTCAATCTTGGCCTGAGCCGTATCCTTGGCTGAGGCCTTGCCCTTTCCCTTGCTCTTGCTTTGTTCCGCCTCTTCCTTGGCCTTCTGCTCTTCCAAGGCTTGAACGGCCCCCTCTGCCTGCACCAACAACTTTTCGCTCTTTTGCAAGACTTCCGTCGGCTTGATAGTCGGCTTGGTTTTGACCTCTTCCTTCTTGTACTGCTCATGCGGATGCGGTGTCGTCACCGGCATGAACCCCCAGAATAAGAACACCAGCAACAGGCCGCTCGCAGCGAATGCGGTCAACAGGAGGGGCTGATCGGAGGGCACCCGCATCAAATCCCATTGGCGAATCAGCGCCTGGTACGAAGCATTCGAGGGCTGTGCGCCGGCCGCTTGCCGGGCAACGATCTTTCCGAACAGGAATAACCAGCCCAGGACCAACGCAATGAGCATCATCGTGGCAACCGAGCTCCAAAGAGTCAGATCAATGCTGATCCGCTCGGCCACCGGCCACGCTTTGAGGAGTTCCGTCTCCATGATATGGCCCGTGACGGCCTTGGACAGCGCCGTGGTCTGGCTTTCGATAAAATAGGCCAAGGGGAAGTAGAGCACGTTGAGCGCCATCCCCCTCCACCACAGGGCCATACCAAGCCCCTCGGGCGGCTGCACGTGAAGTCGCTCCAAGAAGACCGTCCTGGCACTCAGGCCGACAGCCCAGATGTCGATCGGAATAGAAAGCAGGAGCAGAAAGGCCAACCCTACAGGCTCCCACGGATGGAGCCCAGCCGCCAGCAATAGCAAAACTACGACGATTTTAAAGGGGATCCCGGTCCACAAGGCCGACCAAGCCACGGCCAAACCAAGTTTGACGGGCGGCATGTTGACTGACTGTTCCGTCATAGCCAAGAAGCCATTCAAACCAAATGAAATTAGTCCAAAAACTCGCGGTTGATGATCGCGGACACGGTGAACATCAAAATGCCGGCCATGACAAGAATCCAGCCGACCAGAGCGACCGGCCGCTTGAAAATGTTTCGCTCCGGACTGCGGTCGATGAACGGCAACGCGGCCAGCAACGCCATGAATGCCCCGGGAATGGCAATCGCGCCCAAGAATTGTCCGAATTCACCGGAAAAAATTTTCAAGCGCAGGAGTTGGAATAAAAAGAGAAAATACCATTCCGGCTCCGGATGGTACTCGCCTGGATCCGGCGTGGCTTCCTCCAACAATACCACCGGCTCAATGAACGCCAAACTGCAGATAGTGAAGAACACGGCCCCCATGGCTACCATATCCTTCCAGATTTGCCGCGGGAAGAAATAATCCGCCTTGGCTTTCAGCTCTTCCACACTGCCACGGAATGGTCCGGCTGGGCCGGCTTTGCGGAAAAGAAAAATATGGAGTCCGGCCAACCCCATAAGGGTCGCCGGCAAAACCATCACGTGGATCACAAAGAACCGGCTGAGCGTCATCTGACCTGGGGTAGGCCCGCCCTTCAGGAACCGAGCCATGAAGTCCCCCACGATTGGGGTCTTGTCCATGATCTCGACGCCGACGGTCGTGGCCCAGTAGGCCCGCTGATCCCACGGGAGCAGGTAGCCGGTGAACCCGAACCCCATCACGATCCCAAACAGGGCCAAGCCGACCAGCCAAATCATTTCACGGGGCTTCTTGTACGCTCCCCACAAGAACACTTGGGACATATGGGCAAAGACCATCACAACCATCGCAGAAGAGCCCCAGAAATGGTAACTCAACAAGAACCAGCCATAGTCCACTTCGTGGATAATATATTGGGTGCTGGCGTAGGCATGGTCGGCGCTGGGCACATAATAGAACATCAGCAGAATGCCCGTCACGGCTTGCATGATGAAGATAAACAGCAGGACCGAGCCGAACACGTAGGCCCAGCGGGATCCGCCCGGGACTGGCTCGTTGAGCATCTTCGCCTGCAAGTGCTTGAGGCCGACACGTTCGTCGACGAAGGCCAGAATTTTTTCGAGTGCAGTAGGTTGCCCGCTCATTAGACGATCCGGACCTGTTCCTTTTTACCGGCCTTGAACTCCATATCAATTACTTCGATATCCCCGTTGTCGGCCACCCGGATCGGAAGCGTATCAAGCGGGCGCGGCGCCGGCCCATCCAATACCTTCCCGCTGGCATCGTAAATGCTGAGGTGGCATGGACAGAGAAACACCTGGCCCAGCACCTTGTGGGCGCGCCACTTATAGCCACACCCCAGATGCGGGCATTTCCCCGAATAAGCGAGATAGGGAACTGATTGCTTGTTGATCCAGATCTCCCTGCCCGTGGCATCATGAAAGATCTGATCCTTCCCCTTGTACACTTGCTCCAGCACCGCCGGGGAAGCCTTCAGAACCCAGATGTTTTTATCGATCTCCGCCTCGGGCATGAACGCTTCTTTGAATTTCTTTTTGAACTTGAACTGGACCCCGACGTCTTCCGCCTTGATCTTGTTGGCGCTGCCGATCTTAATCCACTGATTGTCGAAGGGAGCATACATCGGCTTCATCAGATACTTGAGAACCGGAAAGGCAAGGGGAAGCCCGACCAAAGCGCCGATGGCGTGGGTGAAGTTGGTAAAGAAGGTCCGTCGTTTGACGTTACGTTCAAGCTCCGGGAGCGGGATCAGGACCTCGCCCGGCTCGACGTGGAGATGGTCTTCGAGATGCGCAATTTCCACCTCATGGATCGTGACATACTCGTCACGCCTCAGAAGCGGAAACTGCGTCAAGTCCGTCGAAGCGGCCCGTAGCTGGACGGCGCCATCGGCGACCGACTGGACTTCAGCCATCGGCACTTGGCGCCCGGGCTCACCGGCGTCGCTGCCGACGACAATGTGGCTGACCTCCCTGGTGATCGGGTCTACGATCACCTTGGTCACTTCCCCGACCTCCCGGTCGGCACACTGGACTCTGGACTTCAGCTTAGGCTGCTGCACGTCACTTCTTCTTGATCGGTTTCGGTGTGTTGACCGCCGAATTCTTCAGCGTGGAGAGGAATGCGACCAGCGCATCGACCTCCTTCTCCTCCATCAGTTCCTTGTATTTGTCCGGCATCTTCCTCTTCTCGTACTCTTTCTCGAACCCTTCGGCCATCCAGCTTTGCGGATCGAGCACCTTCTGGCGGAGCTCCTCCGGCTTCAGCAGGCTCCCGATGTTGTCGAGCTCAGGCCCGCGCTTTTTGCCGCCCTCGCCGAACAGCTTGTGACAGTTGTAGCATTCCTGCAGATTCCATTGTTCCTTGCCCAGCGCCACGAGATCCCCCGCTGCGACCGGCACTCCCGCTGGCTTCGCCCCTCCGCCACCGGCCGGAGCTTCGGCCGCCGCTCCGCCACCCACAGCCTGCAGTCGCGCCATGATCGTATCCGCCTTTTCGGAGAGCGCCTTGGCGCGGGCCAGCAGCTCCTCGGCCTTCCCTTGCTCCGAGGCGGCACGCTTGGCCTTGAGCAGCTTCTCGATCTTCCCCTTTTCGTCCTCAGGATCGTACTGGGGAAGATTCGAAGCCCCCCCGATATAGACAACCGAAAGGACGGCATAAAAAACTACCAGGGCCATGACCGCCTTCACGCCGCCGATCGGCTTCAGCGAAGGCGCGTCCAGCAGGATAAAGACCGCCGCGCCCAGCATGGCGTAACCAAAGAACATCCCCTGGAAGATGGGCGGGAAATGCAAGGCGATCGCCACCCCTACCAGAATGCCTCCGATGACTGTCCCGATAATGCCTTTTTTAACTATGCTCTTGATCAAACTCGGCTGTTCAGCCATGAGCGCCTCGCCCCAATGAGTGCTGCCGCCAATGAACTTACTATTCGGCCCCCGCGGGAACCGGCCTAGCTTCCGCTGCGTGGCCCTTCTTCGGATTCGCCACCCGCAAGGTCACCACGATGGCGAAGCTCACCACAATATAAAACACCAACGTAATCCCGGTAATCCACCAAGCCGCATAGGACAGGGTCGGCGTGAAGGATTCCACGGTGAAGTCCGGCAACAGGTTGTACGTATGGAAGTATTTCCGGAGCAACGACCGCACCGCCCCCATCAAGCCCATCGTCCAGATCGCGCTGAACGCCAGGAAGATCAACACGAACTGGGAGGCGAAGTCGATCTTGCCCCAGACGATCGTCCCCTGCCTGATGGCCCTGTTGTACAGGATGTAGTTCATGACCGTCACAAAGACTAGCGTAAACGCCGCGCTGTTCTTCGCCGGCATCAAGGCCAGAAATCCGTAGTCGGAAGGCAGCTCCAGATGCTCGGTCGCCAGCGCCTGGGTGGCCACAAACCCGTGCGGGGTCATCCATATCGCGTTGCCGACCACCACCATCAGAAAGCCGATCTTGATGAACACCCGGGAGGACACGGTCATCCGGCCGAGCGGGGGAATGACCTTGCCCAAGACCAGCGGCGCAAGTACCAGCGGCAACAGCACGCCCAGCGACTTGGGATCCGGCGCCGGGAAGATCGTCCAGGTATAGGTCATCACAAAGGGCAGCGCGATCATCACCAGCATGCTCAGCACAGACATCCGTACGCGTTCGACCCCTTCGATGCGCTTCATGCTGAGCCAGATATAGTAGTTGCTCGCCAAGAAGATCAGCCCGATCATGGCTCCTTGCATCTCGAAGAACATCGAGAGCTGGTCGGCCATCATGTACGGACAGATGGAGGCATCGTAGTCGCAGAGCTCGTAGGCCAGGAGATACCCCATGAAGGGCAGAAACAACAGCGCGCCCACTCCGATTAGATTACCGACAAAGCCCATCCAATCGTAGTAGGACCGCTCCTCGTCGCTCTCGGCCCCCATGAACATGTAGGCCGCGATCAGGCCGGCGATAAATCCGCCGAAGGTGACGTTGCCGACCAGCCGGTGCAGATTCAACGGCATCCAGGAATAATTGAAAATCTTATCCCACAGCGAAGCCGTCTGGATAAAATCAGCCAGCGAGATGCCTTCCACCGCCTTGGACGGCGTGTTCATGAAGGACGTTGGGCCATCGATCACAAACAATGTGACCGTCCCAATCAAGTTCAGCAACACACCGAGCGCGATGTGACGCCCCTTCTTCTCACCCTTCCACGAGTCCCAGCTGTAGAAGTAGAGGTACAGCACGATCGTCTCCCCGATGAACAACAGGGGATAGATCACCGCAAAGATCAGGAAGAAGTGATTGATGAGCCACGTGGTGAACTGCGGATAGGTCGCCAGCAGGACAAATATGAACAGCCCCCCGGTCAGCGCGGTCATGCTGTACAGGATAACGGTGACCTTGGTCACCTCTTTGGCCAACCGGTCATACCGCGGATCTTGCCGCCGATACCCCAACCATTCCGAGATCACAACAAAGATCGGAGCCCCAAGAATGAATCCGGCAAATAGGATGTGGAGTTGGGCGACGATCCAGACCGCCGTTCGATTTCCGGTATAGGGAAAATCTCCGACCGGTGCACTGGGCACCTGGGCATAGGCAGTTGCCCCCCATACCGTCAGCAGGCCAAGTACAATGAGCAAGCTCCGTTGCCACATTCTCATGGTGTCTCGCCGCCCCCCCTCCAGAATCCGTATCCTACTTCCCGCCGGCCGCAGGCACCGCCGGAGCCGCACCCTTCACATCACCAGCCGGAGCTTCCGCGCCACCGGGCGCAGGAGCCGCCGCCGGAGCCGCCCCCCCTGCACTGCCCACAGGCACCCAGGACTTCTTGGCGTCATCCCATTCCTGGCCCTTCAACCCCCAGGTCCGTTCGAAAGCCACCAACTTCCAGCGATCCTCCTCCGGCAGCTTGCTCTTCCAGGCCTTCATCTTGGTGTTGGGCACGCCTTCGGAGATGCGCCAGAACCAAACCGAGTCGGAATACAACTTCATACGTTCGGTATTGCGGAAGTCCCTGGCCCCGGCCTTGACCGGCTTTCCGTCCTTGCCATGGCAACTGGCACAGTTAACGTCAGGATTCTTTGCGCCGATATACAACTGACGGCCCTCTTCCACAATCTTGTCATCAGCCCACCAGCCTGCAGGCATATGCTTGTCGGCATATTCAGCTGGCGGAGGCGGTGGCGCCACAACTGGCCCCTCCCCTCCCCCTTCGCCCCCTCCACATCCGGCAAGCCCCAAGCCGATAGTCGACAACCCGATCACCATTGTCATTTTCAACCATGCCATCCGATTCATATTCATCCACCCACTCCTTTCTATGACCAGCCCTCTGCACAAGAACGTCCGATGACGTGACATTAAAAGAACTCAACAAACCAAGACGCTTTTACCCAAGCCGGCCGGCCTGAAGCAAAAGCGCCACTGCCCAGATCGCCCGCGACGTCGCATCGTCCGCCACGCAGACCAGTGCGAGGCGGGCATGACCTCTTCGCGAACCATGCACGACGTGAGCTATTTGCGTTGCCCTCTCCCCCGCTTTTGGGCCCGCCGGCGATTTTTCACGAGTCCCACGCTGGCCGCCACTACCGCCACCGCAAGACCAAGCCCTACTCCATAGTAGAGCCAGCGCGAATATTCTTCTCGCTGGACGGCACACCCTGCCCCAATATTGACCGTGACCTGCCGTTCACTCTTGACATCTGCCGGATCAAACTGTGCGGTGACTTTTTGCTCCTCCTCCAAGGCGGCCACTAAAATGGGATCGCCGCGATTATCATTGTGGAGATGAAGCACCGCCTTGTAATATCCGTGTGCGTCCGTGAACACCGCCGTGCCGATGGACACCCGCGTGTCCTTCACTGTCACCTTGGCCTCAGGAACCGGACGGCCATCAACCCCACAGACGTGCCCTTCAATTGTGAACCGGTGGTCTACCTCGTGCATGGCCTCGGCAACTCCGGCAAGATACGTGATGCCGCTGATCCAGCTCGCCGAAACAGCCAGTGCTATCCGCGCAAACGCCGTGAATCGAACTGAACCATGCCCATGCTTCCATTCATTCGAAATCTGTGTCGCCGCATCCATGTCCAAAAGCCTTGGCGACGCCTCACCTCTGGGAAAAGCACACAAAAACAGGTTGCGCCTGAATTTAGGCGCGCCATTTTTAGCACAGGCCCTGGGCTTTGTCAACAATGTGAATCCACCGTCTGGTCGCGGTCCGCAGCATGTATCGAGGGGCCGAGAGAAGAGATGAGACAGGGCACTAATAGCGGAAGTTTACGCTGAATAGTCGCAAGGGCTAGGGAAGAAAAACCCTCCCTTGCCAGAGACGGCTAGAGGTGCCCCCGAGCCTTGGCTTCGGCGGCAGCCTGCTCAGATTCTACACGCCGCTGCGACTCTTTTTTCTCGACCCAGGACTCCCAGGATTTCCCCGAAGCCGTGTCCTTGCCGCTGAAAGCAATCGAGACAATGTCGGCATACTCGATCATTCGTTCATCCGACTGGCCTTTGGGGAACATCTGCAAGAATGGACGGGAGCCGGTCGGGGTACGGTTGAAGAGATAGCCCTCAATCGTGGCGCCGGAGGCCAGCGCCAGCGTTATATCACCTCGATAATCAAAGGCCTGCTCTACCGCCTCGGCCAGCTCTTTGGGATTGGCCGGGCGGAAGATCCTTCCCTCAAGGCTTTGCGCCTCGGGCCCATGCTGCTTGGAGTCAGTCATGCTCGACGAAGATTGTATGGAGTATGCGTGCGGGGTCCTTGAATTATCGGGCATTCGGAAGCAAGGTGGCTTTGACAGTCCGGCCGAATCCGGACCAAGACCCGAACGTGTCTTCGACGGCGGACGGCTCGTATCCACAGTGGACCATGCAGTCGGCACACTTCTCGTTCCGGCCTGTGCCGTACTGGTCCCACTCCGTCTGTTCCAGCAGTTCCTGAAACGTCTTGACATACCCGTCCTGGAGCAAATAACAGGGCTTTTGCCAGCCGAAGATGTTATAGGTCGGATTGCCCCAAGGAGTACACTGGTAGTCGCGCTTGCCCATCAAGAACTCCAAAAACAATGGGGACTGGTTGAAGCGCCACCCGCGCTTCCGCTCGCTGAGCAGCCTGGCAAACAAGTTACGCGTCCGGTTGCGCTTGAGAAAGTTTTTCTGGTCCGGCGCCTTCTGGTAACTATACCCGGGGGAAATCATCATCCCCTCGACCCCCACCGCCATCATCTCATCGAAGAATCGGCGCACGCGCTCAACATTGGCGTCATCGAACAAAGTCGTATTGGTCGTCACCCGAAACCCACGCCTCAAGGCCTCGCGGATAGCCTTGACGGCCACGTCATACACGCCATCGCGACAGACCGCCAAATCATGCTCCTCCTGCAGCCCATCCATGTGGACGCTGAACGTCAAGTACTTGGACGGCTGATATTCGTCCAGCTTGCGCTCCAGCAGGATGGCATTCGTGCAGAGGTAGACATATTTTTTGCGTTCGACAAGGCCGCGTACAATCTCGGCCATTTCCGGGTGGATCAGAGGCTCCCCGCCAGGAATGCTCACCATCGGCGCGGCGCACTCCTCGACCGCCTCCCAACACTGTTCCGGCGTCAATCGCTTGTCCAATACATGGTCGGGATACTGGATTTTCCCGCAGCCAGCGCAGGCTAAATTGCAGCGAAAGAGCGGCTCGAGCATGAGCACGAGAGGATATCGCTTGACGCCCTTGAGTTTCTGGGCCAGCACGTATGTGGCAACCGTATACATTTGAGACACAGGAACAGCCATGCGTTCTCCCTCCGTCCTCTATCCATCCGATGCGGTACAAATCCAGTCGCATCGTACTTGGGCTCGAAATGCGATTGCCCTAGCCTTGCCTGCTAGACAAGACCGTCAAACCACCATCAGCCTGCACTGGCCCGTCCATTCTGAGCTACGCAGGACAGAACCAGCCATGAATTGATGGAGGCGCCGGGCGGGTTCGAACCGCCGCATCGCAGTTTTGCAGACTGCTCCCTTAGCCACTTGGGTACGGCGCCCCGGCACTCATCATACCGATCAGTTCTCTGCGCCGCAACGAGGGAACCGGATTGTGCTGCAGACGCTGGGCCATCGGCGCCTGCAGTACGGATCAACGACCTATCGGTTACTCGGCAACACGGGAATCTCACGCCCTCGGCCTGAAGCCAGCGCTGGCGCGGGAGTGGACGGGCGACTCAGGAGGTCCCATTTCGGCCCGCCATCCGCCTGATGCGAAGACAGTGGCGCCGATGCGCCGTCCCCGGATTCAGCCGCCCTCTCCCTCGCCATAACTTCCACTTCCTGGATCAGCGTATCCATGAGTTCTTCCATGGGCACCTTGCGCACCAGCTTACCTTGCTTGAACAGAATACCTACGCCTTCACCACCCGCAATGCCGATGTCGGCTTCCTTGCCTTCTCCGATTCCGTTCACCACACAACCCAGCACCGACACGTTCAACGGCACCGTGATATGTCCCAGCCGCTTTTCCAGTTCGTTGGCCATCCGCACGACGTCGATTTCCACCCGGCCACAGGTCGGGCAGGCAATCACGTTAATCCCGCGATGGCGCAGCTCCAGTGATTTCAAAATCTCGAACCCGACCCGCACCTCTTCAACGGGATCGGCGGCCAACGATACCCGCAAGGTGTCCCCGATCCCTTGCGACAACAGCCACCCCAATCCGATCGCGGACTTTACGGCCCCGGTTTGCGCGGTCCCCGCCTCCGTGATGCCGATGTGCAGCGGGTGGTTGGACTGCTGGGCAAACAGCCAGTAGGCATCGACAGCCATATGGACATCCGAGGCTTTAAGCGACACCTTCATGTTGGTGAAGCCGACATCCTCAAGCGCGTGCACAGCATTCAATGCTGATTCCGCCAAGGCTTCGGCGGTCGGGTAGCCATACTTTTCAAGAAGGTGCCGCTCCAGAGACCCGCCATTGACTCCGACCCGGATAGGAATGCCCCGGTCATTGACAGCCTTGATCACGTCGGCCGTCTTCCACCAAGCGCCGATGTTCCCCGGATTGATGCGCACACAATCCACCACCTCCGCGGCTTTCAACGCTAAGCGGTGATCAAAGTGAATGTCGGCGATGAGCGGAATCGTGATCTGGGCCTTGATCTTGGGCAAGGCCTCGGCGGCTTCCATGTCGGGGACCGCGACGCGAACCAGCTCACAGCCCGCTTGTTCCAGTTGATGGATCTGCTCGACCGTGGCCTTCACATCCCTGGTGCTGGGAATCGTCATTGATTGGACGGAGATCGGCGCATCTCCCCCGATCTTGACGTTACCGACTCTGATCTGCCTGGTCTTACGCCGTGTGATGTGCACGAGTGAAGTCCGAACGTTAGTGAGAGATCATCCGCTCCGGCACTCTGGCCAACAAGGCCATGATGCTTTGATAGATCCCCTCGGCGGTCAACCCATACTTGTCCCGCAAGAGATCTTGGGGGCCCTGTTCAATGTACCAGTCGGGAAGCCCCAGCACCTTCGTAGGCAACAGGATGCCTTGATCGGACAGGGACTCAAGCACAGCCGCCCCGAACCCGCCCATCCGACACCCCTCCTCGACCGTTACCAAGCAGCGGACACGCCTCGCCACATCCCCAAGAAGAGCATCATCCAGGGGTTTGACAAAGCGGCCATTGACGACGGCGGCCGAAACACCCTCCCGTTCCAACATCCGCGCCGCTTCCATGGCCTGCCAGACAGTGACACCGATGGCTACGATGGCCACATCGGTCCCCTCCCGCAGCAATTCGGCCTTTCCGATCGGCAGCTCGACCGGCTCCGGATCCATCGCAACCCCCAAACTGCTCCCGCGCGGATACCGGACAGAGGCAGGGCCATCGTACCGAAGACACGTCTTGACCATGTGCTGCAATTCGTTCTCATCTTTCGGCGCCATGACCACCATATTCGGCATATGGCGCAAGTAGGCATAGTCGAACGCGCCATGGTGCGTAGTGCCGTCCTCTGCGACGAGCCCGCCCCGGTCGAGACAGAAGGTGACCGGCAGGTTCTGGGTGGCCACATCATGGACAACCTGATCATAGGCTCGCTGCAAGAAAGTCGAGTACATGACCACAACGGGCCTCAAGCCTTCCGCCGCCAACCCGCCGGCAAAGGTGACGGCATGTTGCTCCGCAATGCCGACATCGTAGATCCGCTCCGGGAATTCCTTTTCAAACGCCGCCAGCCCGGTGCCTTCGCACATGGCCGCCGTAATCGCCACAATGCGGGGATCTTGCCTTGCCAATCCGGTGAGAGCGTGCATCGCGAACGACGTATAGGAGGGGCGAGGCGCTTTGACCGCCGGCTTGCCGGTTTCACGCACAAAGGACGGACAGGCATGGAACCACACGGGGTTCTTCATGGCCGGCTCGTACCCGAGCCCTTTCTTCGTGATCACGTGCAGCAATGTGGGCCCCTTCAACCGCCCGACATTTTCCAGCGTCGCAAAGAGATGCTCGAAATTGTGGCCATCGATTGGGCCCACGTAGCGGAAGCCTAACTCTTCGAATAGCAGCCCCGGCAAAATAATTCCTTTCGCCAACTCCTCCGCTCGATGCGCAATCCTCTGCATAGGCTGCCCAATTTGCGGAATCGCCTGCAGTAAATGCTTGGCTTCCTCTTTGATCTTCGTGTAGAACTCACCGGTAAAGGTTCTATTGAGGTACGCCGAAATGGCGCCGACATTCTTGGAGATGGACATCTGGTTGTCGTTCAGAATGACGAGGAAATCCTTCCCCAACCCGCCGGCATGGTGGAGTCCCTCCAAGGTCATACCGGCGGTCATCGCACCATCGCCCACCACGCAAACCACTTTATTCGACTGCCCCAGTTGTTCGCGGGCTGCGACCATCCCGAGCGCAGCCGAAACCCCGGTTCCTGCATGGCCGGCATTGAACGTGTCGTATTCGCT
>SYGW01000050.1 GCA_005800255.1 Nitrospiraceae bacterium | reverse complement strand
AGTCGTGCGCCTCTTCCTTGGAGCGCATGACTGCCGTTTCGCCGCGATCGAGGTTCCAGAGCCTGGTCTCCTGATTGATCTTCCCGCCCTCGCTCAGCACCTTGGTCTGGCGCTTGATCTCATACTCGATGGCATCCTTGACGAACTTGAAGGAATTGATATTTTTCAGTTCGACCTTGGTGCCGAATTCCTTCTGGCCCACAGGACGGAGCGAGAGGTTCGGCTCGCAGCGGAAACTCCCCTCATCCATGTTACCGTCACAGACTTCCAGATACATGAGCACATCGCGAAGGCCCTTCAAGTAGGCCACGACTTCATCAGCCGACCGAAGGTCCGGCTCCGTCACGATCTCCAACAGCGGCGTGCCGGCCCGATTCAAATCGACACGGCTCCCGTTAGCGCCGGCCACATGGACGCTCTTCCCCGCATCTTCCTCCAGATGGGCGCGCCTGATACGAACACGCCGGGGCTTGCCATCAGCTGGGGCAATCTCGATCCAGCCATGTTCGCAAATCGGCTCTTCGTATTGCGAAATCTGATAGCCCTTGGGCAGATCCGGATAAAAGTAGTTCTTGCGCGCAAAGAGATTGTTCGCCGCAATGGTGCAATTCAACGCCAGCCCAGCCCGCACCGCCATCTCGACCGCCGCCCGATTGATTACCGGCAATGTGCCGGGAAGCCCCAGACAGAGGGGACAGGTCTGGCTATTGGCCGTCAGCCCGAATTGCGTGCCGCAGCCGCAAAACAGCTTGGACTTGGTCCGCAGCTGCGCATGCACTTCCACTCCGATGACGACTTCGTACGTCACCATTTAGCTGCGTTCCTCTCCACGCAATCGATCCCGCTCGCAGCGCATCGCCTCACGCCCGACATCGAACGCTTCGCGCAGGCCCGCCTTCTTCGAATCCACAAATTCCTTCCCCTCTTCCACCGCGTCGCCCGCTCGGCTTGCCAGATCCCGCAGATTGTCTTCTGCGCGGCGGGCATAGCCCCGCAGCTGCTCTCGCGACTCGCGTCCGCTCTGGGGCGCCAGCAAGAGGGCCGAGACCGCACCGATTGCCGCACCGCCCAAAAACGCCAGCATGACTGTTGCTGCCGAGGAACCTCGTTCATCCGCCATTGTGATGCCCTCCTTCCTCGCGAAACCGCTCCTTCATAACTTGGGTTGCAGCTTTGAATCCCGCCACCACACTCGCCACATTATTCACAAACGATCCACTCGAGCCCCGCACGACGTTATGCACATGCTGAACCGACTCTCCCACTTCCCCGACTGCATGCAACAGGACGGCCGCATGCTCGACTCCCCCGCGAGCCTGCTCGGTCAGCTCGTTCATATTGCGGCTCATGGCCCGAAGCTCGCCGATCAACGGCGGAAAATCCTCGTTCATCCTAGCGAACAGCCGTTCGGACTCCGCCACGGTCTTACGAATCTGAATCAGCATCGGCACGAGATAGCCCACCAACACCGCAAATGCAAACGCCACCAGCAGCACAGCCATGTCAACGATTGTCATAAGACCTCCGCATCGCATGAAACGTCAGACGTGAAACGCAAAACAGGGAGGAGCCGGCACGCCGTCTCTGTCTCAATCCTACCTCACTACTTCTACCGTATCACCGGCCTCTTTGTCCGCCATTGCGTGCTCTGCTCATAGGCATAGGCCGCGCGTAAAAGCGTGTCCTCTTCGAAGGGCCGCCCGATCAGCTGCAACCCGATAGGCAGACCTATCTGACTGAAACCACAGGGCAGCGAAATCGCCGGCACCCCGGCTAGGTTCACCGAAATAGTGAAAATGTCCGACAAATACATCTGCAACGGATCCTCGCTCTTCGCACCGAACTGAAATGCCGGCGTGGGCGTCACAGGCGTCACGATGAGATCGACCTCGTGAAAGGCCGCATCGAAATCCTGGCGGATCAAAGTGCGCACCGCCTGCGCCTTGCCGTAATAAGCGTCGTAATAACCGGCACTCAACACATAGGTCCCCAACATGATCCGGCGCTTCACTTCCGGCCCAAACCCTTCCTGCCTCGTTTTCATATAGAGGTCGAGCAGGTCCTTGGTCTCTTTGGCGCGGAGCCCGAACTTCACCCCGTCGTAGCGGGCCAGATTGGAACTGGCCTCGGCTGTCGCAATGACATAATAGGTCGCGACTGCTGCATCCGTCCTGGGTAACTGGATTTCCTTGATCGTCCCTCCGAGCGCTTTCAACTCCTCGATCGCAGCCCGTACCGCCTGTTCCACGTCAAGGTCCAGTCCCTCCGCAAAAAACTCGGCCGGCACCCCGACCTTCAGCCTCTTGAGATCTTTCTTCTTCAAAGCCTTCATGTAATCCGGCACCGGGACATCGGCCGCCGTCGAATCCAGCGGATCGTGGCCGGCAATAGCCCCGAGGAGAAAGGCCGCATCCGTCACATCCTTCGTGATCGGCCCGATTTGATCGAGCGAGGAAGCGAAGGCAATCAACCCGTACCGGGAAACCCGCCCATAGGTCGGCTTGAGCCCGACTACCCCGCAAAACGCCGCAGGCTGACGGATCGACCCGCCGGTATCGGAGCCCAACGCCGCAGCACATTCGTCCGCCGCCACTGCAGCGGCAGAGCCTCCGCTGGACCCTCCTGGCACACAATGCAGGTTCCAGGGATTGCGGCTGGGCCCAAAGGCGGAGTTCTCGGTAGAAGAGCCCATCGCAAATTCATCGAGGTTGGTCTTCCCGAGAAGCAGATAGCCCTGCTCGCGCAACTTTGCAATCACGGTTGCATCGTAGGGCGGCACAAAGTTTCCGAGCATCCGGGAAGCGCAAGTCGTGGTCACGCCTTCGGTGCAAATATTGTCTTTGATCGCCAGGGGCATGCCCATCATCGGCGCCGTCTTCCGCCAGCCTTTCAGGGACGCATCGAGCGCGCTCGCCTGTGCCACCACCGAATCTTTGGTCTGCGTGATGTAGGCCTTCACCTTGGACTCCACCTGACCGATCCGCAACCCGTAGGCGCGCACGATCTCCGTGGCCGTGATTTCCCCAGCGGTGAACTTCTTATGGAGTTCATAGAGCGTAAGTTTATGAATCGACATCAGCGTTTCGTCTTCCCTGGCACCATCTGATTCTTTTCATTGACCTGAATGATCTTAGGCGCATGCCGGACGATTTCCTCTTCCGAGTAATACTCGTAACAGAAAATGATGATCTGATCGCGGACCGCGCCCTTCCGCGCCGTTGGCCCGTTGAGGATGATTTCACCCGCGCCGCGCTTGCCCGCCATCGCATAGGTCATGAACCGTTCGCCGTTATTCAAATTGGAACAGACGATCGCTTCATAGGGCAAAATCCCCGCTGCTTCCATCAAATTCTCATCGATCGTGAGACTGCCTTCGTAATCGAGGCAGGACTCCGTGACCGTGGCCCGATGAATTTTCGACCGCAACATTTGCCTGAACATTCAAACCTCGCTTACGTGCTTAAAGGGGTTGGCGATCTTCAATAATTTTCGGCACCACAAAGAACCCGTCGGCCGACTCCGGCGCATTGGCCACCGCCCGCTCGACGGGCAGCGACGTCCGCAACTCATCGGGGCGGAACACATTGGCCTGTCCCAACACCGTCGCCGTCGGCTCGACGCCGGTGGTGTCATACTGTTTCAACGTCTCCACATGCGTGAGAATCTGGCTCAGCTGCTTGGTAAAGGCCTCCTTCTCACTCTCCGTCAACTCCAGCCGCGCCAGCTTCGCGACCCTCTCTACTTCCTGTTTCGTAATTGCCACTTGTCTCATTCCCCTCTATCTTCAAGGATGCTCATTCTACCGTCACGCTCTTTGCCAGGTTTCTTGGCTGATCCACATCCGCTCCCCGCAGCACGGCGACATGATAAGCCAAGAGCTGCAAAGGAATCGTAAACAAAATCGGCGAGAGCAATGGATGGGTGTCGGGAATCGTGAAAACCGCATCGGCGATCTCACCCAACTCCCACTCGCCTTCCGCCACCAACGCAATAACCGGCGCGCGCCGAGCCTTCACTTCCATCAGGTTGCTCACGGTCTTTTCGTACAGCCGGTCCTTCGGCGCCAAGACGACCACCGGCATCTCCTTGTCGATAAGCGCGATCGGGCCATGCTTCATCTCTCCCGCCGCATAACCTTCGGCATGGATATAGGACACTTCTTTCAGCTTCAAGGCTCCTTCGAGCGCGATCGGATAGTTGATGCCGCGCCCGAGAAACAAAAAATTCCGCTTCTTGTAATAGCGCTTCGCAATCGCCACGATCTCCGCCTCGCGGCCGAGCACCTGCTCGACCAAGACCGGGAGCCGAACGAGACGGTCGAGCCAGGCCTTGCCGTCCGCAACCGCCAGAGTTCCGCGCACGCGGCCCAAATGCAGCGCCAGCATGTAAAGCGCCGTGAGCTGCGCCGTAAAGGCCTTGGTCGACGCGACGCTGATCTCAGGCCCGCAATGGGTATAGAGGACTCCGTCCGATTCGCGGGCCAGGGTGCTGCCGACCACGTTCACGATCGAGACGACCCGCGCCCCCTTTTCCTTCGCTTCACGCGCCGCGGCCAGCGTGTCCGCCGTTTCGCCGGACTGCGAGATCGTGATGAAGAGATCGTCCTTCTCGACCAGCGGATCGCGATAACGGAACTCGCTGGCGATATCCACCTGCACCGGCGCGCGAACCATCTCCTCCAGCAGATATTTCCCCACCAGCCCCGCATGCCACGAGGTGCCGCAGGCCACGATCCAGATCCGTCCGACTGCGGCGAACTCTTTCGGCGTCAAACCGATATCCGGCAGATCCGCCTCGCCGGTATCGCAGGAATAGCGCCCGCGCATCGTATCGAGGATCGCTTGCGGCTGCTCGTGAATCTCCTTCAACATAAAATGCGGGAAGCCGCCCTTTTCCGCCGCAGAGGCATCCCATGTGATCTTTGTCAGTTTCCGTTTCACCGAACGGCCCTCGATATCGGCAACGTGGATGCCCGTTGCCGTCACGACCGCGACATCACCCTCTTCGAGGTAGGTCACATCACGGGTATGGGCCAGCATCGCCATGACGTCGGACGCGACGAAGGAGGCATGGGCTGTTGCGCCCACAACCAGCGGGCAGCCCGCGCGCGCCGCAATCATCGTCCCCGGCTCCCGCTCCGAAATGACCGCGAGCGCATAGCTGCCTCGCACGTCCTTGGTCGCGGCCCACACCGCCTCGGCTAGCTTCACGTCCGGCTGAAAATATTTATCGATCAGGTGCGCCACCACTTCCGTGTCCGTTTCCGAATGGAACTTATACCCCTCGTTCTCCAATTGCTTCTTCAACGGCTGATAATTTTCGATGATGCCGTTATGCACGAGTACACAGCCCTTCGAGCGGTGCGGGTGGGCGTTTTGCTCCGAAGGCCTCCCGTGCGTCGCCCAGCGCGTGTGGCCGATCCCCACGGTGCCAGTGAGCTCTTTCTCCTTGAGCGACTTCTGAAGATTGGCCAACTTACCGACGCTGCGCCGGACTTCAATCTTCTCGCCCTGCAACACCGCGACGCCGGCCGAGTCGTAGCCCCGATACTCCAGCTTGGCCAGGCCGCCGATGAGAATCGGCACCGCCTCCTGATCGCCCACATATCCGACGATTCCACACATACGAGCTACCTACTCCGCTTCTTCGGTTGGCTTGCCGCGGGCTTCT
>SYGW01000049.1 GCA_005800255.1 Nitrospiraceae bacterium | reverse complement strand
CAAGAAGCAAAACCCGCAGCAGATCGCCGATACGTCCTCCGCGCCGGAGATCCTGGACCGTGCGATTGCCTTCGTTTCGAACTTTTCAGGCACGGACTTCCAATCGCACCGATTTCTGGACGGGCTCATCGGCTATGTGCGGGCCTACCATCCCGAGATCGCGACCCATCTCACCAAACAACGTGAAGCAGGCCACATCATCTTGCCGGGACAACAGTTCATGCCGCCTCCGGCGCCGGAGCAACATACTCACGATCCGGGGTGTCAGCACCACCACTAATCAGGATGCTGAAAAATGCCGCCAGCGTCGTTCTCGCATCGTTCAGGCCCTCAACGTACCCTGAAGGGTACGCCTCGGCCCTTCACTCGCTGCGGCCTTGCTGCCGATCTTTTTGAGCATCCTGCAAGACGCGTCAGGCACAGCCTATGAGCGCAGGAAACGAACGAACCATCAGAAAAGCGTGCCGGGTGGAGTTACGCTGCACCGTCAACTTATCGTCTGGGGAGATCCAGGGGGGACGCCACGGTCACGAACCTCTCGATCGCAGGCTGCCGAGCCGAGTCTGGCATCGCCTTGACGGAAGAGCTCAACGTTCAAGTCCTGCTGCACCTGCCGAACCAGTCCCCTCCGGTACAAGTCGAACGGGCTTCCATGCGTTGGGTCTCGGACAACGCCTTCGGGCTCAGCTTCATCCTCTTCTTTCCGTCAGAACGAGCCCGCCTCCGCACCTTCCTCGAACACATCAAATAGCGTTTCCTCGTGCTCCCGGAGCGCGCAGCTGGAGCCCGTGAGACCGCGGCGCTATTCTACAATCGTCACTGTCATCTCAATTCGCTCGTTCGGCAGGTCATGGTCATTTCTCGGCAAACTCACGATCTTATCGGCCACGCCAAGCCCCTTGATCACCTCGCCGAAGGCCGTGTATTTTCGATCGAGGAAAGGGGACGTCTCGACCACGATAAAGAACTGCGATCCCGCCGTGTCCGGCTCGGTCGCCCGCGCCATCGACACGATGCCCCGCTTGTGCGGCACCTCGCTGAATTCCGCCTTCAAATAGATCGGATTCCCCTTTTCATCCTTCGGCCCTCCCGCCCCGTAGGTCTCCTTGCGCAGCGAGTTCTTGGTATTAGGATCACCACCTTGGATCATAAATCCGGGAATGACACGGTGAAAAATCGTCCCGTTATAAAAGCCAGACTTGGCCAAGGCGATAAAATTCTCAACATGCTTCGGGGCCACATCCGGATAGAATTTGAAGTGAATCTCCCCGAACTTCGTCTTGATAATGGCTTTGGGACGAGGGTCCGGCGCAGCCACCACCGGCTTCACGTCCGGCTTCCCTCCGCAGGCGGTAACCAAACTGAGCGCCACAAGCAACGCGCAGAGCCGACCCAATCTCATGACCACAGTATGGCCTGTCATGGTCCAATAAAGTTGCATCGGCTACTCGACGACCGTAACCGTCAGCTCCACCCGCTCCGCCGGGAGGTCCCGGTTATTCCTCGGCGCGCTGACAATCTTATCCACCACATCCATTCCCTTCACCACCTCCCCGAAGACCGTATACTGGCCATCCAGGAAATTCGAATCCTTCACGACAATAAAGAACTGCGACCCGGCGCTGTTGGGGTCGCTCGTGCGCGCCATGGAGAGAATGCCGCGCCGGTGGGGAATATCGTTGAATTCCGCCTTCAACCGCTGACTCGGCCCTCCCTGTCCATAGGTCTCCTGCTTGTTGGGATCTTTGGTGTTGGGATCGCCGCCCTGGATCATGAATCCGGGAATCACCCGGTGAAAAATCGTCCCATTGTAGAAGCCGGACTTCGCCAGCGTGATGAAATTTTCGACATGTTTGGGCGCCTTGTCCGGGAAGAATACGATTTCCATCTCTCCGAACTTCGTTTTGATCATCGCCTTGGGGCCTTTGGCCGTTTCCGCTTTCCCAGCCGGAGCTTTGTCGGCGGCCTGGAGCAGATCCAGCCCCCCTAACAGACTCCCTCCCAGCGCCAGCGCAAGCACCATCGCCACCCGGCACACCGTGATTCGCCTCTGCATCGTCTGCCTCCCTGAAATGAGAATTGGTCTCGTGAAAAGTGGCCGATCCTGCCGACAGGATCAGCGCCCTAACTGCTGGAGGGCCTGCTTCGCCGCCTGTTGCTCCGCCTCTTTCTTGCTGCGCCCGGACCCAGTCCCTACGACCTCGCCCTGAACGGAGAGCTCGACCTCGAAAAGCTTTTGATGGTCCGGCCCTGTTTCTCGAATAGTGACATAGCGAGGCAAGGTATCATGTGTCTTTTGACACCATTCTTGAAACTGGGTCTTATAGTCTCCCGCTCCCGGCTGCTCCTGCTGCGCGGCAATATTCGCCAGCTCCTCGGCGAAAATGTGGCGCGTCACCGCCCGGCTCGCCTCGAATCCTCCGTCCAGATGCACCGCCGCGAGCACCGCCTCCAACGCATCGGCCAACAGCGAGTCTTTCTCGCGCCCCTTCGACCGGTCTTCCCCGCGTCCGAGCTTGAGATGCTCCCCCAGCCCGAGCCGGCGCGCCATCTGCGCCAGCGATCCCTCACTCACCACCTTCGCCTTCAGCTTCGAGAGGGTCCCTTCGGACGACTGCGGCAAAGCGGAAGCCAGATACTCGCTCATCACCAACGACAGCACGGCATCGCCGAGAAATTCGAGCCGCTCGTTATGCGGCAGGGGAACCGTTTTCTGTTCATTGACGTGAGAGGAATGGGTCAGCGCCTCTTCGAGCAGGGCCAGGGCCTTGAATCGATAGCCCAACAGAGACTGGAGTGAGTCGGAAGAAGAAACCGAAGTCATAGTGGCGAGTCTATCCCTCGCACAGGCCTGTTAGGCGTCCGGTTTTCTAAAGAGCAGACAGGCATTGACCCCGCCGAATCCAAACGAATTCGACAGCGCCACCGTCACCGATGCAGGCCTGGCCTTATGCGGAATGTAATCCAGATCGCAGGCCGGGTCCTGATGGTCCAGGTTGATCGTCGGAGGCAGGATCCCGTGATGCAGCGCCAGCACGCTGAATACCGCTTCGATCCCGCCGGCCGCTCCGAGTAAGTGGCCGGTCATCGACTTGGTCGAACTCACCGGGATCTGATAGGCCCGCTGGCCGAACACCTGCTTGATAGCCTTGGTCTCGATGGCATCCGCCATCGTTGAGGTGCCATGGGCATTGATGTACCCGACCTGATCCTTGCCGATCCCGGCATCCTTCAGCGCCAGCTCCATGCAACGCACCGCGCCTTCGCCCTCTTCCGACGGAGCCGTAATGTGATAGGCGTCGCTGTTCATGCCATAGCCGATGAGTTCGGCATAAATCCTGACCCCACGGCGGCGCGCATGTTCCAGCTCCTCCAAGACCACGACGCCAGCGCCCTCACCGAGCACGAACCCGTCGCGATCCTTGTCGAAGGGACGGCTGGCTTTCGTCGGCTCATCGTTACGGAACGAGAGGGCCTTCGAGGCAGCAAACCCTGCGACCCCCAGCGGCGTAATGGCGGCTTCCGCCCCACCGGCGATCATGACATCGGCATCGCCGGCCTGAATCAGCCGGAACGCATCGCCGATGCAATGATTGCCCGTCGCGCAAGCTGTCACGGCGCAGGAATTCGGCCCCTTGGCGCCCAGTCTGATCGCCACCTGCCCAGACGCCAGGTTGATGATGGTCATCGGGATGAAGAATGGCGAGACGCGCCCCGGTCCTTTTTCCTGCAAAATCTTATGGTAGTGCTCGATCGACCCCAGCCCACCGATACCGGATCCGATATAGACCCCGACCCTCGTGGCCTCTTCCGGGGCCACGGTAAACCCCGCATCATCCACTGCCAGCTGGGCTGCGCCCACGGCATAATGGATGAACGTATCCATCTTTTTGATTTCTTTTTTCTCGATGAACTGGGCCGGGTCGAAATCTTTCACTTCACCGGCAATGCGGGCGTCGTAGGCCGCGGGATCGAACTTCGTGATCGGGCCGATGCCGGACTCGCCGGCACAGATGGCCTTCCACGTTTTATCAATACCGGTGCCCAGAGGTGTCACCACCCCCAAGCCGGTCACGACGATCCGTCTGGTCGAACGAACACTCATAATATCTTGCGGCCTTTTAGGCCTTTTCCTTGATGTAGTCCAAGGCTTTCCCGACCGTCAGAATCTTCTCTGCGTCTTCGTCGGGGATCTCGATCCCGAACTCTTCTTCGAGGGCCATCACCAGCTCGACCGTATCGAGCGAGTCGGCGCCAAGGTCTTCCACGAAGCTGGCTTCGAGCGTGACCTCATCCTCCTCGACTCCGAGCTGCTCACCGATAATTTTCTTCACCCGTTCTTCTACAGTACCCATTGATTTTCCTGCCTCCTTCCCCATCGTAGATCCTCCTTGTCGCTGCGAATCTGTCACCGCAGCATCGTACAAAATTCCGTCCGCACCGTCGTCACGGCATCAGCATGCCCCCGTTCACGTGCAACACGTGCCCCGTGATGTAGGCCGCCTCGTCCGACACGAGAAACCGCACCGCTGCCGCAATATCGGCCGGCGTACCCAACCGTCCCAATGGGATTTGCTTTTGAAGCGTGTCTTTCACCTCGGGCGACAACCCCTGCGTCATGGCGGTATCGATGAATCCCGGCGCCACCGCGTTCACCGTCACGGACCGGCTCGCATATTCCCGCGCCACCGTCTTGGTCAAGCCGATCACCGCCGCCTTGGAGGCCGCATAATTGGCCTGGCCCACATTGCCCATCACGCCGACGATCGACGCAATGTTGACGATACGACCATACCGCTGCTTGGTCATCGGGAGCAAGACCGCTTTGATGCAATTGAACGTCCCGGTCAAATTCACTTGCAGCACCAGGCTCCAGTCTTCTTCCTTCATCCGCAACAGCAGCCCGTCGCGCGTGATCCCGGCATTGTTCACCAGGATGTCGACCTTTCCCCACTCCTTGATCACCTGATCGACCATGGCCTTGGTGTCTGCGCCGTCCGCCACATTGACCTTGACGTTCAGGGCCTTGCGCCCCAACTGCTCCACCGCCGCAACCGTGTCCTTCGAACGGCTCGGATCGAGATCGGCGACGACGATATCCGCTCCGGCCTGCGCCAACGCTTCCGCGATCGCCCGGCCGATCCCCTGCGCCGCCCCTGTGACAATTGCAACCTTACCATGTAGTGACATTCGTTCGCTCCTCACATCCCTTCACGCACTGAACGCCGCGCGAGTCGCCTCGAGCGACTTTGGATCATTCACATTCAAGGTCACCGCGTCCGGCACGATTCGTTTGATCAGCCCGCTTAAGACCGCTCCCGGTCCGACTTCGACGAACGTCGTTACGCCCATCGCAGCCATCGCCTTCACCGAATCTTCCCAGAGCACCGACGACGGCAACTGCCGTACTAGCGAAGCCTGGATCTCGCCGGCCTTGCTGATCGCCCTGGCCTCCGCATTATTCACCAATGGCATCTTCAGATCGGACCAGGCGATCGTCGCCAAATCCGCCGCCAATCGATCGGCCGCCTTCTGCATCAGCGGCGTATGAACCGGCACACTGACGGGAAGCGGAATCGCCTTCTTACAGCCCCTGGCCTTCGCCAGTTCGATGGCCCGCTCGACGGCAGCCTTTGCTCCAGCAATGACCACCTGTCCCGGCGAATTGAAATTCGCCGCCGCCACGACTCCCACAGCAGAGGCCTCCCGGCAGAGCTCTTTCACAACATCGGACGTCAGGCCGAGCAATGCGGCAACCAACCCAGTCCCTGGCGGCACAGCCTCGGCCATATAGCGGCCCCGTTTCTGCACAATTGCCACTGCCTCACGATAGGTCAAGCCCCCGGCTGCCACAAGAGCCGAGTATTCTCCCAGACTATGACCTGCGACCGCAACCGGACGAATGCCTAACGGCTCGAACGCACGGAGCGCGGCCAGGCTGCTGACCAACAGGGCCGGCTGAGTATATTCCGTGAGATTCAATCGTTCTACCGGCCCCTCGAAACAGAGCGCGGCCATATCATAGCCCAGGATCGCCGACGCTTCCTCGTAGAGACTCCTGATGCCGGGATTGGACTCGACCAACGCCCGGCCCATCCCGACCGACTGGGACCCCTGGCCCGGGAAGACCAAGCCAACGTTGGAAGACTTTGGTGATTGGAGAATCGTCATGCTACCGGAGCGATTGCACGGGGCTGCTGGTTACTCTCATCATCGTGCTACTCAAAATTGGAACAGGCGCCAGGCACCATTTCCGTGGTTAGATATCGTCGAATTTCCTTGGAATGTCAACGGGAAAAGTTTCTTGAGCCTACTGGCTGCATGCTGCCGACTGACCGTTTCTTGTCCTACCACCGGATGAGCGCCGAGGCCCAGGTCAAACCGGCCCCGAAGGCCCCCAACATAACCAGGCTGCCCTCTTTGATACGGCCCTGACGCACCGCTTCATCCAGGGCAATGGGAATCGAAGCCGCCGAGGTATTCCCATACCGATCGAGATTCAACATCACTTTTTCAGGGGGCAACCCGAGACGGCTGGCCACGGCCTTCAGAATACGAATATTGGCTTGATGCGGCACATAGAGGTCGAGATCCTCCACGCCAAGATTATTCGCGGCGAGAGTCTCCCGCGCCACTTCCTCCAAAGTCCGCACCGCCACCTTGAAGGTCTCGTT
>SYGW01000048.1 GCA_005800255.1 Nitrospiraceae bacterium | reverse complement strand
CGCACACAAGGGTCGGTCCCGGCAGGGTAAAGCCCTGTTCCGGCCCGATCACATGCACCACGCCTTGGCGGATGTCGTTCATGCCGAAAAGGGTGATGTTGAAGTCGCGGCAGTTTTCCTCCAGTGTCCTGATCTGTATGGCACTGAGGGGATCGGCGATGCCCACGGACCGGTCGGTGGTCGGAACGTTATGGTCCGGCACAGCCAGGGTGGCGCCGGGACGGCGAGGCTTGCGGCCGGAGAGTCTGAGTCCCTCGAACGCTTGAGGCGACGTGACCTCGTGGACCAGCTGGCGATCGATATAGAGCAGGGTCGTTCCGTCCGGCTCTGCGCGGACGACGTGCGATTCCCAGATTTTGTCAAATAGGGTCTGAGCGGCCATGGTAACTCCTCAATGATCGGTCTCTCCCGGATGGCACCTCCGAGAGGATCCATATTATACAGAGTCCTCCCCCGGTCTGTACAAGAGCGGGCAGCATAATTCTTGCGTTGAACGGAGGGACGTGGTACCACCGCTTGGTCGCTGGTAAGAAGTCCTGTCTCCTCGGCTACACCAGAGGATTCCCCGTGACATCTCAGGTCTGGACCGATCCCGCCGTCATTGAGTGGTCGCAACTGCTGCTCGACAGCTTCCGCCGCTGGACTGGGCGTGAACTGCTCGAACGAGTGGGCGATCCTTCGTACCAGGCCCATACTCTCTTTCTTTCCCCATTTGTCGTTGTGTCGCACGGGGCGGAAGAGGATCCCCTGCTCAATTACGGGAACCAGATGGCGTTGGACCTGTGGGAGCTGCCCTGGGATCAATTCGTGCAAACGCCCTCCCGGCTTACCGCCGCACCGATCAATCGAGCCGAACGGGAATGGATGTTGGAACAAGCGAAAGTTCGCGGCTATCTCGACACCTATCGCGGGGTAAGAATTACTTCAACGGGCCGCCGTTTTCTTGTCGATAACGTCAGGATCTGGAATGTTGTGGACGCACAGGGACAGAGGGTGGGACAGGCGGCGAATTTTTCGCAGTGGACTTGGCTGAACTGATCAGCCTGCAAGATGCTGAAAAAGTCCGCTAGCAGCGTTCTCGCCTCGAAAGCATCCTCAACGTAGCCAGGGGCTACGCTTCCGGTGCTTTCAGCGGCTGCGGCCTTGCTATCGGCCTTTTGAGCATCTTGTGTTTTGTTGTGACGTGGCTCTCTGAGGGAGAGGGGGCTTAGCTCGCTGGCTCGTCCGGGAGCCGCTCGAATCGTGGGCGCGGGAGACCTTCGACCGTCACAGTCTCCAGAAACATCGTCAGGGGCCTGATCCAGAGGCCTCGTTCGCCGTAAAGGGCGCGATAGACGACGAACTCCTCTTCTGTTTCCGAATGTTTTGCCACCCCGAGCACTTCGTACTCGTGGCCATTTTTGTAATGTCGATAGCGGCCAGGCTGGACCATTCCCTCTCCGTTTCTATTCCGCATTATACGGAGACCAGACGATGGAATAACAGGGCCGAAGGGTCTGCAACTGCCGGTGTGCGGAAATTCAGGGATCAGCGGAAAGCAAGAGGGGCGTGAGGTGTCGGCTAGGTCCAGAGCTCGAGAGGGCCTCGATGGACGATGGCATGGAGAATATCGCTGGTGGTCAAAATGCCGATCGGGTGACTGGCGTTGTCGACGATGGGAATGGCGCTCACATATTTATCGAGCATGGCGCGGGCGATCTCGCGGAGCTCCGTGGCGGGGCTGGCGGACAAAACCCGAAGGCTCATCACTTGGGCGAGCGTATGTGCGGCGGAGGGCCCTGGCTGGCTGGACGATTCCAATTCCTGCATGTAGGGCAACAGATCGCGGTCCGATACCAGTCCGACCAGAGCTCCGTGTAGTGACGTAACGGGGAGGTGGTGGATTCCTTTGCATTTCATCACGGTCCAGGCTTCCTGCAACGTACTGTCGGACGGCAGCCAGGTGACGGGCGAGGTCATGAGGCCCTGCGCCAGGAGCCCCTGTTTTGGCGCAGGGCCTTGGTGCATCTGTTGCTGATAGGCCTGCTGAGCGAGGAGCGTGGCGGGGTTGGCTTCCTGGTGATCCTGTTCTTGTGAAGGATTCCGTCGAGCGTCTGCATCGGTTTGTGACGCAGGTGCCCGTTGCGACACAGGCCGCGCAGGCTGCGTTTGGACGATGGCATTGACGGCACGTATCAGGGACATAGCAGACCTCGTAGCGTCTTTATCGGAGGTTAACGGTACGTACTTAAGCTCGAACGGTTTATTTCGTAATTATTCTGGACAAGAGGCCAGGATTGGGAGAGAGGCAGGGGCCTCGTGCCGATGGCAGCCAGGCGGCCCCATCGTGTATCCTGCCCGTTCTTGCGGGGTCACGGGAACGAAGGGCGCCATGACAGGGTCAGGATTCGATGAAGAAGATACATGATTTGATCGTCATCGGCGGCGGTTCGGCCGGTTATGCCGCGGCACGGACCGCGCGCGATGCCGGCGCGGATGTGGCTATTGTGGATCAGGGGCCTCTTGGGGGCCTCTGTATTTTGCGCGGCTGTATGCCGACGAAGGCCATTCTCCGCTCCGCAGAAGTGGCGGCTCTCTTGAGGCGGGCGAAGGAGTTCGGGATTGCTTCTGTGTCGGTCCAGGCTGATCTGTCGGCGATCGTGGATCGAAAAAATCGGCTGGTTCGCGAATTTGCGGATTACCGTATCCAGCAGCTGCATGATCCGAAGTTCACGCTCTATCCCTCGCGGGCGGTCTTTCGGTCTCCCCACGAAATCGTCGTTGGAGAGACGGCTTTGTGGGCCGGCTCGTTCATCATTGCGACGGGGTCTCGTCCCAGCGACGTGTCGATTCCCGGTTTAGCCCAAGCAGGGTATTTTACCAGTGATACGATTCTGGATCTCCGCATCCGACCGGATTCCCTGATCGTCCTGGGCGGCGGGGCGGTTGCGTTGGAGCTCGGCCAGTTCTTCGCGCGACTCGGGACGAGGGTGACGATCCTTCAACGGAGCCGGACGCTCCTGTCCGGAATGGACGAAGCTGTCGGCCGCGCGCTGGAAGCGGCTTTGCTCGACGAGGGGATCGACGTCGTCACGGATGCGCAGTTGCTGCGGGTGACTCATGATGCAACGGGGAAGACCGTGTGGGTGAAGAAAGACGGACGTGAGCGGTCGTATGTGGGCGAAGAGATTCTCCAGGCTCTGGGCCGTCAGCCCAATATCGAAGGGCTACAGCTCGATCTGGCGCAGGTGGCCGTCGCGGGAGGGCGGATCGTGGTCGATGAGACCCTGCGCACGTCGCAAGCCCATATTTATGCCGTGGGTGACGTGAATGGGATCTCGCCCATCGTGCATCTCGCCATTCAGCAGGGCGAGACGGCGGCCTACAATGCGATCCATCCGGACGGGCCGGCCAAAGCGCTCGACCATCGCCTCGATGCCGAGGTGGTCTTTACGGACCCGCAAGTTGCCGTCGTGGGACTGAGCGAAGCCCTGTGCCGCACTCAAGGCATTCCATACCTGACGGCCTCCTATCCCTTTGCCGGCCACGGGAAGTCCCTCTGTCTCGGCGCGACCCATGGCTTTGTGACATTGCTTTGTGCGCCGCAGACGGGCGAACTGCTGGGCGCACAGATCGTCGGCCCGGAGGCGGGCGAACTGATTCATGAATTGATCGCGGTCATGTATTACCATGGGACTGCGGCGGACCTCGTGCGGATGCCGCACTACCATCCTACGCTGGCGGAAATCGTGACCTATCCGGCGGAGTCCATCGTCGAACAGTTGGGGGCAAGATGAACAGATTTTTCATGCTCGCGCTCAGCCTGCTTTTTCTTTCAGGGGCCGTGTGCCAGCAACAGACGTGGGAGTCGGCAATGGCGGCTGGACAGCAGGCCGTGCAGCAGGGTAATTACGCCGACGCGGAGCGGCTGTTCCTCGTGGCGGCGCGAAAAGCGGAGGAGTTCGGACTGGAAGACCGGCGTGTGGCGGTCAGCCTGTCACAGTTGGCGCAGGTCTATGCCGGCCAAGGGAAATATGTGGAGGCGGAGCCGGTCTACCTGCAGGCGCTGAAGATTTACCAGGCGGTGCACGGAGAGTTGCACGCCGATGTCGCCGCCACACTCAACAACCTCGGGGTCCTCCATCGCATGTACGGCCAATATGCCCAGGCGGAGCCTCTGTTGACGCGGGCTCTCGCCATCAAAGAAAAACTTCTGGGCCTGGATCATCCGGACGTGGCGCTGAGCCTCGTGAATCTGGCCCAGTTACATGTAGTGCAGGGGCAGCCGGAGAAAGCAGAGCCGCTCTACCGCCGAGTCTTGGCGATTCGGGAGCGGGCGCTGGGATCGTCCCATCCGGAGGTCGCGAAGACGCTGGAGGACCTGGCCAATGTCCTGCGAAAAGTCGGGCGAGCGGACGAGGCGGCTTCGCTGGAGCGGCGCGCCAAACAAATTCGCGCGACGCGGAGTTGAACCGGTTGCGTGATCCAGTGTAGCGTATCCCCATGGCGAGGCAGAACGATCAGGCTCCTATCAATTGGCATATGAATGGGATGATCGCGCGATTCGTGGGGATCGTGGCGATGGCGCTCGGATTCGTCGTCGGGATCTATGGACTGGAAGAGACAGGGGCGCGGTGGTTGCAGACGGCGTTGGGCTTGCTGGCCACCGGCATGTTGGCCCAAGGCTACGCCCTCTATTGTTCCGTGAAGCGCATGCAAGAGATCAAGGATCAGTCCAGGTCATGAGACGATTACGACAGTGTCTGTTTGCCTGCTGGTTGCTCCTCCTTGCAGGGACCATGCTGGCCTGCGGCGGCCCCTGGCGCGACGGCTATTTCAAGAAGGGTGTGGATCGGCTCACGCAGGACGAGGTACTGGCGCGGTTCGGGCCGCCTCATACGGCGAAGAATCCGGCGCTCGGAGGAGATTCCGTCTGGACCTATCGCGCGCCGGTCGGCGACAAGGAGCTGGCCACGGTGCAACTGTTTCATTTGGGTGAGGCGGTGCAGCAGGCGGCGGCATTGATCGGCAAGAGCGGCGCCGAAGGCCCCAAGGCCATGTTGTATTGCTATCGCTACATTTTGACCTTCAACGAGCAGAAAATTCTGAAACAGTGGAAACGGGAAGAGTGTGTGCCGGGAACCCGTGACACGCTGAATGCAAACTAGCCAGCGAGGTTTCGCCTTACATGCCTGCTTGGTTGCCGCATATCGATAGTTCCGTCGTCCTCGACAGTCTCAAGTCTCTCCTCCTGCTGCTCTCCCTGTTGATTTTGCGGACCTTGATCGTCCGTGCGATCGCGAAGAATCCCGCCCTCTCGATGGAAGCGAAGCGTCGAGGGGTCGTCTCGGTCCGCAATACCATTTTGTTCGCGTTGCTGGTGGGATTGGTCGTCATCTGGGCGCACGAGCTCCAGGCCTTTGCCGTGTCTCTTGTGGCGCTCGCGGCGGCGCTCGTGCTGGCGACGAAGGAACTCCTTCTCTGTTGGAGCGGCGCGGCGTTGCGCGTGGGCGGGAAAGTCTACGAGGTGGGGGACCGCATTCAAATCGCCGGGTATCGCGGCGTCGTCTTGGATCACGACATCTTTGCGACCAAGCTTCTCGAAATCGGGCCGGGCCAGGCGTCGCACCTCTATACCGGCCGCATTGCGGTCTTTCCGAACAGCCTGTTGTTCATGAATACCTTGATCAAAGAGAACCCTGGCCAGGAGTACGGGTTGTATCTCCTCGTGGTTCCGCTCGGGGACAAGCACGACTGGCGGGAGGCAGAGGGACATTTGCTGGATGCGGCGAAGGCGGAATGTTCTTCGTTTCTGGAAGAGGCGGGCCGGCACATGAAGTTGCTGGAACAGACGAATCTCCTCGAAGCTCCGGCGCCGGAGCCGCGCGTGACCATCCAACTATCCGAGACAGGGCAGATCCAGCTGGTGCTGCGCTTCCCGGCGCCGGACCGCGGCCGCTCGCGGATCGAGCAGGCTATCTTGCGCCGCTATCTCACCGCATCCAATTAGCAGGCTGCTGAAACAGGGAGGGATGACCCGGTGAGTCCCCTGTGCTCGCGCAACGCGCGCCCTCGGAAGGGCCTCGTTGGACGCGCGCAGCGGGGGACTTCCCCGGGCCATTGTAAAGGAACGTGCGCGAGCAAATATGGAGAGCCGTCCATGTTTGCTTGCTGCCGGGCTGTTTGAGCAGCCTGCGGGAACGTGTTCTTCCTTTTAAGATATGGCGTTCCGCAAGCGGGGCCGTATTCTCTCGGCTGACCCTCGTCTCACGTTTTATGCCTAACGTTTCACGCCTCAGATCGGTCAGAGCACGCCGGCGAGCCGGTTGAGGCTGAGAATCGCCTGCCGAAGAAGAGCTGGAGCGATTGCAGATCCTGGGGGGTGATCTGACCGAGAAGGGGCCCATGGTCGCTGTAGAGAAGTCCGATCGGCCGGATGCCGATGCGGATGGGGGCGAGGACGGCAGAGGAGGTTTGCAGGTGGCGAGAAACCTCGAGCGGAGGGCGCGAGGTCTGTCGGTTGAGACCTGCGAGAGCAAGAAGGGATCTTGTTGTTTCAGCGCATGCAGAAACAGCGGGTGTTCCGCGCTGCGCGATCCCGTAAAACTGGCCAGATAGCGTTCCGGCACGGCGACGCCCACCACCACCTGGCCGAGCAGTTGGTCGGTATCGCCAGGATTCAACAGCGCCAGAGCCACTCGCGTGAACCCGCCGCCATCAAGGAGGTTTGAAATTGCTGGAGAGTTTCCAGCGGACGGGTTTGGATGGGAGGCGCGGCCTTGGACCCATCCGCTCCCCCTTTGGACAATTCCGGATTGGTCGTTGCGGATAACATGACGGCGATCGCCGCCGGGGCCGAGGCCTGGGAGATTACGGTCTCGGTGATCCCGACGGAGCGGGACAGTTGCCGGCCCTTGTCGAAGGCGCGGGTTAAGGCGTCTTGCAGCGTGCGTTCAGGCAGGGCGGTGCCCCGTTGGACAGTGCGACGAATGGGGTCGGCGGCGCCGGGATTCGGCGCATCAGCCATGGCGGCGACTAGATGTTTGGAGCCGGTCACCAGGCCCATGAACAGCTTCTGATCGGTTTGCCATTTGGTTTTTGCCGTAGGGGCGGGGCTGCCGATGAGATCCATCAGGCCGGCCGGCAGGACCCAGGTCTTGGCCAGGGCTGTGGCAAAACGCACTCTCGATACGCCCAGAATTTTTATTTCCTCGTCTTGTGTCTTTGCTGCAATGAGCTCTTGAAACAGATCGGGCGTTTGGTACGCGATCACCAGGTCGGCGAAGGAGTAGAGGAGCGCGGCGCTGAACAGCTGTCCAGGCTGATTCTCTAGCTGTTCCATCAATTGAACGGTGGCGACGAGCGTACGGACGGTATCCAGGCCAAGCCAGGCTACCGCGTGAGTGACTGATGTGAGCGTATGTTGCGGGCTATAGGCGATCCCGTTGGCGATCTGCAGCACCTTGCAGGTCAAGCCAGGATCGCGGCTGACGACTTCTGCGAGGGCATCGGGGCTCGACGTATCCCCGCTGATATTGAGAATTTTCTGGCAGGTCGCCCGTAAGACGGGGATCGAATTGGCCTGCGGATCGAAGAGCGGGCGGAGCTGCTCGTGAATCTCGTTAATGACGTCAGAGTTTGCGATCGAGGTGCCTGTTTGCGTCATTCTGTTTCCCCTGCAAGTCCTTCTATGCCCTGGCGTCCGTTATCGGTTGATTGAGGGGGGAACTTGAGCCGGGGCGATGGATTTTTTGTCAGGCCCCTTTCAGTGCGGTGCAGGGCGGCTGTTTCCCGAACCGGTTCTTGACAGAGCGAGAAAAGGAGTGCAGGCTGTTCGCTTCCTTTGCCGGAAGCAAATAACACTTATTATCTATTCCCCTGGAGGTATTCCATGCAGAAGTTGATCGTTGCCGCCTTGACCGCATTGTGCATGTTCGGAGCCGGCTCACTGGTCATGGCCGATGAGGCAGTCAAGGGCGAGACGGATACGATGAAGTCCGATGTCGCAGCTGAAAAAGAGTCGGGAAAAGCCGGTTCGAAGGGTAAGAAGAAGGGCCATAAGAAGCATATGAAGGCCAAGCGCCACGCGGCGAAGGGCAAGACGAAGGCGCAGAAAGAAGAAACGCCTGCGGCCGCTCCAGCGGCTCCGGCTTCGGCTCCTGCCCCAGCTGCCGCTCCGGCTCCTGCTGCAGGGCATTAAGCGCGAGTAACTCTGCGCATGGCCCTCGGAAGATTTTCCTTCCGAGGGCCGTGCTCTGTTAGGCGCTGCCCTCTCTGGCTTGTTCCCCCGTAGGCCGTTTGCTAGGATGCGCGGCCTGACCGCCCTTAGGATGATGTATGAAAATTGCGACGTTCAACGTCAACTCGCTCCGCAAACGGTTGCCCATTGTGCTCGACTGGCTGGCTCAGCAGAAGCCCGATGTGCTCTGTCTTCAGGAAACCAAAGTCCAGGACAGCGAGTTTCCGCTGCTGGCCTTGGCCGAGTCAGGGTACGAAGTCACCTACCGGGGGATGAAGTCGTACAATGGCGTGGCGATTTTGAGCCGGGAGAAACCGGAGGTGGTGGCATATGGGTTCGACGACGGGGGCGATTTGGAGGACGCGCGGCTCTTGCGTGTGGTCATCAAGGGGATTCCCATCGTCAATACGTATGTGCCGCAGGGCTTCGAGATTGACTCACCCAAGTATCAATATAAGCTTGGCTGGTACGATCGGCTTCGCAAGTATTTCGAGAAACATTTGTCTCCGGATAAGCCGGCCATCTGGTGCGGCGATATGAATGTGGCGCCACGGCCGATGGACGTGCACAGTCCCGAGAAACATCTCAAACATGTCTGCTATCACGAGGATGCGCGGCGGGCGTACGAGAAGACGTTGGCGTGGGGGTTTCAGGATGTGCTCGTGAAGCTCTATCCGGACCGGCAGCAATATACGTTTTGGGATTATCGGGCGCCCGGCTCGTTGGAAGCGAATCGCGGCTGGCGCATCGACCATATTCTGGCGACGGCCCCGTTAGTCGAGCGTTGTGTCAGGGTAGAGGTGGACGTCGAGCCGCGGCGAGCGAAAGACCCCTCGGATCATACATTCTTATGGGCGGAGTTTTCGATCTAACCACGAGCGCAACGTCCACACCTGCCCCCGTTCGATCGGTTCGGCAAGCTGCCCGCCCCGACCGAACTGGCTCACGATCTCGAACGAATCATCAAGCCGCATTGAGGGTCGGTTGCTTCGCGCGTGACAGGGCCACGCGATTCTGCGCAATCAACGGATCGATGACCAGGCCGCAATTGATACAGCGGAGCACAGCCACATCCTGCGAGAAATCCGGTCGCGACTCCTTCACCATCAGCCCGCTGCATTTTTGACAGGTCACGTTGCGTATCTCCTGCTGTCATGTGTTCTTGCGTCGATAGGTCGCCTTTATGGGGGCACAGTAGCATTCCAAGATTAATAGGGTGTTAACTGGCAGTTAAAACTCTCTAATGTCCATGGGTAATGACAGACACGATATTGCGGTGATCGGTGCAGGCGCCGCGGGGCTCGCCGCCTCGATTTTCACAGCAGAGGCCGCCGCGAAGGAGGGGCTTGCGCTGAAGATCGTGCTGCTCGATGGGGCCAAGACCCTCGGCGCGAAGATCCTCGTCTCCGGCGGCGGCCGCTGCAATGTCACGCATGATGTCGTGACCGCCACCGACTTCTTCGGCAATCGCCACATCATCAAGAATGTTTTGGCCGCGTTTCCGGTTCAGGCCACGATCGACTGGTTCGCCTCGCTGGGCGTGGCCCTCAAGTGCGAAGAGACCGGCAAGCTTTTTCCCGTGACCGACAAGGCGCGAACGGTTTTGACCGCGCTCGTCAATCGCTGTCACGAATTGGGTGTGGTGATCCGTCCGGGCCATCGAGTGGCGGAGGTCGTCCGTCTCGCCGGCTCGGAGAGCGGCTTCCTCCTTCACCATACCCATGGAACCCTGCAGGCGCAGAAGGTCATTTTGGCGACTGGCGGCCGCTCGCTTCCGAAAACGGGGAGTGACGGGTT
>SYGW01000047.1 GCA_005800255.1 Nitrospiraceae bacterium | reverse complement strand
TCCCGGATCGATGCTTGATTGGTAAAGAGCATGATCAGCCGGTCGATGCCGATGCCTTCTCCCGCGGTCGGCGGCATGCCGTACTCCAAGGCGCGCAGGAAATCTTCATCCACCAGATGGGCTTCTTCGTCGCCTGCCGCCCGCTGTGCCGCTTGTCCTTCGAACCGTTCCCGTTGATCCAGCGGATCGTTCAACTCGGAGAAGGCATTCGCGATTTCCCTGCCGGCAATATAGAGCTCGAAGCGATCGGTCAAAGCTGGATTCGAGTCCTTGCGCCGAGCAAGAGGGGAAATTTCAATCGGGTAGTCGGTAATAAAAGTCGGCTGAATCAGGTTCGGTTCGACGGTCTCCTCGAAGATTTCGTTTACGATATTGACGAGAGGCCATTTCGGATCAACCGCGATGCCGAGTTTTTTGGCCGCCGCCATCGCTTGATCCTTATCCTGCAGAACGGAGGGGTCGAGATGGTTCACTTCCAGAATCGACTGATGGTAGGACCAGCGGCGCCAGGGGGCGGTGAGGGTGATCTCCTTGCCTTGGTAGTCGATGACCGTCTTGCCGAGGATCTGCTGCGCCAGCGAGGAGACGAGTTCTTCCGTGAGGATGATCAGGTCCTGATAGTCGGCATAGGAGACATAGAACTCCAGCATCGTGAATTCCGGATTATGGATCGTCGAGATCCCTTCGTTTCGGAAATTGCGATTGATTTCGAATACGCGGGGGAAGCCGCCCACGATCAAGCGTTTCAAGTAGAGCTCCGGCGCGATCCTGAGATAGAGATCGACGCCGAGGGCATTGTGGTAGGTGACGAAAGGCTTGGCCGCCGCGCCTCCCGGGATCGGATGCATCATCGGCGTTTCGACTTCCAGGAAGCCCCGTTCGATCAAAAAGGCACGGATGCCCGCGATGATTTTGCTGCGCGTGACGAAGATCGCGTGGACTTCCGGATTGGCGATTAAATCAACATAGCGCTGGCGGTAGCGGGTTTCCACATCCGTCAACCCGTGCCACTTCTCCGGAAGCGGTCTGAGGGCTTTGCTCAGGAAGGTGAGCTGTGAGACCTCGACCGTGAATTCATTGGTCTTGGTGCGAAAGAGCATGCCGGTCACGCCGATCCAATCTCCCAGGTCGAGCTGCTCTGCGACGAGATAGGCCTGCTCCGAGATGAGATCTTTCTTGAGATAGACTTGCAGCCGGTCGGAGCCGTCTTGCAGCACCGCGAAGCCGGCCTTGCCGAATCGGCGCAGGGCGACGATGCGTCCCGCGAAGGTGCAGGAAATCTTCTCCTCTTCCAAGACCTCTTTGGTCTTCTCGGAATGGAGCTTGATCAGTTGGCCCGCGCGGTCCGTCACTTCGAATCGCGTCCCGTAGGGCGCCACGCCCCCTGCACGAAGGACATCGAGCTTCTTGATGCGCTGCTGCTGCTGTTCGTTCAATTCTTCCATGTGTGCCTTTGTCAATAGAGTGCTTCGCTCAGTTATCGAACTCGTCCGTGCCGGACTGCTGATAGCTGAGCGCGGTTTTCCCGAGTTGTTTCATCTTCAGATAGGCCTCGATAAACCCGTCCAGATCGCCATCCATGACGGCGGCGACTTGGCCCACTTCGTGGCCGGTCCTGTGGTCCTTGACCATTTGATAGGGCTGGAATACGTACGAACGGATTTGGCTGCCCCAGGAAATATCCTTCTTCTCGCCGACGATCGCATTGAACTCGGCTTCTTTCTTTTTCAATTCCAGTTCGTAGAGGCGGGCCTTCAAGACCTTCATCGCCCCGTTGCGGTTCTGGAGCTGAGACCGTTCGTTTTGACATTGCACCACGATTCCGGTCGGCAGGTGGGTCATCCGGATGGCGGTCTCGACCTTGTTCACGTTCTGTCCGCCAGCCCCGCCGGCCCGAAAGGTATCGATTCGCAGATCCTTGTCTTCGATCACGAGGTCGATATCCTCGTCCACCTCCGGATAGACGAACACCGAGGCAAAGGAGGTATGCCGCCGTTTGTTTGCGTCGAAGGGTGAAATGCGCACTAACCGGTGTACGCCAGCTTCGGCTTTGAGATAGCCATAGGCATAGGGGCCGGTCACAGACAGGGTCACGCTCTTGATTCCCGCTTCTTCGCCTGGCAGCAGATCCAACGTTTCGACCTTGAATTTCTTGCTCTCGGCCCACCGGACGTACCTGCGGAGCAGCATCTGCGCCCAGTCCTGCGACTCCGTTCCTCCGGCGCCCGGATGGATGGCCACGATCGCATTGTTCGGGTCCAGTTCGCCTGAGAGGAGCAGTTCCAGCCGCAGGGCTGCGAGTTTCGGTTCGAATTGATCCAGCTCGGCGCTCAGTTCCGTCAGAAGTCCGGCATCGGCGCTTTCCTCCGCCAGTTCCAGCAACGCGCCTAGATCGTTCATCTTCCCGTCGATCTCACGCCACAGCTGCAGCTCGCGCTCGATCGAGGATTTCTTTCTGCTGATCTTGGCCGCTTTTTGCGCCTGGCTCCAAAAGTCCGGTTGCGAGGTTTGTTCGTCCAGATGGGCCAACTCGGTCGTCATGCGAGCGAAGTCAAAGATGCCCCCGTAGTTCCGCTACTTGCTCCGCGACGGCCCGAAGGCGAATCCGTACTTCATCCAACATGCGCGACCCTTTCAGCTTAAATCGGTGTGGCAGCCACTGTGTCCGGCTCAGGTTCCTTGGTGCGGAAATAGCTGAACAGGCACAAAAGCGCGCAGATTATAGCACAGCCGTAGGCAAAGACATCCCCGTGGCGGCTGTAAAAGGTATGGGGGCGCCAGACCTGCATCCTGGTTCGCACGGCCTGTTCCGTGAAGATCGGTGTCGCGTCGACGATGCGCCCGAAGGGATCGATGAAGCCGGAAATACCGGTGTTCGCCGAGCGGGCAAAGGCCAGATGATTCTCCACCGAGCGGAACACCACCATCGCAAAATGCTGAGAGGGGGCGGCGGAACGACCGAACCAGGCATCGTTCGTGATCGTCACCATAAACTCCGCCCCGTTCGCGGCGAATTGCCTGACGAGGTCCGGGAAGATCACTTCATAACAGATGGCGACGCCGAACTTGACCGGTCGCAGCTGCGCGCCGGCCATGCCTGGTTTCGGCGTCACGGTCATGATCGTCGGACCTGGCCCCGCTTCGAAATCGCCGATGCCTTCGACCAACCGGTCGAGGAAGAACAGGAGTGAGGATTTCAACGGAATATATTCCCCGAATGGCACCAGATGTTGCTTGTCATAACGGCCCAGTAGCTGACCCTCTGGCGAGAGGAGATAGGCGCTGTTCAGTAGATAGGGTTTGCGATCCGGGTAGAAACGCAGGGCCGGGCTGCCGAACAGGATGGGTGATTGCGCCCGGTTGGCCAGGGAGATAAGCTGCAGTTGATAGACCGGTTCCCGTTCAAAGACGAAGGGTGTCGCTGCTTCCGGCCAGATCACCAAATCGGTGGCATGCCCAAGCTGCGCCGTCAGCCGGTCAAACCTCGCGAGGGTCTCCTCTCGATAGGCTGTGTCCCACTTCACGGCCTGATCGATGTTCGGTTGTATGGCCCCGACGTTGATGGACGAGCGGGGAATGTGAGCAAACGGTGCCTCTGAGAGGGTTCGCAGACCGTATTCCCAGGACAAGCCCACCAGCAAGACCGCCACGGCAACGAGCTCCCAGGGGAGCCTGGCCGGGCGGAATCTCCGAAGCAAGGGCATCAGCCAGGAAATGAATTCGGCCACTGCGACATTGACGAGCACAATGAGAAACGAGACCCCATAGACTCCCAGATGATCCGCGATCTGAATCACCTCGATCTGGCGATATTGCGAATAGCCGAGGAGACCCCAGGGCATTCCGCTCAAGGCATAGGTCCGGATCAGTTCCAGACTCACCCATAAGCAGGGAACGGCAAAGAGCCCGTAACGGGGAATCAAACTCCGAAACCAGACGGATCCGGCGGAATAGATGGCGACATAGAGCCCCAGGTAGACGGTGAGCAGCAACATGATGCCATAGCTGATCGCCAGCGGAACCTTGCCGTAGATGCTCATGGTGGTAACCACCCAGGCCATCATGCCGGTAAAGGCAATCGTGCCGGTCAACCAGCCGATCCAGAACGCCTGAGTTTTGGTTTTGCCGTCCAGCGCCCAATGCAGCGGCACGAGGGCGATCCAGGCCAATAGACCGAGGTCGTAGTTCGGGAAGCTTAACGGGAGGAACAGCCCGCTCGCAGCGGCGAGGACGAGCGAACGCGCGAGGGAATGGGTCATGCCCCGCACCTTATCGAAAGCCGTAGAGGGATGCAACTTCGGATCGACCTGATCGACTCAGCTCATGGCGTCGCATCCCGTTAATGCGCCAATGCTTGACTCATCCATATCTGAGGAATACCGTAGCCCTGTGGGGGGAGCTTAACGCCCCGAGGGAATGTGGTCCATCAGGGAATCGAATGTTGGGATGGTGTGCAAGCCCAGCTTGACTGGAAAGCCTGAAGTCCTGCCGAGATTTTCGCCGTACCTATGCTGTCCTCGGTAGGTGCGCGCTCCTCCCACCCTAATCGGCGCTGAACGATTCTCCAGTGTTACGCGCTTATCGCTCAGACCCACAACGGACTCCGGGCTGCGGAGCTTGCCGATCCGTTTTGTCACGTTAACTTGTGAGAGGATGAATGGCCAAGTCTAAGCTGTCCGCATCGGTCGCACCGACTGCCTCCGCGTCGAAAACTGCTTCCCCGCCACCAGCGCCCAAGGAATCCAAAGCCCCGATCGCCTCGGCTGTCACGGCGGTGGAAATGGGAGCCAGGCAGCGGGAGATTTCCGTCTCGGAGTTTTTCACGAAGAACCGGCATCTCTTGGGCTTCGACAACCCGCGCAAAGCGCTACTGACCTGCGTGAAGGAGGCGGTCGATAACGCGTTGGACGCCTGCGAGGAAGCGGGGATTCTTCCGGAAATCACGGTGCAACTGGAAGCCCTGGCGGTCGGAGCTGCGGCCGTGCCGGCAGCGAGCCAAGCCACCCGCTTCCGGATTACCGTGACGGACAACGGCCCGGGAATCGTCCGTCAGCAGATTCCGCGGGTCTTTGCGAAACTCCTGTACGGCTCCAAGTTCCATCGGCTGAGGATGAGCCGAGGCCAGCAGGGGATCGGCATTTCAGCGGCCGGGATGTACGGCCAACTGACGACGGGCAAACCGGTCAAGATCATCTCCCGCACCGGCCCCAGGGCTGCGGCTCAGTATTTTGCCGTCCAGATCGATACGAAAAAGAATGAGCCGCTGGTGCTGGAAAACAAAACCGTCGAATGGGACAGACCGCAAGGTACCCAGGTGGCGATCGAAGTCGAAGGCCGCTATCAGAAGGGCCGCGCCTCGGTGGACGAATATTTGGAGCAGACGTCAATTGCCAACCCGCATGTCCGTCTGATCTATCGCACGCCGGAAGGCGAGACGAAGGACTATCCCCGCGCCTATCACGAGCTGCCTCCTTCGCCGAAGGAAATTAAGCCTCATCCCTATGGCATCGAGTTCGGCATGTTTCTCAAGATGCTGCAGGAAAGTAAGAGCCAAACCCTTTCAGGCCTTCTATCGAGCGATTTCTGCCGGGTGTCTCCTGCGCTCGCGGATGAGATGTGCAAAGCGGCGAAGGTCTCGCCCAGAGCGAAGCCGCGCGACATTCGCGGCGCGGTTGCCGAAACCCTCTATCAGACGATTCAAGCGACGAAGATCATGGCCCCGCCGACCAATTGCCTCTCGCCGATCGGCGAAAAGGCGATCCTCTCCGGTCTCTATAAGCAGATCAAAGGGGAGTTCTATACGGCAGTGAGCCGGCCCCCCTCGGTCTACCGAGGGAACCCTTTCATCATTGAAGCGGGGTTGGCCTTTGGGAAGGCGCCGGACAGTGTCGCCAAGCTAGGCAAGCCATCGATGCCTCTGGCGGAAGGGGAGCATGAGGAGGGAGATTCGGAACTCGCCCGCGTGATTCGCTACGCCAACCGGGTCCCATTGCTCTATCAGCAATCTTCCTGCGCCACCTTCAAAGCGGTGCTTGCCACGACCTGGCGCAATTACGGGATCACTCAGTCGCGCGGAGCTCTGCCGGCAGGCCCCATGGTCATCTTCGTGCATATCGCGTCCGTCTGGGTGCCCTTTACGAGCGAGTCCAAAGAAGCGATCGCGGAATACGACGAAATCCACAAGGAAATCACCTTGGCGCTCCGCGAATGCGGTAGGAGGCTCGGACTCTTCCTGCGCCGGCGCAAACGGGCGGCCAGCGAGTTTCGGCGGCGCAATATTTTCGAGCTCTACATTGAAGAAGTCGTGGCAGCCTGCAACAGCCTGAAGGGCGGGAAGCTGGCCACGGAGAAACTGAAAGCCCAGCTTCAGAAGATCGCGTCCCTGCGGACCGGCGGGATCAAGACCGATGAAACGTTGGGCAAGACCGGCGCAGGGCCGGAAGGGCTGCCTCATTCCATCATCGTCACAGCGGAAGGGATTGAAGGAGAGGCGCCGGTTATCGCTGTTCCAGTCGTAATCGAGGTAAACGAAAAACCGCCCTCGGTGAAACAGCATCGCAAGCCGGCTGCGAAGACGAAGCCTGCCAAGCAGGCGATCGGCAAGAATGCCAAAGACTCGATGGCACGCAAGATCCATCCGACAAGAAAGAACAAATAGGACGATCCATGGCCAAAACGAAACGGACAAAGAACGGGACGGTCGAGAAGAAACTGATCGGGCTTGCCGATATGGTGATCGCCTCCGCGCAGCGAGGCAAGGATCCGACGATGGAAATTCCGCTTCGCGCCCTCTCGAACGTGAGCTTCAACCCGCGCAAGGGCCTGCTCGAAATGGGGAGCAAGAAGCAGGCTCGCTCCTTCTTCAACGTAAGCATGGCGAAGAAGTTCATGCAGACCATCCTGGTTGCAGACGCCCTCTCCGAACTGCAACGAGCGGAACTGACGACCTCGCTCAGAGAGATCTATTACCGGACCAAACACACAATCCAGGACTCGCATGAGAATACGTTCGATACCCAGGACGAGTCGGACCCGATCATCGAGGATTTGGAAGTGTCGCTCGTGGCGCTCCGTGAAGAGTTGCATGTTCGCGCGGAGAACGGCGGGAGCGTGGTCGGGCCGCTGGTGCTCGGCGACGACGGCGATCGGGTGGATTGCGCCAAGCTGGGGAAGGGCGGCTACTCCGTGCCGTCGATCGTGGAGCCGGAATATGTGGAGATTCGCCGTTGTACGGCGGACTTCGTGCTGCTGGTCGAAAAGGGCACGCAGTGGAACCGGCTTTCGGAGGACAAGTTCTGGCGCCGGTATAACTGCGTGCTGCTGACGGGGAACGGGCAACCGCCCCGCGGAGTGCGCCGCTTGGCGCGAAGGCTGCACGAAGAATATCGATTGCCGGTCTATGTCCTGGTCGACAACGATCCCTGGGGCTACTACATTTACTCCGTCGTCAAACAGGGCTCAATCAACCTGGCCTTCGAGAGCGAACGAATGGCGATTCCCAAAGCCAAGTTCATCGGCCTTTCCAGCGCCGATCCTGAACGATATGAACTGCCGCGCAATGTCGGGATCAAGCTGAACGAGAAGGATATCGCCCGCGCGAAAGAGCTGTTGAACTATCAGTGGTTTCAGAAGCCGGCCTGGCAGGCGGAAATCAAAAGGATGCTGGCGAGTGGACTGAAGTACGAGCTGGACGCCCTCGCCAATAAGGACTTCCAATACCTCACGAAAAAATATCTACCCCGGAAGCTCAAAGAGAAAGACTGGCTGGACTAGGCCAGCCAGTCTTTCTGCCGCCGGCGTTTAGCTCGGGGGCAACATCATGTAGAGCCCGCCGATAATGATCGGCGCCGCCACATACATCGCCTTCTTGCCGAAGCAGTCGTAGACCCCATAAATCAGGATCAGCCCCATCAACGTAAAATAGAGCTGGCCGATTCCACGGTAGCCAGCGCTATGTTCCACGGCCAAGGCAAGCGAGGGCGCTCCCATAACCACTACGGCCGAAAGGGCTGCTAATCGTTTCATCATCATCGTCTCCTTTGTAGAACGGTTAAGACCCCATGAAACTCTGTCGATGGCGCGACTGCCGCACAAACAACAACGCCCTCATGGCGATACCTCGCCAGTGGGCGTAACGTCAGATTCGAGTTATTCGCAAGCGCACAGCGCCGCAGGGCTAGCAACGGGTCACAGTACACCTCTGTGCTGTATGAATCAGGCCGCCATGCTGCGCCTTCCGTCGCGGGAAGTCAAACAGCGGAGAGCCCTTGCTTGCTCCCCCGTCAAACCCGATGGTAAGATCGCG
>SYGW01000046.1 GCA_005800255.1 Nitrospiraceae bacterium | reverse complement strand
GCCACCCTGCTCCACGACGATGTGGTCGACGATGCCGATATCCGCCGGGGCCAGCGCACCGCCCGAAAAGTCTGGGGCAACCAAATCAGCATCCTCGTCGGCGACTACCTCTACTCCAAGGCCATCTGCCAGGTCGTCGACTTCCGAAGCCAGGGCATCAACGAAGTGCTCGCCGAGGCCTGCAAGAAGATGGCGGAAGGCGAAGTGCTCCAGCTCTATTACAACGGCAACCCCTCCATGCCGGAAGCGGAATACCTCAAGATCGTCGAACACAAAACCGCCGGCCTGATCGCCGCCGCCTGCCGCATGGGCGCCATCCTCGCGGACGCTTCGGACGCGCAGCAGGATGCACTTTTCCAGTTCGGCCAGCACCTGGGGATCGCCTTTCAAGTGACAGACGACACGCTCGACTACACGGCCAACGGCGAGCGATTGGGCAAGACCCTAGGGCAGGACCTCCGCCAAGGCAAGGCCACCCTGCCGCTGCTCCACCTGCTGTACCATTGCTCGGAGCAGGACAAACGGATGATCATCGACCGCATGGAAACCAGGACCCTGACAGAAGAAGATCTCGCGCGGATCATTCGCCTGATGAACGGCGCTGGCTCGATCGCCTACGCCGCAGATCGCGCACGATCCTACATCGACGAAGCGCAACGAGATCTCAGCCTGTTCGAAGACTGTACAGCCAAACGAGCCCTCTCGATGGCGGCCGATTATATAGTGACCCGCGACCAATAGATTGTCTCCCGCTTCCTGCCGCGGGCCGGCACGGGAAAGACGGATCTATCTCTTTCGGTAGTTGCACCCCAACTACCTCCATCACTCACGCAGCAGAGGATGACGCGATGTCGACGATTATTCCGTTTCACGGTGCGGTGTACGACGCGAAGGTAGTAGGAGACGTCAAGCAGGTCGTGGCGCCGCCCTACGACATCATCGATACGGCAGGCCAGAAGGCGCTCTACGAACGCCATCCGCAGAACATCATCCGACTGGAGCTCGGCCTCGATCAGCCGGGCGACGGCCCCGCGAACAACCGCTACACGCGAGCCGCCGCCACCCTACAAGACTGGCTCAAGAGCGGAGCCTTGAAGCGCGACGCGCTGCCGACGATCTACTACCACACGATCGAATATGCGCCGCCCTATGCGCCGGCTGGCGCGCCGACAAAGACCCTCAAGGGCTTTATCGCCACCGTCAAATTGGAAGCGCTCGACTCCGGGCATATCTATCCGCACGAAAACACTCGCTCGGCCGCCAAGACCGACCGGCTGAATCTGCTCGAAGCCTGCAAAACCAATTTCAGCCCCATCTGGTCCCTCTACTCGGACCCCCACAACACGGTCATGGGGCTGCTGGAAGCGGCGATCAAAGGGAAGCCGGCCACCATCGACTTCCGCGACGACGAGGGATTCCGGCAACAGCTGTGGGCCGTGACGGATCAGACCGTCTTGAAACAGGCCGTCGACCTGCTGCGCCCGAAGCCGTTGTTTATCGCCGACGGCCACCATCGCTACGAAACCGCCCTGAACTATCAGAAGCTCCGCCGCCAGCAGGCGGGCGCGCCGGCCGGCCACCAGCCCTACGACGGCGTGATGATGTTGCTCGCCGCCCTTGAAGATCCGGGACTCACCGTGCTGCCGACCCATCGGGTCATCACCACGCCGCTCCCCTCCTACGACAAGGTGCGAGCCCTCCTGGCCGACCAATTCGAGCTGCAAGAATTCCCCTTTACCGCGGGCACCCAGGCAGCGGTGTGCGCGCAATTCATCGAATCCGTGCGCACCAACGGCCGCACCGTGCCGATGTTCGGCCTGACGGTGAAGGGAAAAGACGCCTACCTCACGCTGACCCTCAAGTCGGCCCATCGCCCACCGGCATCCGCATCGCCCCGCACCAAGCTGGACGTCTCGCTCCTCCAGCAACTGGTCGTGACGAAGCTCTGCCAGACGCAGCAGGAACAGGAAGCGATCCTCTATACCAAAGACGATCATGAGGCGCTGGGTTGGGTGGCGAAGGGGACGGGAACGGGAGCTCTGCTCCTCAATCCCACCAAGGTCAGCGAAGTGCAATCAGTTGCAACAGCCGGCGAACGCATGCCCCACAAGTCGACCTACTTCTTCCCGAAACCGCTGACTGGGTTGGTGGTCAACGTGATGGAGTAGAAGTGGGAGAATGAGGACGATTCCCTTGCTCGCGGAGCCCCACGATAAAACGGTGGTCGCTCGACGCGCGCAGGAGGAATTATCCTCACCCTCCCACGAATAGAGGGATAAGATAAAGGCGAAGATCCTCATCGTCGACGACGAGCCCGATATTGTCACGATGCTGGAGGATCGCCTCTAGGCCTCCGATTACGGAACCGTGATCGCGCACGACGGGATCGAGGCGCTGGAACGGATCGAACAGGAAGCGCCGCACCTCATCTTACTCGACCTGGACATGCCCCGCCTCACCGGCCTCGAAGTCCTCAAGCGGCTCCCGAAAATCAAACTAACCGAAGAGCTTCCCGTCATCGTCATGACCGCCCATGCCTCGATAGATGCCGCAGTCGAGGCTATGAAAACCGGCGCCTATGACTTCCTCACCAAGCCACTGGACAAAGACCACCTCCTCATCGTCATCGGCAAGGCCCTGGAACGGAACAGCCTCAAACGGCAGGTGACCTGCCTCAAGTCCGAAGTCGACAGCCGCTACGCCTCGATCATCGGGACCAGCGCCAAGATCCGCCCTGTCATGGAGTCGGCCCAACGAGCGCTCAATCCGACGCCAGTGTACTGTTACTGGGGGAAAGCGGCACGGACAAGGAACTCTTTGCCCGTTCCATCCACCAATGGAGTCCGCGGCAGGCCCTGCCGCTGGTGGTCATCAACTGCGACGCCCTCACAGAAACATTACTGGAGGACGAACTCTTCGGGCATGAACGAGGCGCCTTCACCGGCGCGGATCGCCTGCAAAATGGCAAACTGGAAATGGCGGACGAGGGCACGATCTTCCTGGACGAGATCGGAGACATGTCGCTCCCGCTACAAGCCAAACTGCTGCGCGTCCTCCAGGACAAGGAGTTTCATCGCGTCGGCGGCACCCGCCTCGTGTCGATCAATGTGCGGGTCATCGCCGCGACGAACAAGGATCTCCGGCTGGCGGTCAAAACCGGTGAGCTCCGCGAGGACCTGTTCTTTCGCTTGAACGTCATCAGTCTGACCCTGCCCCCGCTCCGCGAACGGCCCGAAGATCTCCCGGCCCTGGCCAAATTCTTCCTGAACCGGGATGCTCTTCAGCTCTGCGACCATGGAAGCCATGAGCCGCTACAGCTGGCCGGGCAACATCCGCGAACTGGACAACGTCATCGCGCGGGCCGTCGTCCTAAACCAGTCGGACACCATCGAACCGGACATGCTGTCGCTGGAGGGCATGGGCCGAACTGCGCAAGACAAACGCCTCGTCTACCTCTCCCTCCCCTACCACGAGTCGAGGAGCGCGCACAGGCGCTGAAAAATACGGCGGAAAATCAAACGAAAGCAGCAGACCGCCTCAAACTTCAGCGCACCTACCTGGCCCGTTTGATTAAACAACAAAAGATGAGAGAAGCGCAGACTGAAGGCTAGGCAGGCAACTGTCTTGCCGAAAGGGCGATGAGGCCGGCTACTGCATCCCGCTCAGCTTGCGCGTAATGTTCAGGAGTTCCGACGTCGGACCAGTAGCCCTGATGGTCGTAGCCCAGCACCGCCTCGCCCCGTTGAATCGCCGCGACGTAAGCATCGATGATGGGAGACTCCTTCCCTTGCGGCACATCACGCAGAAGGCGCGGATCGAGGATATGAATCCCGGCAAACATGCGCGGCTGGACCGGGCCGGACTCGGATGTTCCGCGGCCGGTAATGCGAACGATGCGATGGTCAGAATCTATTTCCACGAGCCCCCACCGGACCGCCTCAGGATCTTTGCGCAGGACCAACGTGGCTGCGGCCTTTCGCTGCAGATGAAAGGCCCACAAGGCCCCCAGGTCGATCTCCACCAGCGTATCGCCGTTCAGCACCAGGACCGGCTCCCCTGAGAAATGCGGCTCCGCCTGTTTGAGCCCGCCCCCCGTGCCGAGGATCACCGGCTCATAGGAGTAGACGATCCGCAGCCCGTAGCGGGAGCCATCGCCGAGCGCCTGTTCGATCATCGGTCCGAGGTGATGCAAAT
>SYGW01000045.1 GCA_005800255.1 Nitrospiraceae bacterium | reverse complement strand
TCGGACCGGCTCTATTTCGAGCCGCTGACCGAGGAGGACGTCCTCAATATCGTGCGGCGCGAACAGCCGCTGGGCGTCGTGTTGCAGTTCGGCGGGCAGACGCCCCTCAAGCTGGCATTGCCCCTCTCCAAGGCCGGGGTGAAAATTTTGGGCACGAGCCCCGAGGCGATCGACCGGGCCGAAGACCGGGAGCAGTTTCGCGACTTCCTGGATAAACTCGGCCTCCGCCAGGCGGAGAGCGGCATGGCTCGATCCGTGGACGAGGCCCTGAAGATCGCCCTGAGGATCAGCTATCCGGTCATGGTGCGGCCTTCCTATGTGTTGGGCGGGCGGTCCATGCAGATCGTCTATGACGAAGCAGGTTTGCTGGAATATATGATCTCGGCGGTCAAGGCCTCGCCAAAACATCCGGTCCTGATCGACCGGTATCTTTCGGACGCGATTGAAGTCGATGCCGACGCCATTTCGGACGGGACGAACGTCGTGGTGGCAGGGATCATGGAGCATATCGAAGAAGCCGGGGTCCATTCTGGAGACTCCGCCTGCTCCTTACCGCCCTATTCGCTCAAGCCGAGTGTCGTGGAAGAGATTCGCCGGCAAATGAAGGCTCTGGCCCTGGAGCTGGGCGTGATCGGTTTAATGAACGCGCAATTCGCCGTGAAAGAGGATACGATCTACGTGTTGGAGGTCAATCCTCGCGGCTCGCGCACCGTGCCCTTCGTTAGCAAAGCCATCGGGGTGCCCTTGGCCAAGCTGGCGATGCAGGTGATGGTGGGCAAAACCTTGCCGGAGCTGGGATTGACCCAGGCTCCTGCGCCGGTGCATTTGTCCGTGAAGGAATCCGTCTTCCCCTTCAATAAGTTTCCCGGGGTGGATGTCCTCTTGGGGCCTGAGATGAAGTCCACCGGCGAAGTGATGGGCATCGATCAGGATTTCGGCTGGGCCTTCGCCAAGTCCCAGGCGGGAGCCGGAGCGCCATTGCCCAAGGGAGGCACGGCCTTCATCAGCGTGAAGGAAAGCGATCGCCCTGCGGCGCTGGAGGTGGTGAAGCAGCTTCATAAGCTGGGGTTCAACATCCAGGCGACGAGTGGCACGGCTGGCTATTTGCGGGACCATGGAGTGCCGACGGAAACGGTGAACAAGGTCAAAGAAGGCCGTCCCCATGTCGTGGACCATATCAAGAACGGGCAGGTGGCCTTGGTCGTGAACACCGTGAGCACCGCGGCGTCCCATGCCGATTCCTTGTCGATCCGCCGGGAGGCCTTGAATAAAGGGCTGGCCTATTATACGACTATCCGGGGCGCGCGAGCGGCGGTCATGGGGATTGAAGCGATTTTGAAGACAGAACTCACGATTCGGTCGTTACAAGAGTATCACCACCACTCATAGAGGACGTTACACTATGCCGACACCGATCACGCGAAAGGGGCACGAGGCACTTCAGGCAGAGCTTGATCGTCTTCGCAAAGTCGAACGCGCCAAAAATATCGAAGCCATCGCTGAGGCACGCGCCCATGGTGACCTGAGCGAGAATGCGGAGTACGATGCCGCCAAGGAACGTCAGGGGTTTATCGAGTCGCGTATCATCGAGCTCGGGGCGAAGCTGGCCGATGCCCGCATCATCGAAACGGCCGGGCGGGTCTCCGAGACCATCGTGTTCGGCGCCACGGTGATTCTGATCGAACAGGAGTCGCAGTCGAAGCGTCAGTACACGCTGGTGGGGCAGGATGAAGCCGATATGAAAGTGAACCGTATCTCGATCCAGTCTCCGGTCGGCAAGGCGCTGATCGGGAAGCGCGTCGGCGATTTTGTCGAGGTGAAGACCCCGGTGAAGATCGTCGAATACGAAGTCGTGGAGATTCGCTTCGAGGAGCTGTAGTGCCACACCCTTCGGGGCTCATCACGTTGTTGACCGATTTCGGGGATCGGGACTCCTTCGTGGCGAGCATGAAGGGGGTGGTCCTTACCATCAATCCCCACGCCACCTTCGTCGATCTCTCGCATCATGTGCCGCCCCATTCCGTCGAAGCCGCCGCCTATCTCCTGGACTCCTGTTATCGCTACTTTCCCAAGGGCACCGTGAATGTGGCCGTCGTCGATCCGGGAGTCGGCAGTGAGCGGCGTGCCCTTATCGCCAAGAGCGAGCGCTACTTCTTTCTGGCTCCCGACAACGGACTGTTGACCTATATCCTCGCCGACAATCCCGAGATGGAAGTGCGCGAGATCGAGAATGAAGACTATCGTCTGCCATCGGCTGGCCACACCTTCGATGGCCGCGACCTCTTCGCCCAGGCTGCAGCCTGGCTGACCAAGCAACAGTCGTTCGAATCATTCGGGCGGCTCGTCACGGACTGCAAGACCTTCACGATTGCGACACCAACCTGGGAAGGCAAGACCTTGGTGGGGGAGATCATCCACGTGGATCGGTTCGGCAATCTGATTTCCAACCTGACCCAGCAACATCTCGAAGAGGTTCGTTCGTCCGCGAAGCGCCGGCAACCATCCATTCGGATCGGTAAACAGGCCATCGAAGGGTTGGTGGCCTGTTACAGTGAAGGGGCGGAAGGGCAGCCCTCCGCGCTCATCGACAGCGATGGGAAGCTGGAAGTTTTCGTGAAGGAAGCCTCAGTCTCAGACCTTCTCAAAGCGGGGAGAGGGGCGAGGATTGAAGTTTCGTGAGGAGGCATCGCGAAACGGGATTTTAAATGTGGTTATTTGAAGATCGGCATAATTGCGCGGGGCTGGGGCTCAGCCGCTTCCGCGCCTGAGGTTGTTATGGTCGAAATGGAATGGAGGAGGGGATTACCATCGGCGCCAACGAATCATATCCGTTGAGCTTGAGCATTCGTCGAACTGAGTTAGCAGCTAAGGCGGTTGAGATAGAAGGCCCGAGGATTAGCGCTCAATAAGGACTTCAAGCGAAAGGCTGTCGGCTTGGCCCTCTCGCAGATCTTTGATCCTGAGCTTCATTTTCGGCTCAACTCCCCTGGTGGTAATGCATAGCCAAGCATACTTGTGAACTTTCCTTGCTTGTCCCTATGGTGAAGGCATTTCTTGACATGTCCCCAGGGTATCATGAGCGCTGGGAGAGGGAAAGTGTTGCGGGCTACTGGCCTAAGAGGAGTACGTAGATGATAAATCTGAAGTGCATGTATTTCGAGAGATGAGATGTGCGTATTTAGTAATGGGCTGCCTCCTTCTTGCTGCATCGCCATAGGGGGAGTGGCCAAGGTTGCCTTCGACTGCGCGCATCCAACGAGGGGAGTCCGCGACCGCGCGTTGCACGAGCACAGGGAGTCGCCAGGCCAGCCTGGACTATGGCCGTGGGCCGGATGCCAAGGCTAGCGTTGTTGTTTCGATAGAGGCTTGCAGGATTGCGACCATGTTGGTTAGTTCTGGAAGCGACGTGCTGAGAGGCGGCAGGAGGATGAGGACGTTGCCGATCGGGCGGAGCAGGAGTCCTCGTTTGTGGGTTTCCATTGTGACTCGGTGGCCCATCCTGGCTGCGAGTGGATAGGGTTTCTTCGTTTTCTTGTCCTCCACCAATTCGATGGCAGCCATCAAGCCTTGCTGCCTGATGTCTCCGACATGGGGCAGTTGTTGGAATGGCTTGAGGAGCCGCGCCATCGTCTTGATCTTGGGTTGCAGCTTCGCGAGCGTCTTTTCTTTTTTGAAGACGTCGAGATTGGCCAGGGCCACGGCACAGCCGAGAGGGTTGCCGGTGTAACTGTGGCCATGGAAGAAGGTCTTGAAGTCTTCGTACTTGCCGAGAAATCCCTGGTAGATCTCTTCGGTGGTCACGGTCGCGGCCAGGGGCATGTAGCCTCCGGTTAGACCCTTGCTGATTGCCATCAAGTCCGGTGTCACCCCCTCATGTTGGCAGGCGAACATCTTGCCGGTGCGGCCGAAGCCTGTGGCCACTTCATCGGCGATCAAGAGCACATGGTATTTCGTGCAGAGCTCGCGGATTCGTTTTAGATAGCCTGGCGGGGCCGTGACCATGCCGGCTGCTGCCTGGACTAGCGGCTCAATGATGAAACCTGCCAGGTCTCGATGCCGCTTCTTGAGGATCTGTTCGATCGGATCGAGGCAGGCCATCTGGCAGGAGGGATAGGTTTGGTTGAGGGGACAGCGATAACAGTAGGGAGGATCTGCTTCCAGGGTGGGGAAGAGGAGCGACTTGAATCGCCCATGGAAGAGTTCGATATTGCCTACGCTGACTGCGCCGATGGTATCTCCGTGATACGCCAGTTTCAGATGGAGAAAGGTATTCTTGGGGCCTGTCTCTGGATGCCGCTGCTGCCAATACTGGACCGCCATTTTGAGCGAGACTTCCACCGCCGTCGATCCATTGTCGGAATAGAATACCCGTTTCAGGCCCTTGGGCATGATGCGAATGAGTTCCCGCGCGAGCTGAATGGCCGGTGGATTGGAGAGGCCGAGGAAGGTGGAATGGGCGATCTTGTCGAGTTGGCTCTTGATGGCCCGGTCGAGCGATGGATGGCGGTGCCCATGCAGATTGACCCAGATGGAGGAGGTCCCGTCGAGGTACTTCTTCCCCTCCGTATCGATGAGGTAAGACCCCTTCCCTCGCTCGATAATGAGCGGTTCTTCCTGCTCCCATTCCTGCATTTGGGTAAAGGGATGCCAGAGGTGCTGGTGGTCCCACTCAATCAGTTGTCTGGTCGAAGTTTTTCGTGCCACGGTGGAGGAGTTGCAGGAGAGCTTATAGCGTATGGCGTATAGCGAGAGATCGGAAAACCCAGGCTCCTACTATTCGCTATATGCTATCAGCCATAAGCTCTTATCGGATGTTATTGGCGCGGTGCCTGCGAATTATACGAGGGGGCGACTGCTTTGACAACCTGGGGGGCAGTAACTATAATGAACCGATTTTATTGGGAAAAGAGTTAGCATTTGCAAAGCCTTATACGTAATTTTTCGATTATCGCCCATATCGATCACGGCAAATCTACCCTCGCTGACCGGATCCTTGACGCAACTGGCGCGGTGCCTGCCCGAGAGGCCAAGGAGCAGATCCTTGATGCGATGGACCTGGAACGGGAACGGGGCATCACGATCAAGGCCCATGCGGTCGCGATCAAGTATCGGGCCAAAGACGGGAAGATTTACTCGTTGCATCTGATCGATACGCCGGGTCACGTGGACTTCACCTATGAGGTCTCGCGCAGTCTGGCCGCATGCGAAGGAGCGCTCTTGCTCGTCGATGCCACACAGGGTGTGCAGGCGCAAACCATTGCCAATGTGAATTTGGCCATGGCTAACAACCTCACGATCATTCCGGTTATCAATAAAATCGATCTCGCCAGCGCCGATGTCGAGGGCACCAAACAGTCGATCTCCGATGTGTTGATGCTGGATGCGACCGATGCCCTCTTGATCAGCGCGAAAGAGGGGAAGGGCGTGCTGGAGGTGCTGGAGGCCGTCATCGAGCGGATTCCACCGCCTTCCGGCGATCCTACTGCGCCGTTGAAGGCGCTCATCTTCGACTCCTGGTTCGACAATTATCAGGGCGTGATCGTGTTGGCCCGGATCGTCGATGGCTCCGTGCGGCCTGGCATGCAGATCAAAGTCATGTCGAACGAGCGGGTATTCGAAGTGATGGAAGTCGGCCAGTTCAGCCCGAAGCGGACCAAGAAGGCCGAGCTCTTGACCGGCGAAGCGGGTTATCTCTGCGCCAACATGCGGGAAGTCGCGGATGTGAAGATCGGCGATACCCTCACAGATGCGGTGACGCCCACGAGCACGCCGTTTCCCGGCTACAAAGAAGTGAAGCCGCTGGTGTTCTGCGGGCTCTATCCCACGGACACGGCCCGGTACGAAGATCTGCGGGATGCGTTGGTCAAGCTGCGGTTAAACGACTCGTCGTTCGTCTATGAGCCGGAAACGTCGCTGGCTTTGGGGTTCGGGTTCCGTTGCGGCTTCCTGGGGCTGCTCCATATGGAAATCATCCAGGAGCGCCTCGAACGCGAATACAACCTGACCTTGCTCACCACCGCGCCGACCGTCGTCTATCGCGTGTTGCTGACCAATGGCGAGGTGATCGAGGTCAATAATCCCTCGCAGCTTCCGCCCCCCAGTAGCATCGAATCGTTCGAGGAGCCGTTTATCCTGGCCTCGGTCATTACGCCGGAACGGTATATGGGGGCCATCATCCAGCTCTGTCAGGAGCGCCGGGGCATTCAGCGGGGCATTCAATTCCTCGACCCGACGAGGGTGACGATCAGTTACGAAATGCCGCTCAATGAAGTCATCCTCGATTTTTACGACAAGCTCAAGTCGCGCACGCAGGGCTATGCCTCGCTGGATTATGAATTGCTCGGTTATCGCCCGTCCGACCTCGTGCGTTTGGATATTCTCTTGAACGGCGAATCGGTCGATGCCTTGTCCTTCATCACCCATAAAGAGCGGTCTATTCAGCGTGGGCGTCAGCTCGCCGAGAAAATGAAGGAACTCATTCCCCGGCAGATGTACGAAATTGCCATTCAGGCAGCGATCGGGAGTAAGGTCATCGCGCGCGAGACGATCGGCGCCATGAAGAAGAACGTGTTGGCCAAGTGCTACGGCGGCGACACCACGCGAAAGCGCAAGCTCCTTGAGAAACAGAAGGAAGGGAAGAAGCGCATGAAATCCGTAGGGAGCGTGGAAGTGCCGCAAGAGGCGTTCCTCGCCATTCTGAAAGTCGGTGACGAGTGAGCGGGGACACGAACCTTCCCCCGGCGGACGGTCTGGCGTCTGCGACCGGCGAGGGGCGCAGGGATGCAACGGGGGCGACGGCCGCCCTCGATGAGCCGTCTGCGTCGCAGCCCGGCAGGAAGTCGATCTTTCGCGAATATGCGGAAGCCATCGTCGTGGCGATGCTCCTGGCCTTTGCGATCCGGGTGTTTATCGTGCAGGCCTTTAAGATCCCTTCCGGTTCGATGATTCCCACCCTCTTGATCGGGGACCATATCCTGGTCAGTAAGCTGTCCTATGGCATTCAATGGCCTAGCCAGTGCAAGCTCCAAGTGGCCTTGCCTCCCGTCAATTGCTACGCTTCGCAGGCGCTGATCGAATTCGGCAAGCCGCAGCGGGGCGACGTCATCGTGTTCCGGTTCCCCGAAGATGAGGAAAAGGATTTCATCAAACGGATCGTGGGGGGGCCTGGCGATACCGTGCAGGTGCTCAACAAAGCCATTCTGGTGAACGGGGCGGTGCTCGACGATAAGCTCTTTACGCAGCGGATCGATCCTGGGATCATTGACGGCGCCATCAATCCGCGCGACAATTTCGGGCCGGTGACCGTGCCGGAGGGCGCCTATTTCGTGATGGGCGACAATCGCGATCAAAGTCTGGATAGCCGGTTTTGGGGCTATGTGCGCGAGGAGAAGATCCGCGGGAAGGCGTTCCGCATCTACTGGTCGTGGAGCGGACAGGGACAATGGACGGAGTGGGTCAGATGGGATCGATTCGGCAAAGCCATTCAGTAAATAAAGCGGCGCGCCAGCGGCAGCCTGGCGCGGGGGGGCAGGGACCTGGGGGGCCTGCGTCGCCGAAAGTTCTGCGGCAGTATATCGCGCGGTTTCCGCAAGCCTCGGTGCTCGTCATTGGGGACCTCATCCTTGACCATTATATCTGGGGCCGTGTGAGCCGTATCTCGCCGGAAGCTCCTGTGCCGGTGGTCCATGTCGACTCTGAATCCTTCAGGCTCGGCGGCGCCGCCAACGTCTTCAATAATGTGCTGGCTTTAGGTGGCAAAGTCGACCTCTGCGGCGTCATCGGATCGGACGAGTCAGGCCGAATGCTCCTGAAAGAACTGGGCACGAGCCGTTCCGGGCGGGGCGGGGTCGTGATCGATCCGGACCGTCCGACCACCAGGAAGTCCCGCGTCATCGCCCACAATCAGCAGATCGTGCGGTACGACGTGGAGCGACGCGGGGAGCTCAAGTCCGCGATGCAACGGAAGATCCTCCGCTACGTCGAATCGCGATTGCGCGATCTCTCCTGTCTCGTGGTCTCGGACTATGCCAAGGGGGTCGTGAGCGCCAGCTTGATGGCGGACCTGACGCGCCTTGCTTCGTTGCGCGGCATCCCCCTCGTCGTCGATCCGAAAGTCGAACATTTCAGCTACTACAAAGGGGCGACGGTCATCACGCCGAACCACCTGGAAGCGATGCAAGCCGCCGGCGTGCATGGAGACGACGATCAGGCCAGCAATGATGCCGGTGCGATCATCCGTCAGCGGTTAGGCTGTCAGGCGGTGCTCATTACGCGCGGCGAAAAAGGGATGAGTCTGTACGAGGGAGACGGAGTCTCCTGGCATATTCCAACCCAGGCCCGCCAGGTCTACGACGTGACCGGCGCGGGTGATACGGTGATCGGGGCTTTGGCGTTGGCGCTGTCGACCGGTGCCTCGATGAGAGATGCGGCGGCGTTGGCGAATCACGCGGCTGGTGTTGTCGTCGGCATGGTGGGCACCGCGACCCTGTCGGCCCAGCAGCTTTCGGAGGCTTTAAGCCATGACTAGGACGCCTTTCGTGACGGTCGTCATTCCGGCCCGGTACGGGTCGACGCGTTTTCCCGGGAAGCCTCTGACCATGCTCGGTCCGAAGCCTATGATCCAGCATGTCTATGAACAGGCGGCGGCCTGCCGTCTGGTTTCCGATGTGCTGGTGGCTACCGACCATAAACGGATCAAGGAGACCGTGGAAGGATTCGGCGGGCAGGCCGTGATGACCGGCGGGGCCTATCGGACCGGCACCGATCGGGTCGCCGAGGTTGCGCGTCTGGTTCGCGGGGACTTTTTCGTGAACCTTCAAGGCGATGAGATCCCGCTGCATCCTGAGTTGCTGGCAGACCTTATCGATCCGTTCCTCAAGAGCGGCGCAGAGATGGGGACGTTGAAGCGCGCGATCGACTCGATGGAGGATCTCCATAATCCCGCGGTCGTGAAGGTGGTCACAGATCATCAGGGCAACGCCCTCTATTTCTCGCGCGCGCCGATTCCGGTGGTGCGGGACGACGCCGGCCATGCGGCTGTCGCGGGGCTGCATTACATTCATCTCGGTCTGTATATCTACCGGCGCGATATTCTGTTGAAGATCGAGGCGCTGCCCTCAGGACGGTTGGAGGAGGCGGAGAGTCTTGAGCAGTTGCGCGCCTTGGAGCACGGGATTTCGATCAAGGTCTGGGAAACCAAACATGCGTCTTTGCGGGTGGATCAGTCGGAAGATGTCGAGCCGGTGACGGAGAAGCTCCGCCACTTTGAGGCTGTGAAGCGGGAGTTGGCTGCGATCAGAGCCACCCACGGGAAGTAGCCCCGGTGGCAGGGATGTCGGCATTATAGGATCGGACAAGATGGGGGCAGCCATGAGTAAATTCATTTTCGTTACCGGCGGCGTCGTTTCCTCCCTGGGGAAAGGGCTTGCGTCGGCTTCGATCGGCAACCTGCTGGAAAGCCGCGGGTTGAAGATCACGTTCCTCAAGCTCGACCCCTACATCAACGTCGATCCCGGCACGATGAATCCCTATCAGCATGGGGAAGTCTACGTGACGGATGACGGAGCCGAAACGGACCTGGACCTCGGCCACTATGAGCGGTACACGTCCCTGATCCTCACCAAAGAAAATAACTACACGACCGGCCGGATCTACTATTTGGTCATCTCGAAAGAGCGGCGCGGCGACTACCTGGGCGGGACCGTGCAGGTGGTGCCTCACGTCACTGACGAGATCAAGCAGAGCATCATGCGCATCTCGAAGGGGATGGACGTTACGATCGTGGAGATCGGCGGCACCGTCGGCGATCTCGAGAGTCTGCCCTTCCTCG
>SYGW01000006.1 GCA_005800255.1 Nitrospiraceae bacterium | reverse complement strand
TTGTCGCCGACATTGTCTGCGATGACCGCCGGATTGCGTGGGTCATCTTCCGGAATCCCCGCTTCAACTTTCCCGACGAGGTCCGCGCCGACGTCCGCTGCTTTCGTGTAGATACCACCGCCCACACGGGCAAAGACCGAAATCAAACTGCCACCGAATCCGAGACTCAGCAATGCGTGGATCGCTTTCTCCTGCCCGGCGATCTGCGACGCCACCACATAGAAGGTAGTGATGGCCAGCAACCCCAGCCCGATCAACAAGAGTCCCGTCACCGCGCCGCCGCGGAAAGCCACGGTCAGCGCCGCATTCATCCCGTTATGCGCAGCCTGGGCCGTCCGCACGTTCGCCCGCACTGCGATGACCATGCCCACGTAACCGGCCAGGGACGACGCGCCAGCGCCGATCAAAAAGCCGATCGCGGTCAGCAAACCGAATTTATCTGAGACAGCCCCTGCGCCCCACAACATCGTGAATAACACAGCCGCGACGACGCCGACGGTCCGATACTGGCGATTCAAATAGGCGCTCGCGCCTTCCTGAATGGCCTTGGCAATTTCTTGCATCTTCGGATTACCGGCATCCAGCTTAAAAACCCACATGGCCAGATAGAGGCCATAGGCAATGCCGGTCACCGCCGATACCAACGCAAACGTAATAATGGCTGAGTCGCTCACAATGGTCTCCTCCTGTTAGGGGTGTTGGGGGACACCCATTTCCTCTGGCTTCTTCCATCCATCACGATGACGTGTTCGATGGGAAACCGCGAAGTGGCACAGAATCGATCCGTGCAGCTAACTAACTGAAAAGTCTGGCCATTCTATACAGATGAAAGAAGGGGATCAAGAGGGAAAGGGAGCAGGCAGACCAGATGAGCAACCGTCGTTGAACGCGCGCTGTGCGAGCACAAAAGAGCATCCGCCTTCAACTCACCCCTCGTTTGCGGATCAAAAAGAGAGTTGTTATAGTCCGCGCAGGTGGAGGGCTGTATGGGAATGGAACCGAACTACATCGTCATCGACGGGCAGACCTTCAGCAAGGCGAAGCTCTCGCTGGATAACCACATCTACAAGAACTGCGCGATTGACGACTGCGACATCTACTTCGGCGGAGGACAATACGAACTGCTCGACACCCACATCACCAATTCCCGCCTCATCCTTAATCACCCGGCAAAAGGCATGTACAACGCCGTGCAGATCTTCAAGACGAAGTCGCCAGGATCACAAGTTATTTTCGAATGATCCGCTGGCCGCTCGCTACTTCGCAGTCGAGACATTCGCCGCAAACTTGACGATCTCGATCGGCTGAAAGACCGGGTCTTGCGAGCCCTTGGAGGACTCCGCTTCGACTCGCTGCAGGAAGGAAGCGGAGCCGGTAATCGGCGCGTAGTTGAGAGTGACTTCGACGTCGAAGGTCTTGGTGTCTTTCGGCGTGGGGAAGGTGAAGGTCTCGACGCGGGTTTCTTCCGGCTTCAAAACCGTGTCGTCAAGGACCTTGACCGCCTCGAAATCGAAGCTGGTCTTCTGCCCCTTGGCATCCTGATAAACCCGGCCATAGACCCGCTTGTCGGCAAAGACAGTCTTCAGATTCTTTCCTTTGATATCCAGATCCAGCGCCACGCTCGCCCAGGCCGGATGGGTGGTCGGCAGACTGTGCGGCACGAGACTCTGCACCTTCACCGTGACGACAGTCTTGTCTCCCTCGATTTTCGTCTGGACGTCCAGCTTGGCCGCTTCCTGACGGAGCTTGCCGACTCGGCCGGGAAATGTATGGTTCGCGGTTTTCCGCTTCTTCTCCCCATTGGCCGATTCCCCCACCTGTTCCGGCATATGGCAGCTCTGACATTCCTTGCCGGACTTCACCGCCTTACTCTGATCCCAGTTGCCCAGCAGATCGTTGCTCTTGCCGAGGTTGGCAGCCGATGGCACAGACTGGTGGCAATTGAGGCAGAGGTCGGACTTCTGAAAGAGCCCCAGCTCCATCGACTGGTGGGCCAGGTTCTGCACAAAATCCTTATAGGGACCATAGAGCGTCTTGCTCCCCAATTCGTACTTGGGCTCCGGCGGCTGTTTGATCCGATCGACCTGTTTGATCAAATGGCATTGCGCACAGGCCACCCCATCCAGCGAGGGATCGCCGGCCTTCGCCTGATCGATGAAGAGCTGCGCCTGTTCGGGAAATTCGCGCACATGAGGCGCATGACAGCGGAAGCAGAGGGCCTTGTCTTTTCCTGTCGGAGACGCCAGGAAGGCGTCGAGCGAGGCGCGGAAGGCCGGGGAATGAATGGACTTCGATAACGGCGAGGTTTCCCATTCTTCAAACACACGCTCATGACAGCGTTTGCACTTGCTGGAACTGGGAAAGGCCTTCTCAAGGGTGGGCTTGGGAGCCTCCTGCGCATGGAGGACAGAATCAAACCACTGCGATAGACACAAGGCCGCCATGATCACCGCGCCAATCCCGATCTTTATACCCGCCGAATTTCGTCCCATCATACGGCCCTTCTGCCTCGACAGTTCAGAGATTCTTCGCCCGATAGGTCAGTAACCGTGGTTGCGTATATTCGTCGAAAATTTTCTTGGCAAGCTCCCGCTCTTTATCGGTCGCCAAGGTCGCGAGGTACTTGTCCTTGAGCGCTGGCTCCGGCGTCGGGATCAAGGCATAGTTCAAAACCGCTTCAATCGAGGCGGCCGCCGTGCCGGCCGGGATGGCCAGGGAGAAGGGCACTTTCCTCGTGTGGCCGCCCTTGATGAAGGGGTCGGGAATTGGGCCGCGGAGAATCTTGTCGTAGGGCAAGCCGAACTGCTTGGTCTCTTCCTTCAGCACCTTGCCCTGCGCATCCTTGGCGGTCAGAACCAGATAGAACTGCTTGAGCACCGGGTCTCCGTCCGGAAAACTGTGCGGGAGGCTGCCGATCTTCACCAGCGCCGTTCCCTCCACTGCGGAAGATGACTTGGTGGCCTCCAGATCCACGCGGGGCATCCATTCGGCCTGGAGATTGCGATTCTTGAGGAGGGTGCCGGGAATCACCACGCCGCGGAACCAATGGCGGCCGATCGCGCGGGTCATGGAGCCGCGCCGCGAGGTGGAGCTACCTGTCGAGGGCTCCATATGGCAATCCTGACATACCGTCCCCTGCAAGATCTCTCCTGCCAGATCTTTCTGCGTCACATCCTTCACCTTATCGAAGTGACAGGAGGCGCAATAGTTCGCGCCGCGAAACAAATCTGACTGCGTCGCAGGATGGACGAGGTTTTCCTCCGGATCCCCATAGGGGCCATAGATCATCTTGCCAGGCTCGATCTTGAACGAGGGCGGAGAATGCTCGGTCTGCTCCACCTTCTTGATCAGATGGCAGGAGGCGCAGCCAATGCCTTCCACTTGCGGCTTGCCGGACAACACCTGGGCCACGATCTTCTCGGCATGTTGCGGGAAGACGGTGGTCGAGGGCACATGGCAGGAGAAACAGCGGCGGCGTTCGTCAGAAGTCGGATTGGTTTGGAGCCAGACGCCCAGCACCGTGCGGAAGACCGGCGACTCCAGCGAGGTGCCGTGCAACAGGGCCGCATCGACCCGGCCAAAGGTCTTGAGATCCGGCGTCTGCTCGCGCACGCCTTTCCATTCTTCATAATGCCGATCGTGGCATTGCTTGCAGTCTTCCGATCGGATGAAGATCTTTTCGATTTCCTCCACCCAATCGGACGACGCCTTCACCTCTAACTTCTGGGCGATGGCGGAGCCATTAAACAGGCCGATGACCCCGGCAAGCAGCAGGAGGACCAATCCGATAGCCATTCGTTGTGCGACGCTTCTACGTGGTGACATGCTTAATCCCGCCTGCACCCGACGAAGTGGAAATTCACACCCCACCCGACCGGGTCGCCCGGATCGGCCGGCTCATAGGTGCCGACCGTGAAGTTGCATTCTTTCATCCCGCGCTTGATCGCTTTCCCGAAGTCGAGCATGTTCCTGATCTCGGTCTTGTCGATTTCCTTGATAACGGACCGGACCTTGATGCCGGCATAGTCGGCGCGCGAGTTTCCGATCACTTCAAACACCGCGACGCCCTGCGCCCGCTCCAGCTTCAATTCTCGTTTGATCTCCTCGTCCACGTCTCCGACGATCACACCGAACTCTTCCCCCAGCTTCGCGGCTTCCTCCACGGTCATCGGCTCCGGCTCAGCCGCCGACGAAAACCCGCTCAACAGGCCCAGGCTGAGCCCAACACACAAAAGAAAGGCCCCTCCACTCCGAAGAGCCTTTGTCTTGACACTGACGACACCGAATCGAGCATCCTCCAACGTATATACCTTTCTACGGCACAGATACGGTCATCACAACCAAGAAACTTGCTCCCGCGAGCTGCTCAAACAGTTCGTCATTGTGGCTCGTAAAAGGTAACACGCAAAACGTGAGAGGCTTCCGAGCAAGAGCCCTCAGCGCTTCTACATTTCACGTTTCACCTTTTACGTTTCACAGTTCCTGCTAGAGCTTCGCAACCGGATCGATCACCAACTGAAACCACGGCGCGACAGATTTCTGCCCGTTTCGTTCTTTGTTTTCGCCGTTCCACACGGCAAAGGACACGGTTTGCACCCGGCCAGGAATCAACTTGGCCTCATTCTCCTGCTCCTCGCTGACCAGAGGCCTGCGCATGACGACATGCCAGACTCCGTCTTTCCAGACAGCCTTGCCCTGAACCCGCCCCTGCTTCTCTTTGGTCGTCAAGGTGCTGAAGCCCCCGCCGATGAGGTCTTCGACCGAGGAGACCCGGCGCGGAATGACTTCGAATGTCCGCACGCCTTCGCGAGTCCTCTCGGAGGCCCTGGCGGCACGGCGATCGATATCGCTCTGCCAGTCGGCTTTCCAATGCCAGATATTGATGTAGTGATCGAGTTGGCCCATGCAGAAAAATGCGGGAGCATCGCCGAGCGGCAGACCGATCGCCACGCCATCGCGAAAGGTTCCTGGCGTCAGACGGTCGTTCTTCGTATTGTCCTGCCATTCCAGCAGAAACGCGATCTCGGTGCCGTTGTGGAGCGACCGCACCGTCATGGCCCGCGCGGTTGGCTCGGGCCAGACCGGTCTGGTAATCACCTGACCGCTCAAGGGAAGGGTCATCGGCGCCACCTTGGCCCAGGCTGCATCCTCCGGCCCGGCCGGCAGCTCCCCTTCGACGAGGCGCGCGCGAATGATCATCCCCTCGGAA
>SYGW01000044.1 GCA_005800255.1 Nitrospiraceae bacterium | reverse complement strand
GTTGAGCGCGACCTTGCTAATCGAGATCACGGAGCCGGAGCGGATGAAGGAATGGCTGGACGTCTTCATGGGGCTCGATCACGGGGAAACGGTCGCGATCCGCGCCGGTGGCGAACAGGTCTTCGGGCTGTTCGAAGGAGGTCACAGTCACGACACGAAGATCAGCGCGGTGCACTTCGTGCGATTCACACCGACCGTTGCGATGACCGCCGTTTTTGCCGATTTGCATCTGCCGGTGACCTTGACGGTGAATCATCGCGAATACCATGCGGAGGTTCCTGTTCCCGGGAGCTTGCGCGAAGAATGGCTCAAAGATCTGAGGTAACATGGCATCTGTCTTACTGACGAAGCGGATCGAATTTGCGGCGGCGCATCGTTATATCAAGCCCGAATGGGATGAGGCGAAGAACCGCGCCGTGTTCGGTCCCTGCTACAACCCTCCGGCCCATGGCCATAACTATATGGTCGAGGTGACGGTGGTCGGCGAGGTGGATGCCAAGACCGGCATGGTCGTGAACCTGTTCGATTTGAAACGGATCCTGCTCGATGTGCTGGAGGAGTTCGACCATAAAAATTTGAACCTGGATATGGCCTACTTCAAGGACCGGGTCCCCACGTCGGAAAACCTGGCAAGGCTTCTTTGGACCAAGCTGGAGGTGCAGAAAGACATTGGCACGCTCCATACGGTTCGCTTATATGAAGATGAAGATCTCTATGCGGAGATCACGGCAGAGGGGGGACTCGACGTTGCCAGCGTCACGCGCCGCTATTCGTTCACGGCGGTGCAAGAGGGGAACCAAGGCCGCGAGTGGGATTGTTTCGTCACGGTTTATGGGGCCATCGATCCTGTCATCGGCATGGTGACCGACATCGTTTCCCTCAATCGGCTGGTTCAGGGCAAGGTGTTGTCGGCCTTAGACCGACGCGATCTGTGCCAGGTTCTCGGCACTCAGACTGTGACCGGGGAGCAACTGGTCGAGCATATTTGGAAACAGCTGGTTTTGTCGCTTTCGACTGGACGGCTATCGAACGTGCGTCTCGTGCAGTCCCGGGACTTGTCTTTCGACTACGCAGGCTGATGCACTCTGCCTTTATTCCGTCCGATTATCCTATGAACAGGCGTTGTATTGTTGCATTACTGCTGTGTCTTTCTTGGACGGGGATGGCGTGGTCCGCCGAGGAGGGGGAGGCAATTGAGAAGACCATCAAAGCAGCCGCGATGGCCGCTGCCACCTTTTCAGAAACCAGAGACAAGCAAGCGGTCTTGACGCTGTACAGCCAGGACTATGTCGGGATTCAGGATGGCGAGACGGAAACGAGGGATTCGATCGAGCAGTGGCTGGCCGATTATGACGCGGAACTTAGTAAGGGCAGCACCGTGCGCTTTATCGGCTCAGTGTCGAGGGTGCATGTCCGGATGACAGGCCTCACGGCTTGGGCGACCTATGACTATGTGTTTCAGGCGGTGAGAAAAGGCGAGCTGGAAGCGCAGGACTCCGGGCAATGTACTGCGCTTCTGCGCAAGGGAAGCGCTACCTGGCTGATCTTCCACGAACATTGTTCGAAGTCCAGACGTCCGTAACCATTTCCTGTTTGATCGTTCTGAAGGCATTCGGTCAAAGGCCCGAAAGTCTGAAAGCCTCGCGGTGAGGACATTCGACTTTCGGACTTTGTGACTGAGGGCTAGCTCAACTTCGCGAGGGCTTCGAGGATTTCCTTGTCCTCACGCGCGACTTTGATTTCCTGCACCTTCACGTAGGCGACCTTGCCGTTTTTGTCCACGATGACGGTGGCGCGCTTGGAGCAGTTCAACGGCTCGAAGTAGAGGCCGTAGGCCTTGGCGGTGGTCCGATGCACGTCCGACAGGAGCTGATGCTTGAGCTTCAGGGAATCAGCCCAGGCTTTGTGCGAAAAGAAGCTGTCGCAGCTGATGCCGAACAATTCCGAGTTGGCTGATTGAAACTTGGGGAAGTCGTTCGTCAAACAGGCATTTTCGCCCTGACAGACCGGGCTCCAGTCCAGCGGATAGAAACAGAGCACCACGTTCTTCTTGCCGCGGTAGTCGCTCAGCTTCACATCCTTCTGGTCCTGATCCTTCAAATTGAAATCCGGTGCCGTATCGCCAACCTTAATTTCTGCTGCTACGTCGCTCATCTGGATGCCTCCTTCTGTGTGGTTTAGTCCGGTCTCTGACACAGTCGTCTGTATTTTTGTACCGTGTGGCTTGAAACCTTGTCAACGGGCCGGAAGGCCTAGCGATGGCCCTGCCGGCCTAGATGTGCTGAGAAACGAAGGAAAACTAGGGAAAAGATTTAATTTCGCGAAAGCTTAGCATGCGGCCGGCTGGCGAGGCGGTGCGGTGGTTGGTGATCTCAATGTGCTGCCCCAGGAGCCCGAGGCGGACCCTGCTTCCGACTTTGGGGGACTGTCCCGTCCTAGTCAACTCGTCTGCTGTTTCCCTCAGGAGATCGCGGATAGGCTGGTCCGGGAGGCCGGGGGCGAGAAACATTTCGAGTTCATCCACGCCGAATTTGCTGAGGCCGAGGGTGTAGCACCAGGTTCGGTGGTGCTGCTCATCCTCGCTCTGCATGATCGGGATATGATCGCTGACGATGAAATGGGTGAGGGGGCGATCCTGCCAGTCGGAGGGGTTCACATACTGGTTAGTGGTGATATCGTAGGCCGTGCCCTGGGTGAGGAGTGTGAGGCCCCTGGCGAGTCGCGCGGCAAACAGGATGGTATCCGGCATGTCGCGCGGGGGCATCACCGAGGGGGCGACGGCGCCCATATGCTCATGTTCCCAGGCGAGCTGTTCTTTCAATCCTGCGACATGGGTGGTAGGGAGCGGCATCACGATATGAGCCGTCCAGGGCCCATGGGCCGCATGCCAAGATTCCGTGGCATCTTCATCGACGCGCAGCGTCAGGGGCCCGCCGTACTCGAGGTCATACCAGGCCTTAAGCTCTGCGGGGGCCGGTGCGGTTCCCCGGTAGCCGACAAAGTAGAGCGGAGGCCGGCGGGATGACGGTTTGGGACTTTTCTTCCTGATCCTCATCGCAGCCGGAGGCTATTTGCTGGATTTCTTGGCCCTGCGGCGCTCATCCGAGTTGAGGATCTTTTTGCGGATCCGCAGGCTCTTCGGCGTCACTTCGACCAGTTCATCCGGACCGATATATTCCAGCGCGAACTCCAATCCCATTTCTTTTGGCGGCGTAAGGACCAAGGCTTCGTCAGTGCCGGATGCCCGCATATTGGAGAGTTGCTTTTCCTTGCAGACGTTCACGTCCATGTCTTCGTCCCGGCTGTTCTCGCCGACGACCATCCCGCGATAGACATCCACGACCGGCCCGATGAACATGGTTCCGCGATCCTGGGTCATGAAGATGGCATAGCCGGTGCTGGTGCCGTCTTCGCAGGCGACGAGCGACCCGTGTGTCGCCACCGCGAGGTCGCGCTGTTCCAGCGGTTCGTAGGCGGCAAAGACATGGTGCATGATGATGGTGCCGCGTGTCTTGGAGACCAGGAGGTTCTTGAGCCCCATGATGCCGCGGGTGGGGATATGGTATTCCAGGTGCATTTCGCTGACCCCGGAGTCGGAATGGATGAGCCGCATATGGCGCAACTCGCCACGGCGTTTGCCCAGCTCTTCGATCACGGCGCCTTGGTAGGTTTCCGGGACTTGGATGGTCAGTTCTTCATAGGGTTCGAGGACCTTGTCCCCATCCCGGTGGACGATCACTTCCGGTTGCGAGACTTGCAACTCGTAGCCTTCCCGGCGCATCGCTTCGATCAGGACGCCGAGGTGTAATTCGCCGCGGCCTGCGACGAGGAACTTGTCCGCGCTGTCCGTCTCTTGCACGCGCAACGACACGTTGGTTTCGAGTTCTTTAAACAGGCGATCGCGCAAATGCCGGGAGGTCAGGTATTTGCCCTCTCGTCCGGCGAACGGGCTGTTGTTCACGGAGAAGGTCATTTGGACGGTTGGTTCGTCGACCGTGACCCTGGTCAATGCGACCGGGCGTTCCGCGTCGGCAATCGTATCGCCGATGCTGACTTCGTCCAATCCTGCCACCGCGACGATTTCTCCTGCCTCTGCCTGTTCCACATCCGTCCGCTCAAGGCCGGAGTAGACCGCGAGATCCGAGACTTTGCCCGGGAACTTGGCGCCATCCTTCCCGAGGACGACGATATTCTGTCTGCGGGCGATCGAACCGGATTGAATCTTGCCGACTCCCATCTTGCCTTTGTAGAGGTCTTGAATCAGGGAGAGGATCAGAATTTGGAGGGGCGCTTCGGCATTGACGGCCGGCGCGGGAATCTTTTCCAGGACGGTATCGAGGAGTGGCGTAATGTCCGTGCCCGGTTTCGTCAGGTCGTTGGTCGCGGTGCCCTTGATCGCGGCGGTATAGACGATAGGGAAATCCAGCTGCTCGTCTGTCGCGCCGAGATGGACGAACAGGTCGAAGGTCCGGTTCACCACATCGTCGATGACCGCGTCAGGCCGGTCGATCTTGTTGATGACCACGATGGCCTTGTGGCCGAGCGCGAGGGCTTTCCGCAAGACGAAGGTCGTTTGCGGCATGGGGCCTTCTTTGGCGTCGATCAGGATGAGGACTCCGTCTACCATGCGCAGGGTGCGCTCGACTTCACCGCCGAAGTCGGCGT
>SYGW01000005.1 GCA_005800255.1 Nitrospiraceae bacterium | reverse complement strand
TCGGGACGCTGGCGACCACCACCATCAGGCCCACGCTACCCATGGCGCCCCATTTCAGCGCCGCGCCGATCCAGCCTGTCATGGCCATCACCCTTTCAGACCATCGCCGGACTGGGGCGGCTCGCCGGCCTTGGATGCCTGGCCGAACTCTTCCCGCAGCATGCGCTTGACGTGGCCAGCGGTGACATACCGGTAGAGTCGGGCAGAAATCGGCACCAGCACGATTAGCCCAATCGTGAGATACATAAAGAATTCTTCAGGCGACATAGAACTCCGTTCAGCGCGACGCGCCAGCATAGGCGATCGGGTCGGACAGCCCGGCCGCCGTGAACCCTTCCAACCGGATGCGGCAACTGTCGCATCGACCGCAGGCGGTCCCATCCGGTGCGGGATCGTAACAGCTATGCGTCAGGTGCAGTGGCGCCCCCAGCGCCAGTCCCTGGCGGATAATCTCGGCCTTGGTCATGTGGAGCAGCGGCGCCCTGATGCCGATCCCGGCCCCGCCCACCCCGGCTTTAGTCCCTAGACGCGCCACCTGCTCGAAGGCCCGGATATACTCCGGCCGGCAATCCGGATATCCGGAATAGTCCAGCACGTTGGCGCCAAAGTAGATCCAGGCCGCGTGCCGGGTTTCCGCATACGCGAGTGCCAGGGAGAGAAAAATCGTGTTGCGCGCCGGCACATAGGTGACCGGAATGCCTTCCGCTCGCTCGACGCCAGAGCGATCCTTGGGGACGGCCTGCTCGCCGGTCAGTGCCGAACCCCCGATCGACCGGAGGTCCAGCTCCAAGACCAAGTGCCCGGCGGCCCCCAGCGCGACGCCGATCTGCCGCGCCCGGTCGACCTCGATACGATGCCGTTGCCCATACGCGACCGTCAGTAGATACAGGTCGCACCCATCCCGCTTGGCCACCGCCGCCGCTACCGTAGAGTCGAGTCCCCCGCTGGCCAGCACCACGGCGTTCATACACCAACGATACCTGATGCATGCAGCGTGATGCACGGGGAGCCTGACCGAACCGTCCTGCCCGCATCGTTCATCGTGCTGCGTTCTGCGTTACAATTTAGTCCCGCTCTTCGCCCTTTTCGATCTTCTCGATCAATTCTTGTTGGGATTGGCACTCGACGCACAGCTTGGCGAAGGGCACAGCGGCCAGCCGCTTTTCGCTGATGTCCACTCCGCATTCGGCGCAGACGCCATAGGTCCCCTCATCCAAGCTGGTGAGGGCCTCGTCAATCAACTGCCGCTTCCGATTCCGCATTTCCATGAGCAAGATTCCCAGCTCCCGATCCAGATCCATCAACGCCAGGTCTCCGACGTCCATCGCCGACTCCAGGCGGCGCTGCTGGTCTTCCGTCAAGGACTGCCCTAGCGAGGCGCTGATCTCGCGCAGGATCTCCTGTCGCTTCGCCATCAACATGCGGTGCAACGCGTCCCGGCGGCCAGCGTATTTCGATGTGGCTTTCGACGGGTTGTTAGGCATCGGATTCGTCCGCTTCTCATCGGACAGCGACCCCGCCGCCACTCCCTTGCCGTGCGTTTTGGCCACGGATCGCTTCGCGGACGATTGGACGGCGGTGGATGTTTTAGGCACAGGCTTCGTTTTGACCGTGCTCTTCCTGGGCATCGTCTCCAGCTCCCTCCCGTGGGCCATCGGCCTCAACGAGCGGCGTATTCTTAGCATGGCACTGTGGCTTTGACAAGCTTGCCCACCACCGCTACAGGCTCGCAGCCGCTAGGGATAGGTGATCATGGCATGCAGCGGACAGCCATCCAACTTATCCCGCCCCTTGAGCTCGGTTAATTCCACTAACACCACCAGCCCCGCGATCTCGCCGCCGAGCTGGCGGATCAAATGGATGGTCGCGGCGGCGGTTCCACCCGTCGCAAGCAGATCGTCGACCACGAGCACCCGCTCGCCGATGGCGATCGCATCGCGGTGCACCGCCAACGAATTGGACCCATACTCCAGATTATATTTGACTTCGTAGGTGTCGGCCGGCAGCTTGCCCGGCTTGCGAACCGGCACGAATCCCGCACCAATCTGGCAGGCCAGCGGGCTTCCCAGAATGAACCCGCGGGACTCGATGCCGACGACTTTCGAGATGCCCTGATTGCGATAGCGAGCCACCAACTCATCCTGCACCGCCCGAAACGCCTGGGCATCCTTCAGCAGCGTCGTGATGTCATAAAACCTGATGCCCGGCTTGGGGAAGTCGGGCACTTCGCGAATCAGTTTCTTGTAGTCCATCGACATGGTCCCCTTTCTCGTCTCATCACCCTGTTCGCAATCAAGACCAGATGTAGAATCCTTTGTCCCGCCCGGTGGGCGGCTCCCATTCGACTTGAAGACTCTCGACCCGTGCCAAACGAGGCCCGGTCCGAAGCCTCTCAATAAACGCCTCCACTACGGTTCGCTCTCCTTCGACGACCGCTTCAACCCGGCCGTCCTCGCGGTTGCACACACCGCCGGCAAGCCCAAGCCGGCAGGCCTCCCCCTCGACAAACGCGCGATAGCCAACGCCTTGCACCACGCCGCTTACCAGAATCACTGCGCGCACTGACTGTGTGAAGGACATGGGGACACGATGGTCGGGGTGAAAATTGTTTGAGCGGCGAGTGCGAGCTGGACGAAGAGTCACAGAACAACAATGCTAGTGTTCTCCGAACGCCATCATTCAAGAAAGGCGCTCGGCTATGCAAGCGAGGAGGTGGTCGGGGCGACAGGATTTGAACCTGCGACTCCCGCGTCCCGAACGCGGTGCGCTACCGGGCTGCGCTACGCCCCGATCCGAATTCCCATTCCGCCCACTTCAGGCCAGCGACATCCACGCCATTCCATGGGCTTCGGCCACGGCACGACACATCACCTTGCCCTTCGCAACATTGATCCCGCGTGAAAAGCCGGGATCGCCGCGCATGGCCGGCTCGAGTCCCGCCGAGGCCAAGCGAACTATAAAGGGAAGTGTCGCGTTGGTCAAGGCCAAAGTCGAGGTCCGCGGCACAATGCCCGGCATGTTCGGCACACAATAGTGCAAGACCCCCTCCATGCGATACACGGGATCGGAATGGCTGGTGGGGCGGGTCGTTTCCACGCATCCGCCTTGATCTACCGCCACGTCCACGATCACGGACCCGGGACGCATGCGGGCCACGACCGAGCGGGACACCAGCTTGGGCGCCTTGGCCCCCCGCACCATCACGGCGCCGATGACCAGGTCCGCCTCTTCGACCGCCCGGTCAATCCAGGACTGCTGGGAGGCCAGCGTCACGATCCGCCCCCGGTAGAGCGCGTCCAGTTCCCGCAGACGCTCCAGATCCTGGTTGATCACCGTGACCTGAGCCCCCATCCCGACGGCCATCTCGGTCGCGGCGCTCCCGACCACCCCGGCGCCCAGCACCACCACTTTGCCCGGCGCGACGCCGGGGACTCCGCCCAGCAACACCCCGGATCCTCCCTGCAGCCGCTCCAAATAGCCGGCGCCGACCTGCACCGCCAGCCGGCCGGCGATCTCGCTCATGGGCTTCAGCATCGGCAGGCTTCCGTCCTGGCTCTCGGTCGTCTCATAGGCGATGGCCGTGACCTGCGCCTCCATCAACGCCTTCGTCAGTTCCACCGACGCGGCCAGGTGCAGGTACGTAAACAGGAGCTGGCCGGAACGGAACAGGGCATACTCCGACGCCAGGGGCTCCTTGACCTTCACGATCAGCTCCGCCTCTTTGAAGAGCTGCTCCTTCGACCCGGCTAGGCGAGCGCCTGCCTGGTGATACTGTTCGTCGGAGAACCCGCTGCCCTCCCCGGCCCTCGGCTCGACCCAGACCGTATGGCCGGCGGCACAGAGGGGCCGGACTCCCTCCGGGGTCAGGCTCACCCGAAACTCATGGTCTTTGATTTCTCGCGGCACACCGATGATCATGTCACGCCTCCCGATCAGCTCGATCGACCGTATGAGCACAGGGCATTATACTCCGTCTGCGACCCAATCTGGCGCCTACCCCTCCCCTTCCGCTCCCCTGCCGAGGCTGGACAGGCCGTGAGCACCTATAGTATGATCCGCCCGTTTTCCGGAGGGCTCACCGGTGGCGGACGGGCAGACGAGTTTCTCGGCTGGGCAATGCGATGCCTGCGGGTCCCAACAAGGGCCCTTGCAGAAACTCTCCCTGGGCAAAGATTTTTTTGGCCGCACGTACGACCGCCTGTCCCCTTCTTCTGATCAAAGTCCCAAATGGTACTGCGATCCCTGCTCGATGCACAAAAACCTCCAACGGGATTTCCGCGATATCCGCGCCGAATTCGACAAGCTGAACCAGGGACAGCCTTCTGAGCTTTCCGGCACGGAGCCGTTCCAACGGGCCCAGTTGCGCCTCAGAGAAATCACCGCGATTTTGGCTGGGCACATGCCAGGATCGCGCCTGCTCGATCCGGCCGATGTCCGCGCGTTGGTCGAGCGGGTCCAAGCCCGTGCGGACACTCCACCGGCCGCCGGACCACGATAGCAACGCCGGCCCGTGTCCACCTTCACACATCATATTTTCGTTTGCATCAACCAGCGGCCCAAGGGCGATCCTCGCGGCTGCTGCGCCAATCAGGGATCGGAAAAGCTGCACGCTTTTTTCAAGAAGGAAGTGGACCGCCTCGGCTTGAAGGGCGCCGTCCGGGCCAACAAAGCCGGCTGCCTGGACCATTGCGAGTACGGCCCCAGCGTCGTGATCTACCCGGAAGGGGTCTGGTATTGGGTCGGGTCGGAAGCGGACGTGACCGAAATCATGGAACGCCATGTCGCCAAAGGCGAGATCGTCGAACGTCTGCTGATGCCGGACCATCCCGCGCCGAAGAAGTTGAAGCCCCTGGCGTGAAGCGTGAAGCACAAAAACAGGCGCCACAGGGCATGCGATTCGCGAATAAGTCCAGGATACTCAAAATGGCCGCCTTCTCACCCGCCCACCCCGCGTGGCTCGACCGCAGCGTGGGGTGTAGTTCTCGGTTGTCAGTGTTCAGTCATCAGTTCCTGAAACTGAGCACTGAATACTGATAACTGAGAACTCTTGGGAAATGACGCGAGAACAAAGTTGGGGGCCACTTTCAGCATCCGAGGAGCAGTCATGGAAGAAAAGTGGAAGGCCAACATGGAGAAGGTCGCCTTCATGAAGCAGTTCCCTGGGTTGACCTGGTCCTGGGAGATGCTTCAAGGCAAGACCGTCGAGGCCGTGTCGCCCCTCCCCTCCAAGCCTGGGGCGGCGACGCTGGTCTTCACCGACGGGTCCTTCGTGGTGGCCCCGCCGATCGATGCGCAACCGCATGAGCTCGGCGAAAGCCTGCGCACCGCGCGCGCCGCGCTGGCACCCAAGCACCGCGACGCCTACCAGGAATACGACCGGCTGGTGAAGAAGGACCGGGACGCGCTGAAGGCGGCCCGGCTGGAGAAGATCGTCGGCGCCATCCAGAACAACCTGGAACAGATTCCAGAACTCAAAGACCGGCTACGTCAGTTGGTGAAAGAATGGAAGTGAGGATCGCCCGGCCATGAACATGCTGGAGCTGTTCTCCAAAGCGCTGTTTGAAGGAGTCTCGCCCATGATGGTTATCCGCGATCACCTCGTCCGCCATCCCGACCGCTGCACGCACCAAGCCATCTGCATGCCGGTCTGCCCGACCGGCGCCTGGCTCTCCACCCCGCCGTTCAAATTCGATTCCTCCCGCTGCCTGGAAGGCTGCCGCCTCTGCCTGGACGCCTGCCCCTCGCAGGCCATCTACGCGGTCTTCCGCAAAGGCGAGAAGATGCTGGTCCCGCAGAAGAAGTAGGGGGCTCGGCTACCGAACGGCACACGGGTTCAGTTGCGCCATGATGCGTTGCACCCCCTTCCACTCAAGGGCGAGAGGGCGAAGAATTAAAAGCTTCCGTCCTGCTCATTCGGCGAAGTCCACTTGATCCCTATCACGCCCAATTAGCTGTGGCGATTGTGGATTTTATCGTGGCATATTCGAATTGAACGAAAGCACCTGAATCTGCCTGTTACAACTCGCTGCTCAAAAGAAGAAAATATGGCGGGAGTTTTTCCTGACGTTACTTCCGTAATTGCAGCAATACCTCTCTCTTGCCTCCCCAAAACGACGTTGCTGGGCGGGACTGTTCGAGCGGGCATCGGAGGCGTTTTGTGCTCCGATGTTGTCGAGCTGAAGCGGTTCGCCAAAGACGGGTGGCGAGCCATGCTCGAAGTCTCGTTCCGAGCATGGCTCAGAACGAGACAAGTTGCGCAGCCAAGTAAAGGCGAGGCTTACAGCGGACCAAAACGCCTCTGCCATTGAGCGAGAACAGCCCCGCCCTTCAACAAGCCCCCGCCTGTTTTCGAAGCCGGCCCCACATTGCCGTCCCCACGTAGCCGCAGCCGCCCGTGAGCATGGTCAGCGCCATGATCCGGTAGACCTGACCCTTCGGCATCTTGAGCTTGGCCGTCGCATCCAGCCAATCGGGCGAGGCAGCAATCCGTTGCAAGGTCGCCCCGGCAAAAAGGATCGGCCACATGCAAGCCAGACGGAGCCGGACTTCCCGCCTCGGGATCGCCAGCGTATAGAGCCAGCCTTGGTCCAAATGCTCCAAAGCCATCCGTACGAGCTTGTCCAAGACCGGCCGAGCCTTGGGCAAATTGTCTTTGCGCAGCAAGTCGCCGGGCGTCAGCCCTGCTTCCTGGAGCAATGAGGCGGGAATGTAACAACGGCCCCGCTGCAAGTCGCGGGGCAGGTCTTTGAGGATATTGGTAAGCTGGAGGCCCTTGCCGAACCGGACCCCCGTTGTAGCCACCTGCCTCTCATCCCAGGCGGCGAGCGCCGGCAGATGGGCGCACATCATCCCGGTCCAGAACTCACCCACGCAACCGGCCACATAATAGGTGTAGCGATCCAGGTCCTCGAGTGCCGGAAGCGACGTCAACCGGTTCTGGTTGTCGCCGGGAAAGGATTGCAGGTCCATCACCATTCCGTTGGTCAAAGTCCCCAGCAACGTGCGGATGCGGGCCCGGTCGTCGTCCGCGAGGCCAAGATACAGGAAGAAGCAGTCTTCCAGCTGCTCCAGCAATTGCCGCTCGGACGAATCGGCCTGATGCGGCATCACCGCTGCCTGGATCGCCCGCACCTCGCCCCATGAAACTTCATCCGTCTTGAACTGGCTCCTGAACTGCTCCAGGAAGATCAGGCGCTGCTCCCGGTCAATGAGGTCCGTATCGGCAATCGTATCGGCAGCCCTGGCAAAGAGATAGGCCAGCCCGATCTGATCCCGCACGGAACGGGGAAGCACGTTCAAGGTGAGGAAAAAAGACCGGGAAACCCGCTTGAGGAGATCGTTCAGCAACAGATGCCTGGAAACGGTGGTATGGGCGACAGCAACCACGCTGGTTGGTTCCTAGCGGACTTCCAGCCGGCCTTCCATGCCCTTCTCCCGATGGCTGGGCAGGAACAGCAACTTCTTGTCGCAATAAAACAGGTAGGGGCCTGGCTGCATGGGCGTGAAGCGGACGGTCACGGTCTTGCCAGCGCCGACGTCCTGCTCGACGGTCAGTTCTTTGATGATGAAGTTATGCGGCGTGATCGTAGTGACGCTGGTCAGCGTCAACTCCACCGGCTTGCCTGCCTGAACGATCAGGCGATCGGGGCTGTACGAATAACTGTCCAGGGTGATGGTGGCCCGTTGGACCCCATCGGTGCCCGGCTCCAGGGTCGCCGACTCTCCGGCCCAAGCCATGGCAGCGGCATTGACCCAGGCAACAACCACTATCCAGAGGACCGTTCTGGCCCAAAGAGATCGGGAGACACAAGGCTTGTTCATGGCCTTCTCTAGTAACAGAAGCCGTCAGGGACGTCAACCGATTCGACCGATTCCACAAAGGGAATCAGCAACTTGGCCCATCCGCCCGCCAAACGGGAATCTTGACGAACGAGGAAACGACATGCCTTCCTCATCGTCCACGCCCCAGGGAGAGGGCCGCAGATGTTTTTTTACCCTGAGACTTGTATAATGAACGCCAGTCTATCTGTTATGACACCGTGAATATTGGCCTAACAAAAGGCAACAACTTCTCCCGGCATAGCGGAAGCGACAAGCCGGACTCAAGCACGTTTAGTAGGGAGGAATGACATGAAGTGGTTGAAGGGCATGGCTCTGCTGTTGATCGCTAACGTGATGATTTTCGTCACGTTGTCGATTTCGTTCCATGTGCTGGTCAATTTTATCCTGCCGGCCTTCGGCATTGATGTCCGCGGGGCGGTCAATCAGCAGGATCTGGTCTGGGCCATGGTCATCGGGTTCGGAGGCGCGTTCCTCAGCCTGGCCTTTTCGAAGCAAATGGCCCGGGCCATGCTGGAGTGCTACCAGATCACCCAGCCCAATTCCCAGGCCGAGCACGTGATCTATTCGACGGTGCAGGACATCGCCCAGCGGGTCGGCATCAAGATGCCGGAAGTCTGGGTCTACGAGGGAGAAGACCCGAACGCGTTCGCCACGGGGCCCACGAAGAACAACTCGATGGTGGCCGTGTCCACCGGCTTGCTGAGCCACCTCAACGAGCAGGAAGTGCGGGCGGTCCTGGCCCACGAAATGGGCCATGTCTATAACGGCGACATGTTCACCACGACGGTCCTCGCCGGTCTGATGAACACGTTCGTGTACTTCATCAGCCGCTGGGTTTATCGGAACCTTGCCGAGCGCAACGAGATGCTGGCCTTCGGCGTCTACATCTTTCTGCAGGTGGCCCTGTCCTTCCTGGCCATGATCCCGATCAGCTGGTTTTCGCGCCGGCGGGAGTTCGGGGCCGACGCCTTTTCCGCCAAGGCCTATGGGCGCGACGGGATGATTTCGGCGCTGCGGGCCATCGACCGATGGGTCAACCGGGCCCAGGTGGAGTACACCACCCAGGACGCCCTGGCCACCATGAAGATTTCCGGCAAGTCCAACGGGTTCATGCACCTGTTCGCCACGCACCCGCCGATCGAAGAGCGGATTGCCGCGCTCCAACGATTGTCATAAGCAGGAGGAGGCTCCCATGCACGGCGTTCGCGCATCCATCGGGGCTTTGTGGTTGTTCGTAGGACTTGTGCTGGGCTGCAGCCCGAGCTATTCGCTGGCGGAGGAACCGCCGGGCGGGAAAGGACCGATCCTGATGGCCGCGCAAACCGGTTCGGTGTACGACTTCACGCTGAACGACATCGACGGCAAACCCCTGTCGCTCGGCCAGTTCAAAGGGAAGGTCCTGTTGCTGGTCAACACCGCCAGCTTTTGCGGGAACACCCCCCAGTACGCGGACATGCAGGAGATGTACGAGCGCTACCAGGCAAAGGGCCTGGAGATTCTGGCCTTTCCCGCCAACAACTTCGGCCAGCAGGAGCCGGGCACCAACCAGGAAATCAAGAGCTTCTGTTACACCAAGTACAGCCTGACCTTTCCGTTGTTCACGAAGATCAGCGTGAAGGGCGGCGACAAGCATCCCCTCTACCACTACCTCACCGAACAGAGCCCGTTCCCGGGCGAAGTGGAGTGGAACTTTCAGAAGTATCTGGTGGACCGGAAGGGCACCGTCGTGGCCCGCTACCAGCACCGCACCAAGCCCCTAGCCGATGAGATCGTGCGGGACGTCGAGCGGGAATTGGCGAAGTAGTTCACCGGTGACCGTCGGCAGTTATCAGTACAAGCTCCTCACTGAAAACTGACGACTGATCACTGAGCTTTCTTGATGAAGCCGATGTGCCCCCGGTACTGCTGGATGGCGGCCGCAAGGGATTTTCCACCGAGGGGAATATTGGCGTCCAGCGTGTCCTCGATGGCCGGATCGTCGATGACGACATCGTAGCGATCCTGGACGTTGGTCAGGACCATCCCTTTCCCCACATCGCGCGGCAGAAAGATTTCCTTCCACACTTCCTTTTCGACCAGACACACATCCTTGAACCGCTCATACAGCAGCGCCAGCTTTTCCGGGTCCGTCACTTTCATTCGCTTACTCTTCCTTTTGAATTTTGCCTTTTTACTTGCACGGGCTAATGCCCGTGCTTATGCCCGCAGGGCCCCTCTCCGCCCGAACCATCCCCCATGTCTGACGGAGCCGGAAGGCCCGTGATGTTCAAGGGGGTTGGATCGGGAGACGAGACCCCCACGGCGCCCGACCGGGCGGCAAAGGAAGAAAAGATCCGTGTGATCGGAGCGCCGCACTCCCGACACTCGGTCAAGCTCGCCTCGGTCATGCGTTGCAGATATTCTTTGCGCCGCGCACAAGGCGGCTGACGCAGGCACCGCTCCGCCATGTATTCATACATCGGCATACCGCCTCGCTCCGACCGTCGCAGGATGAAGATTACTTGGGAGGAGATGCGGACTTG
>SYGW01000043.1 GCA_005800255.1 Nitrospiraceae bacterium | reverse complement strand
GCTCTCGGTATTGTTGGGCTGCCGGTTGAACCGTACAGTAGAGGCACACAGGTTGAGTCCTGTGGGACCGTTGGTTCAACTAGCAAATGGGGTACGAGATGATCAATCGAATGAATGGACAGAGTCGGCAACTTTTGGCGGTGCTGAGCCTCAGTCTGGGACTGTTGGTGGGGGCCTGCTCATGGGTGCCGACCGGGACGTCCCATTTGGACGTGGGTATTGAAGATCGGGGCGTGGCTTCCTGGTATGGCGAGGCTTTCCATGGCAAGCAGGCAGCGAACGGGGAGTTGTTTGACATGGGGGCTTTGACCGCCGCCCATCGCACCCTGCCCCTTGGCAGTGTGGTCCGGGTCGTGAATTTAGTGAACGGGAAATATGTCCATGTTCGCATCACGGACCGTGGCCCCTATGTGAACGGGCGGATTCTGGATCTGTCACGCGGGGCCGCGGCGCGGATCGGAATGTTCTCAGGGGGGCTCTCCGTGGTTCGTGTTCAGCTGGTCGGGGAGCATCGGCCGGTTGCATTGTTGTCGCCCGGCTCGATGGAGACGGTATCGATTTCAATCCTTCTGGGGCTCGAGCAGCTTGCGGCAGGCGTGGCGGAATTTAGTCCCACAGCGTGGGAACGGACAGCTCCGTTACTGGCTTATCCCGTTCGGCTGCTGCCTGGCGATGTCTGGGTCTCGCGGAGGGGGCGGCAGTTAACGGGAATGCAGGCAGCCGATCATATCGATCATGCCGAAGTGGCGACGGTTGTTTCCGCCTAGTGCTTGCGCGTCTTTGCGTAGCCGCCGGTTGACAGGGTGTGAAGCTCTCCACTAGACTGCCAGCTCCCGATGGGAGCCGAGAGAACATTAGATTAATTAGGTATACAGGGAGGCCCGAATCCGGATGGCGAAAACAACGGCGAGTGAATCGGACGAAACCAGACTGAAAAAGAAGGTGGCGGAGAAGTTGGCCGGCCACAAGGATGCGAAGGGGGATGACGCGCTTCGTTCGCTGAAGAAGCGGCTGCGACGGACGCAACGGAAGCGGCGGGCGATTGTGTTGCGCAAGAAGAACTCTGCGAGCAAGAAAACGGCCGCGAAGAAGTAGTCACTGCGGTAAGGTCGTTGACGGGTGAGTGAGTTATTAAGGTAGTACCAATGGAACAAGCAGGATCCAAGGAAGAGCAGGCGACGCCAACCGTTGCAGAGACGGTGAGCGACGAATTGACCGATCAGGTGGCGGCTGACTTTACCGGAGAGTCTCCGGCCACGGTTGCGCCGACGGCGGAGCTGACGGAAGATGCCGTCCTTGAAGAAGAAAAGGTCAAGGATGAGATCGAGATCCAGATCGATCTGCTCAAGGATCCTGATTGGGTTGTCCGCCGGGAGGCGGCCATCACGCTCGGCGAAATGGGCGATGAACGGTGCGTGGCGCCGTTGTGCAGCGCGTTGCGCGACGGTGACTGGCAAGTCAGGGAAGTGGCGATCGAGGGGTTAGGCCAAATCGGTTCTCCCGCCGTCGAACTGTTGATCAAGTTGCTTCGCGATTGGGATGTGCGGAAGTACGTGATTGTGGCGCTCGGGAAGATTCGCGATGAGCGCGTGCTCGATCCCTTGATGCTGCAGCTGAAAAATGACGAGTTCAAGGACGATGCGACCAATGCCCTTGTCGAGCTTGGCGCTCCGTCGGTCTCTCGCCTGGTCCTCGCGCTCAAGGACAAAGATGAGATCGTCCAGAAGCAGGCCATCATGGCCCTGGGCCGGATCAAGAGCGCCGAGGCGATCGATCCCCTCATCGGCATGCTCACGGATAAAGATTGGTTCACTCGTTTAACCGCGGCGGCGGCGCTTGAGGCGATCGGCGATGACCGGGGCCGCGATGCGATTAAGCCGTTGATGAAAGATCCAGATATGGTGGTGCGGATGCGGGTGGAGCGGATTCTCGCGAAGTGGAAGAAACAGACCGCCAACGCCTAGCTGCTAGCGATTGATCTGCCGGTCGATTTCCTGTTGAATCTCGTCGATCTTTTTGATCGACATCGGTTTCCCCATCGACAATTCCAGTTTGAGTTCCCGGAGCTTCCCTGCGAGCGATTTTAAGGGGAGACTCGTGTCATCGTGCTTGGCGCCAGCAGTCGCTTCCTCCAGCGTGTCGGCTGCTTCGCTCAATTGCTTGGCGGCCTCCCCAAAGTTCTTCTCCAGAAGTTCCGATTTTGCCTGCACTACTCGTGATTTTCCGTCGATCAACGCCTGCCGTTTGCGAAGGTCTCCCATCGTGGTGTCATAAATATTCCGGGACAGGGTTGTGATCGAACGTTGGAGGTCCAAGATCCTGTGTTGCAACGTGCCGACCGGACGTTGGCCGAGATAGAATCCGAGACCGAAGAACGTGGCGGCCATGACGAGGGCTCCGAGAAGTTTCAACATCGCGCGATCCTTTCAGCTAACGGGTTTTGGGGGCGGTTGCGGGACGGTGGAGCTGTCGGAACAGACTGCCAGCAGCAGCCAGACGAATCGCGACGTCCGAGTCTTGTAACCCTTTCTTGAGCAGCGGCAGCACCGGCGCGGCGCTTTTGCCAAGGGCTTTTATCGCCAAGAGCCGAGGCTGGGGCTGTTGGTCTTGGAGCAGCGCCTGCAGCACCACGGCGGCTTGTTTGTCGGAGGTGGTGGCCAGGGCATGGGCTGCCGCGGCGCGGATCGAGGGGTCCGGGTGTCTGGCCAAGTCTGCGGCGGGCAAGACTGCCGATGCGTCTCCCAGCCTGAGCAGCCCTTCCACGGCGCTGGCTCGCACCTGCATGTTGGCATCGCGTGTCAGGGTCTGTAATAAAGGTCGGTTTTCGCGAATGCCCAGCTTGCCAAGGCTCGCGGCTGCGACGGCGCGGACCCTGCTGCTTTCATCGCTCAACGCATGGGTGAGGGGTGCGACCCCGCCTGCCTGTCCATAGTCTCCCAATGCCCCGGCGGCGAAAGCGCGGACCGAGGGCTCAGGGTCGTATACGCCTTGGCTTAAGACCGACAGGCTTGAGGAATGTTTCAGTTGTCCCAACACGCCCAGGGCTGCCATGCGGATATCGGCATCAGGCAGCGTTGCCGCGCCGGTTATGTCGGTCAGCATGTCGTGTTTGCCAAGCCGGTAGAGCGCGGCATAGGCGAACACGGCTTCCGGTCCGTCATCGGTCCTGGCGACGGCGATGAGCTGGGGCATGATGGCTGTGACCTTGGCTTCGCTTAACGCGGTCATGGCGGCAATTCGCACGGTCGGCATCGCATCGTTGAGCGCCCGGAGCAAGGGGCCTGATTTGCCTGCGAGTCCGGTTTTGCCGATCGCTTCAGCGGCGCGAGCCCGCACCAGGACCGAGCTGTCGAGTAAGCCGTCTTCCAGGATCGCTTGCGTTTCCGGGAGGCCGAGTTCAGCCAGTACCGTGTAGGCCGCGATCCGGACATATTCCTGCGAGTCACGGACATGGCTGGTCACAAAACTGAGGGCGAGGGGCCGCAAGAGGGTCGGGTCGTCCTGTCCGCTGGTTGGTACTAATCGCTGATAAAGCGTGAGGGCTTCTTCAGGACGTCCCAGCTTAAGGGAGCTGTGGAAGGCGAGGCGGATGAGGGGTTTCGAGGGCGCGCCATCTGGAGGGATCGATTGCCAGAGTTTCAGGACCCGGTCGTAGTTAGCATGTTTGAAGGCGTCTGAGGCCTCACGTTCAATGGCTGAGCCGCTGGGTGTCGCGGGCGAGCCTGCCTCTGCTGGAGGGAGGCTCGCGAGGGCGGCGCTCAAGATGAGCCTCCCGAGTAGGCAGAGGCCTGTCGCAATGTGGCTGCGAGCGGCGCGTCGTGTCTGTCTGGCGTGTTGGGCGGTTACCATGTCGAGGGGGTCCTGACCATGGCCGGCGCATAGAGATGGTCGACGTATTCCTTGACCATGCGTTTTGTGCAGAAGCGCGGCGCGTTGGTCCGGATACTTTCCTTGACGAGCTGCATCCAGCCGCGGGGGATGCCATCCATGTCCCGTTGATAGAAGAGGGGAATGGTCTCTTGCTCCAACATGCGATAGAGCTGGCCCGCGTCATGCTGGTCTTGCGCCTGGATGTCCTGGTTCTCGGTTAAGGGGGCAATGCCCCAGCCGTTGGCGCCGTTGTAGCCTTCTTTCCACCAGCCATCGAGGACGCTGAGGTTGATGACGCCGTTGAGCGCGGCTTTTTGCCCGCTCGTGCCGCTCGCTTCCAGGGGAAAGCGCGGGGTGTTGAGCCAGACGTCGACGCCTTGGACCAAGTACTTCGCCATATGCATGTCGTAGTTTTCCAGGAAGGCCACGTGGCCGCCCAGCTTATGGTCGCTGCAAAAGCTCAACACTTCATGGATGAAGTAACGGCCCGGCTCATCGGCCGGGTGGGCCTTGCCGGCGAAGATGATTTGGACCGGCTGCCAGTGGTTTTGGAGCAACTGTTTCAGCCGTTCGAGATCGTGGAAGAGCAGGGTGGCCCGCTTGTAGGTGGCGAAGCGTCTGGCGAAGCCGATCGTCAGGGCTTCGGGGTCGAGCAGCGTGCCTTGGGTTAAGACTTGCGAGGGTTGGAGGTGCCCCTGCATCCAGCTGCCCCTGGCCCGTTCCCGGATGAAGCTCATGAGTTTGCGTTTCATGGTTTGCCGGGCGGCCCATAGTTCCTGGTCCGGGGTCTCCAGGATCCGCTGCCACATCGTCGTGTCATCGCATTTCTCCGCCCATTCCTGGCCGAGATACTTGCCGTAGAGCTGGTTGAGTTCAGGAGAAATCCATGTCGGCGCATGGATGCCGTTGGTCACACTGCGAATCGGTACCTGCTCGGTCGGCAGTCCGGGCCACATATGGTGCCACATCTCTCGTGAGACCCGCCCATGCTCATGACTGACCCCGTTCACATGGGCAGCCATCCTCATGGCGAGTGCCGTCATGTTGAAACCATGCCCCTGTGATTCCGGTGTGTCTCCCAGCCGGAGGAAGTCTTCCCGTGAGAGTCCTAATTGTTCCCAATAGCCGGAAAAGTACCGGTCCATGAGGTGGTGGGGAAATACGTCGTGACCGGCAGGCACGGGGGTATGGGTGGTAAAGACCGTACTTTGCTGGATGGTCTCGCAGGCGTCCGCATGCGTCAATCCCTGTTGGATCAATTCTCGAAGACGTTCCAACGTGAGGAAGGCGGAATGGCCTTCATTGGCATGCCAGACGGTGGGGGTGATGCCTAAGGCGCGCAGCAGACGGACCCCGCCGATCCCCAATAAAAACTCCTGGCAGAGGCGCATTTCTTGATCGCCGCCATATAAGCGAGCGGAGAGGGCGCGGTTTTCAGGATTGTTTTCCGGAACGTCCGTATCGATAAGGTAGAGGGGGACTCGTCCGACGAGTACTTTCCAGACCGCCGCTTCCACGACCCGGCTGCCGATCTCGACCGTGATCCGGCAGGCTTCTCCTGATGGAGTGAGCGCGGGATGGATCGGCGATTCGTCTTGGTTGAAGGGGGCGTAGGCCGCTTCCTGCCAGCCCTCCGGCGTGATTCTCTGCCGGAAATAGCCTTGCGGATACATGAACCCGATGCCCACCAGGGGTACCCCGAGGTCGCTGGCTTCCTTGCAATGGTCTCCGGCAAGAATGCCCAGGCCTCCGCTGTAAATAGGAATGGACGTATGGAGGCCGAACTCTGCTGAAAAGTAGGCTACGGTGGGCGCGACCAAATCGTGGTGTGTGGTCTTAAACCAACTGTGGCTGCTCTGACGATACTCGTCGAATATTTTGAGCGCGGCAGAGTATTGCCGCATGTAGGAGGGGTCTTCGGCGAGCTGGTTCAGCCGGTCTGGCCTGATGTCGGCCAGGAACTTGACGGGATTGTGATGCGTCAAGACCCAGAGGGTGGGATCGATATATTCGAATAGGCGACGGGTTTCGGGAGTCCAACTCCACCAGAGGTTATGGGCCAATTCCATGAGGCGCGAGAGCCCGGCTGGGATGCTAGTCGCTCCATCGGCTGTTGTCTGCGGAATATCCACTGCACCTCCCGATTGCTGGTATGAAGTCGGCGTTATCCTGAGAGGACCGTCACGTTCGACTGGCGAGAACGGTTAGGCGTGGCCGGCTTTATGCCAGGACGTCCATTCGTCGGAGAAGGCTACGGAGGCGTAGCGTTCGCCCAGGATTTTCGCTACTCGATTCATGAGCTTGGTGAGTTGTTGCGCGTCATCGGGAGGGAGATCCTGCCGGAATCGCGGGTGCAGGCCCCAGCGAGTTTCGACTTCTTCTCCTGTGATGGTCGACATGACGCTGACGAGCTTGATTTCCGTCCCTGTCGGCCCCTGGGACTCTGGTAGCGCGGTGGCTGTTGGAGCGGCGGAGGTTGTCGCGATTGATGGGCTGGCAGCCCCGACGGTGGCTGGCGCCGCGTCTCCGGCTAAGATAGCTTTGATGGCAGGAATCGCGGCGCTCGCACAGAGCGTGGCGGCGGAGGAGACTTGCGCATTGCCCGGGATGCCCATGGCATCGGCGACTCGTCCGCCGAAGTCTTTCAACATCTCATCCTTCGCAGGGTTGCTCTCGGTGACCAGGAAACGGTAGCGCTCATAGGTCTGCCGGCTTTCCGCCACCGCCGCGCCGACGGTCAGCATGATCTCTGTTTGGTCGGCGCCGGTGCCAAATGCCGGTTCAAGCACGTTTTTCAATTGCAGGGTGACGGCGTCCTCCAGGCTGTCCATGAACTGAGGCTGCTCTTTGATCGGCAAGAACAAGATGGAGAGCCGGTCTGTGAGATTGAACATCACCTTGAGAAATTCCAGATAGATTTCCCATTCTTCGTGGCGCTTCAGTTTCAAGGCCCGCTCGGGGGCAGTTCGCTTCATGACGGTCACGGATTCGCCCGCGACGGCCAGGATCAATTCGGCAATCCCGCGGAGTTGTTCGCTGTATGGATTTTTTGACGTTCCCACAATGACCTCGCAAAAAAGAAGTGTCATTATATACAGGTTGCTGCTCGCTCTCCAAGGGTTGTCTGCATGGTACGCTGATAGATCGATGAGTGCCGACCGGGACCGGTTGGTTCGTTTGAAAGGACCCCCTCAGTGTGCTATACAGCCCGACCACCTCACGAGCGGCTACATGAATCGAGACAGCACTCCTTATGTATTGAAACGGTCGCCGGACCAGGGGCCAGCTCCCGCCCTCTCCATTGACTATGCGGCGGCGCTGAATGCCCAACAGCTTGCGGCTGTGATCGCGGGCGAAGGGCCGGCTTTGGTTATTGCCGGAGCCGGGAGCGGCAAGACCAGGACGCTGGTCTATCGCGTGGCCTATTTGATCAACTCGGGGATCGATCCCTCCCATATTCTCTTGCTGACCTTTACGAGAAAATCGTCCCAGGAGATGCTCGAACGGGTCGGCGAGTTGATCGGCGTCCGTAGCGAGCGGGTTCGCGGCGGCACTTTCCATTCCGTGGCCAATATGTTGCTCCGGCGTTATGGCCGGGCCATCGGATTGGAGCCGGGCTTTACGATTCTCGATCGGGGCGATGCCGAAGATTTGATCGCCTTGGTCCGTGCGCAACTGGGCTTGCACGAAAAGGATAAGCGGTTTCCCCGCAAGGGCACGATCGCGGAGATGTTCAGCAAGTCCGAGAATACGTTGCGGACGCTCGCCGAGATTGTGGTTGAAGAGTTCGACCATTTTTCCGGTCATTTGGACGCGTTGGAGCAGTTGCAGAAGGGCTACCAGGCGGCGAAGCGTCGGGACAAGCTGGTGGATTACGACGATTTGCTCGTGTTGCTGCGGCAGCTCTTGGTGGAGGATGAATCGGTCCGGCGGACGATCTCATCCCTATACCGCTACATTCTGGTCGATGAGTATCAGGACACCAATTGCCTGCAGGCGGACGTCATTAGACATCTGGCTTCCACTCACCAGAACGTCATGGTCGTCGGCGATGATTCGCAGTCGATCTATGCGTTCCGTGGCGCGACCTTCAAGAACATCATGGAGTTTCCGTCGCTGTTCCCCGGCACCGTGATTTATAAGCTGGAAGAAAATTACCGCAGTACCCAGCCGATCCTGAATCTGGCGAATGCCATTATCGAAGAGGCGACGGAGAAATATACCAAGCGCCTGTTCACAAGGAAGCTGGACGGGCCGTTGCCGACGCTGGCGGCGGCGGGGGCCGAGAATGCCCAATCGCGTTTCATTGCGCAGAAGATATTGGAGCTGCGGGAGGAAGGGGTCCCGCTTAGTGAAATGGCGGTCCTGTTTCGTTCGAGCTTTCACTCGTTCGACCTGGAAATCGAGCTTTCGCGTCACGGGCTGCCCTTTATTAAGCGTGGCGGGGGCAAATTTGTCGAAACGGCTCATGTGAAGGATCTGCTGGCCCATTTGCGTGTGGTGGCCAATCCTTCGGATGCTGTCAGCTGGCATCGCGTGCTGATGCTCATCGAGGGGGTCGGGCCTAAGAAGGCGCAGGACGTTATGTCTGCGATCGTGAAATCGCCTAGCCCATATAAGGCCCTGCTGGAAATGACGGGACGGTCGGGGAAGGGGTTGAAGGATTTAGGTCTGACGCTCGAAAGTCTTGCCGGGCTTGACGATCTGCATCCGGCCCATCTGGTGAATCAGATTTCGGAATATTATTTGCCGATTTTCAAGGAGCAGTACGACGACTACCCCAAGCGTATGAGGGATCTAGATCATTTGCAGACGATTGCGGAGCGGTATCAGGAGCTCGAAACGTTCTTGTCGGATTTGGCGTTGGAGCCGCCGGATGGAAATGCTACGGGCGGTGAGACGCCGGATCGCGATCCCGAACGGCTCGTGCTGTCTACGATCCATTCCGCCAAGGGGTTGGAGTGGCAATGTGTGTTCGTTATTTGGATCGTGGATGGACGGTTTCCGTCGGTCTACTCGTTCGGTGAAGACGAGGAGCTGGAGGAGGAGCGGCGGCTTTTTTATGTTTCTGTAACGAGAGCCAAGCGTCATCTGTACCTGACCTATCCCATCAATGTGTTTGATCGGGGCAGCGGCATGGTCCTATCCAAGCCCTCCCGCTTTCTGGATCCCGTGTCGCCTGCGCTGTTAGATCAGTTGGCTCTGATGGAGGAAGGCGGACGGCCTGATGGGTATTCTCGCGATGATCGCTATGTGTGACCGGTTCCCCCTGTCGTAGTCCTCTCAATGTCGGCGTGGATCACTCTCATGGTGCAGGCGTTGCGTACAATGTTCGCGATGGGCGTCCTTCTGGGTGGATTGCTCGTTGCGCCTGCTGTTGGGCTGTCGGAAGAGCGTCCGCCGTTGGCCGGCCGGATGTGGATGCAGTTGCTCGGTGAAGCAGAGGGGCTCGGTCTTCCGACCAAGTTTCTTCACGCGGTCCCGCCCGGCTTCGTCCAGTTCGAGTTCGATGATTTGCGGACCTATGCTGCCGAGTATCATCTCGGCGAGCATCGGATGGTGCTCAACCGCGTCCTGTCCTTTAATGGGGCCGGCGCTACGTTGCGTCCCCTCGGGCGACTCACTCATGCGGAGATCGAAACGCTGTACCATGAATTGTTTCACGCCTATATCGATTACCTGGTCACAGCGGCTGCGGCTCAATCCGATTCCATCCTCGCGTTTGCGAGGCAGCAGCAGGATTGTCACTACGGAGCGGTGCTGATCACGCCGGTGGTACAGAGGAAGGGCGAAACAGAGGAACGGTTTTTAAGTGAACGCGAGTCCTGGGAGGCGCTCAATGAAACCTGGGCGGTGTTTGTCGGGTGGATGGTCTGGAATCAGTTGGAAGTGACGAACGGCGCAGGGCTATCGATTCAGAAGCCGGGGAAAAGTCAGGATGAATGGGTGCGTCGTCTCAGGGTTGCCGAGAGAGGCGGAATCCTCCGCGGGTATTACGAGCCGGAGGATCCGCAGGAGAGGATTGTGGCTCAAAAGCGATATCTGGCCGCCGCATCGCGGCTCTCCTCTCGGGAGGCGGCGGTACTCATGAAGGATGTCATGGGATTTTCCCCGGGTCTTCTCGCCCGTGCCGCCGCGGCATTTTCCTGGCCGGAGGAGGGAGGTAAGCGCCAGGGGCAATGTGAGGGCCAGGAGCCTCCTTCTCTAACACCCTGAAATATCTCTGGGATATTCATGCCGCAATGGGGTTGGCGCGGGCTGGCCGTGTCGCGAGCCAGGAGTGAGGCGAAGCCAGGCGGGGCAATGGGGCGAGAGGCTGGCAGAGAGAAACGAGACTATTCTGATTTTGGCCCTTGACTTCGCAGAACTTGATCAATAGAATCGAGCGTTTCCTGAACAAGGCCGTGCCCGCATTTCCCCACTTAAATCCTTACTTGTAAGGAGAGAGGAGAAGTGCGTGGACCGGTTTACTCTTCTTTCCTCATCGTACGATGAAAAAGAAGTCGGTCATTGTGCATATAGATTTGTCATGCATGGCGTTTCGGGCAGGTACCCAAGTGGCCAAAGGGGGCAGACTGTAAATCTGTTGCCATCGGCTTCCAAGGTTCGAATCCTTGCCTGCCCACCATGTAGGCCTGTGGGACTGGAAGCTTGATTGAGTGCGGTGTGTGCATCTGTGAGGATCGAGTGTGGGCAGACGACGGGCGGGCGTAGCTCAGTGGTAGAGTTCCAGCCTTCCAAGCTGGCTGTCGTGGGTTCAAATCCCATCGCCCGCTCCAGTCCGAGCTGACTCGACTCAGAGCGAATACGATGGACGCGGCGGAAGAAGGCATGCAGTGTTGGCCCACGTAGCTCAGTTGGTAGAGCACGTCCTTG
>SYGW01000042.1 GCA_005800255.1 Nitrospiraceae bacterium | reverse complement strand
CTGGAATCACGAACCCCAAAAAACCTGAAGACAAAAAAATGGGGAGGTGATGGCCACATCACCCCCCCGTCTTTCTTACGCCAGGGGAGAGCCCATGACGACCAAGAAAGCAGCCCACAAAGCATATCATGAACTTCCACGCGAAAGAAGAATGAATATTTCAATATAATCAATGACTTAATTATATTGTCCATGAATTTACGTCCGAAAAGGCCCGGTTTGCCCTGCTTGCCCATCCGGTCTTTCCGGTCTGTTTTGCCTGCCCGGCTCCTCCCGTGAGGCTTCCGATCAGGCCGACGAAACAGACCAGACGCCCACTTTCCCCTCCACCACTCACACCTGCGACAGCAGTCTGACTTCCTGCTGCGGGAACGGAATCTCAATCTGGGCTGCGCGGAACCGTTCAATGATGGCCCGGTTCAATTCCCCCTGCACCTTCACAAAGTTGGCGACCGAGGTCCAGGGGGAGATGGAGATCGTAATAGCAGAGTTGCCCAATTGGGAGATCCCGACCACGGGGGCTGGATCAACGAGGACATCGGGATTCTGAGCCAGGATCTCACGCACGAGCGCAAGCGCCTCGGTCAAGTTCGTGCGATAGGCCACGCCGACTTGAAGATAGAGTTGGCGAACCGTGCCGAAATTATGCAGGATCTCCCCCACCACTTTACGGTTGGGCAGGACGATGCGTGAACGGTCAGGATGCAGGAACGTAGTTGAAAAGATCCCGATGGCGACGACATCCCCCTGCACACCCAGAATCGAGATATGCTCCCCCACCCGATAGGGTTTGGTGAAGATAATGGAAAATCCTGCCACGAGGTTGCTCAACACTCCTTGCAGCGCCAACCCGACGCCGAGTCCTGCCACCCCGATGCCGGCAAGCAAGCAGCGGCGCAATCTGCACGCCCAACTGGCCTAACGCCGCCATGGTCGCAAAGAGCAGGATCACGATCTGCACGGCCTTCGACAACAACATCCGAACCGGCGGCTCCATGTCCTGGCGATCGAGCCACCGCTGCGTCAACCTGCCAGCCCAACGGGCAATCAGCACACCAGCCCCGAATACGATCACCGCGCCCAGCATTTGAAACCCATAGCGGATGACGTATTGCATCAGAGCATCCATTGCCGGCATCGCGCACCTCCTCGCAGAGCAGTGAAAACTATTAATGACTCAGTGAATTGTACACTGTACGTGCCCGAAGACGGTCCCGTCACAGCCAACAGGCGATCACACTCGACACAATGGCAGGAGTATAGCGATCTTCGGTGAAAAAGGCTCCCGGTCCATTTTCCCCTGAGCCTGTTTCATCTTGGAGGGCAATGTGATCGTTCTACCTGCCACCATGAAGGTGCCCTTTCCGCGATGGTGCATCGTCTTGGGCTGTTTCTGAGAAGGATCGACCCAGGCCTTGAGCACTTCGAGGATGAAGATATTGTATTGGGCCGCCAGCCTCATATCGACGACCTGGCACTCGAGATTGGCATAACACTCCTGGATGAGCGGCGCCGTGACGCAGGACGCGGCCACCGGCGTCAGGCCAAACTTCTTGAACTTGTCGGTCCTGCGCCCAGACGTGTTACCGCAGCCCACCACCTCTGCGGCCAATTCCACCGTCGGGATGTTGATGACACATTCCCTGGCCGCCTTCACCAGGCTGAACGAATGGTTCCGGTTGCTGATCACACAGCCTACCAGCGGCGGGTCGAACTCGATCATCATGTGCCACGACTGGGCCATAATGTTGGCCTTCCCTTTGCCGGCAGTGGTGATCAGCACGACCGGCCCAGGCTCAAGCAGACGGGAGACCTTCGACAAAGGAAAGGACGTTTTCACCATTCCTACCTGGCGGTCACGTTTCATCGGCTCCCCCCAGTTGATCTTATCCCTCTGTCTCTCCAGATCAACGGCCTCGATCAAGGAGAATAGCGACAAGCATATCGCTCATGACATTCACGCCGGAGCGGGCTCTCGCAATAATCCAATCCACGGTCATGATGAGAGGAATGGCTGCGACGATGACATGGGTCGGCAGGCCCGCGGCTGAAAGGACAAGCGGCAGTACGATCAACCCTGCTTCCGGGATGCCGGCCACGCCAGCCCCCGCAATGATCGAGGCTGCGACGATCAGCAGCTGATTCGCCATCGGCAAATCGAAGCCCAGCGCTTGGGCAAGGAAGAGCGCCGCCATCGCTTCGTAGAGGGTGACCCCGTCGTTGTTGAGGTTCGTGCCGATGCAGGCGGCGAGGCGTGAGGATTGCGGCGAGACCTGCATGCGGTCGAGGCACCGGAGCGTGACCGGCACAGTGGCGAGGCTGCTGTTGCAGGACATGGCGGTCATGATCGCATCGGCCCCCTGCCCCAGGTAGACCTTGGGCGACTTCTTCCCCACCAGCCAGGCAACGAGCGGATAGTAGACGAGTCCATGAACAGCAAGCCCTGCAAGCATGGCGGCGAGGAAAATCCACAGGACCGAGAAAACGCCGATACCCGCCTTACCGACGACCTGCGCGACAACGCCGAAGACGGCAAGCGGCACGGCGAGGATGATCCACCCGAGGATCTGCACAAGCCAGCCATAAACTCGCTCAATGGCCCGCGCCAAAGCAGAGACCGCCCCGCCCTCGCGGCCTGCACGGCTCAGCAAACGGCGCAACGTGGCGCCGAGGACCAGGGCGAGAAGGACCACGCCGATGATGTTGTTGCTGGAAAACGGTGCCAGGATGGTGCGGGGAATGTAAGAGACGAGATATTCGAGGGGGCTCTGCGACCCGGCCTGGATGGTCGCCAGATGCCCCGACGACGGCGTGACGGCCGGCACGAAGTGCAGCAAATCGTCGACATGGCCGTACCAGGCCTGACCAGGCTGCCAGGTGTTCATGATCGTGAGGCCGATCGTCATGGCGACGGAAACGTTGACGAAGCAAATGACAAGCAGTTTGCCTCCCTGGCGCAACGGGAGGCTGGTGCGGATAAGCGCATCGAGGATCGCAAAGAAAATGAGCGGGATCGCGAGGGTCTTGAGCAGGGTGACGACGAATAGGCCGAGCTTGCCCAACTGCTCGTTGCGCAGGCCGCCCCAATAGGGCTCCTGACCGAAGATGGCTCCTAGCAACGCGCCGCAAGCCACGGCGATGAGCACTTGCGTATAGAGCGGCAGAGGAATCCAGCGTCGTGTCGTTTGCATGGCAGTCTCGTGTGGCCGCGGCAGAATACCCCTTTCACCAGGGGAAAGCACCTTGAGGCTGTGAAACGTAAAAGGTGAGAGGTGAACCGGGGCGGCGGAAAGGGTCTGTCAGTTCTTCCGTTCCCCTATTTTGCTTTCTTCTCCCTTCCACAGCCTCTCGATATTTCCCCGGTGCTTCACCACGATAAGACTGCTGACGATGACGGAGAAGAGGACGAACTCCACCGTTGGATGGACCAAGACCGCGATGAGGGGAAAGAACGCAAAGGCTGTGAGCGCCCCGCCGGAGGAATAGCGCCACAGGGCGACGGCGCCGAGCCAAATGAGCAGCAAAATGAAGCCGATAAGCGGGGCCACACCGATGACCGAGCCAAGGGCTGTCGCCACTCCCTTGCCGCCGGTGAACCCGAGAAAGGGAGAGCAGAGATGCCCCAGGATCGGCGCGAGCGCCACGAGCAGGATGGTCCATTCGTCTTGCAGCAACTGATGCGCCGCGAAGCCCATCGCCCAGCCCTTGCCCATATCCCCGATCAAGGTCAGGATGCCGGCCCTCTTACCGGACACGCGCAACACGTTGGTAAAACCGACGTTCTTGCTCCCGACCGTGCGAGGATCCGGCAGACCCATCGCCTTGGACACGACCACGCCAAATGGCACGGCCCCCAGCAAATAGCCGGCAACCACGAGACTGACCACCAACCAACTCATGTCCATGGAATTTTCCGCGACCTAAAGGAGAATAACACCAATGCGACCATCCCTATCGAATACTAAAAAAATCTTGCGAACTTCTCACCCCACGTTTCACACCTTACGTTTCACGTCTAACGGCTACAGCCCCTTGGCTACGACCTGCTTCCAGAAACTCCATACATACTGCCCGCCTGACACATAGCCCAGCACCAGCGAGAGATACAGCGTGGCGATGCCGGCCAGGTGCAGATTGCCGAAATCGGACAAAAAAGTGCCTTCAAGAATCAAGAGCACAATCGCCACGACCTGCAGCGCCATCTTGTACTTGCCCATCGTCTCAGCCGAGATCACCATCCCTTCGCTGGCGGCAATGGCGCGGATACCCGTAACGGCCACCTCGCGCGCGATGATCAAAATCGCGACCAAGGCGCTCACGCGATCGACGTTGACCAGGAGAATCAAAGCAGAAAGGACCAGCAGCTTATCGGCGATGGGATCGAGCAGCTTTCCGAGTATGGTGACTTGGCCGTTCCGGCGGGCCAGATACCCATCCAATAGATCAGTGCCCGCTGCGATGACGAAGATGAGGGCCGCACTGAGGGAGCGGTCCGGGGTCGGCGTGGCAAAAAGCACGACGAACACAGGGATCAAGAGAATGCGGGTGAGCGTAATGAAGTTCGGAAGGTTGAACGATTCTTGTCCGACTAATTTCCATGCTGCCGGCAGGCGACTCATTCGTGCCCCATTCAGTTGACCGGTTTCGGACAAAACTATTATGCCGCCACTACCGAACAATCCAATAGGATGCTCAAAAAGTTTGTCCAGCAAGGCCGCAGGCGAGTCGAAACCGGAGGCGTACCCCCTAGGTACGCTGAGGATTTCGATGAGCCGAGAACGAAGCTGGCGGACTTTTTCAGCATCCCGCTATACGATGCCGTGCCTGAGTAGATCGTGCAGATGCACGACCCCGACAATGCGCTTGGCATTTTCCGCCACGACGAGCGTCGTGATGGAATAGCGCTCCATCATTTCGACCGCCTTGGCTGCCAGTTCATCCGGCCCGATCAGTTTGGGCTGGCGCGAGGCCAAGGATCCGGCTGTGCCCTTGGAAAAAATACCGCCCTGCTGGATAAACCGGCGCAGGTCTCCGTCTGTAATGATGCCCACCAGCGCGCCGGCACGATTGACGACCGTCGTCATGCCGAGTTTCTTGGCCGACATTTCCAGCAAGGCTGCCGACGTTGAGGCCGTCTCCTTCACTTGAGGAAGCTCCGCCCCGACATGCATCAAGTCACGCACCTTCACCAGCAGCCGCCGTCCCAAGGTGCCGCCTGGATGGAACTGCGCAAAGTCACGCTCCTTGAAGCCGCGTTTTTCGAGCAGGGCCACGGCCAGAGCATCGCCCATCGCGAGGGTCGCGGTAGTGCTCGCCGTCGGCGCGAGTCCCAGGGGGCAGGCCTCCTCTGCAACGGACACGTCCAGCGCGACATCGCTCGTTTTGCCCAGGGTGGACCCCATGCGCCCGACGATCGCCACGACAGGAATGGCCATCCGCTCCATGAAGGGCAGGAGCTGCAGAATTTCCTGGGTCTCTCCGCTGTTCGAGATCCCGATCAGCACATCGCCGCGCGCCAACATGCCGAGATCGCCGTGGAGCCCTTCGGCCGGATGGAGAAAAAACGACGGAGTCCCGGTACTGGCCATCGTGGCGGCGATCTTCTGTCCGATCAAACCGGACTTGCCCATGCCGGAAACCACGACCTTGCCCTTGCATTGATACAATAGATCTACCGCTTCGGAGAAGGCGCTATCGAGCCGCTGCACCATAGCCTGGACCGCGCGGGCTTCGATTGCCAACACGCGACGACCGACCTCCAGGCTGGTTCCGCCCTTTGACGGCGAGGGCTTGGTCGCCTTCGACTTGGCTACTTGTGCGGTTGTGCTGCGTCGCATATCCGTAGGACCCGTTCTAGCAAAGCTTTAAGTTGATGGAGCGGCACCATATTCGGTCCGTCCGAAAGGGCCTCGTCAGGGTTGGGATGCACTTCCATGAAGAAGCCATCGACTCCGGCGCCGGCAGCTGCGCAGGCCAGGGGCTCAACGAATTCGCGCTGACCACTGGATTTGGTGCCCCCGCCGCCGGGCAACTGCACGCTATGGGTCGCATCGAACACGACCGGGTAGCCGAAGCTCCGCAACATGGGAAAGGAGCGCATATCCACGACGAGATTATTGTAGCCGAAGGACGAACCTCGCTCCGTCAGGAGGATCCGCTTGTTTCCCGACTCTTCCACTTTCTTTACGGCATTGCCCATCTCCGGGGGCGAAAGGAACTGGCCCTTTTTCACATTCACGACCTTGCCGGTCTTGGCCGCTGCGATGAGCAAGTCGGTCTGACGGCAGAGGAAGGCGGGAATCTGGAGCACGTCCACGATCTTTCCTGCCTCGGTCGCCTGCTCTTCCGTATGGACGTCCGTCAGGATCGGAAGACCCAGCTGACCCTTGACCTTCTTCAGCACCGCCAGGCCATTTTCAAGGCCTGGTCCGCGGTAGGAATTGATAGAAGTCCGGTTGGCTTTATCGAAAGTGGCCTTGAAGATGTAGGGCACGCCCAGAGACTTGGCGATCTCCGCGATGCAAGCCGCCATCTCCAGCACAAGCGCTTCGCTCTCGATGACACAGGGCCCGGCAATCAAAAACGGCCGATGGCCAGCCCCGACTGTGAAATTTCCTATCTCGACTTCGTGCCTCATCTTAGCCTTTCGCAAACTACAGGATGCGCAAACTGATCTTTCAGCGGGGCCGCAGGCGAGACAAAACCGAAGTCGCACCCTCTGGGTACGTTGAGGATTTTGTCGGCCCGAGAACGAAGCTGAAAGCCGGTTTCAGCATCCCGCCTCAGAGGCCGCATTTGCGCCGCAATGCTGCTCCCACAAACCCGCTGAACAATGGGTGCGGCCGATGGGGCCGTGAATTGTATTCCGGGTGGAACTGCGTCGCCAGGAACCAGGGATGATCTTTCAACTCGACGATCTCGACCAGCCGGCCATCCGGCGACAGCCCGCTCAGCACGAGGCCCTTGGCGGTCAACTGTTCGCCGTAGGCGTTGTTGAATTCGTACCGGTGCCGATGGCGCTCACGCACTTCGTTCACCCCGTACATTTTTTGAGCCAGGGTCCCCTCTCCGAGCTTACAGAGATAGGAGCCGAGCCGCATCGTCCCGCCCTTGTCGCTGACGGATTGCTGATCCGACATCAAATGGATGACGGGATAGGGAGTGGCCTCGTCGAACTCCGCGCTATTGGCTCCGGCCAATCCCGCCACGCTCCGCGCAAATTCGATCGTCGCGCATTGCATACCCAGACAGAGGCCGAAGAATGGGATCTGATGTTCTCTGGCATAGCGAATCGAGGCGATCTTGCCTTCGATCCCGCGCGAACCGAACCCGCCCGGCACCAGGATGCCATCGACCTCGCGCAAGATCCGCTCGGTGCCATTCCGCTCGATGTCCTCCGACTCGATCCATTGGATATTCACCTTCGTTTCATGGTCGATACCGCCATGCACGAGCGATTCCGCGAGGCTCTTGTAACATTCCTTCAAGCCCGCATACTTGCCGACCAGGGCGATGAAAACTTCATGCTTGGGATACTTGATCTTCTGGACCATCGCATCCCATTCGCGCAGGTTCGGCGGACCGGTCTCCAGATGGAGCAGGCGCACGACCAGTTCGTCCAGCCCTTCCTTCCGGAACACGATCGGCACTTCGTAAATCGTATCCACATCCTTGGCCGTGATCACCGCATCTTTTTCGACGTTGCAGAACATCGCGATCTTGTCCTTGAGCTCCGGCGGCAGATAGCGGTCGGTCCGGCAGAGAAGGATATGGGGCTGGATACCGATTTCCCGCAGCTTGTTGACGGAATGCTGCGTCGTCTTGGTCTTCAGTTCGCCTGCTGCGCCGATATAGGGCACCAGCGTGAGGTGGACGTAGAGCACGTTCTCGCGGCCCACATCGTAGGGCATCTGGCGAATCGCTTCGAGGAAGGGCAGGCTCTCGATATCGCCGACGG